>CAYXGP010000138.1:0-22544 GCA_964464515.1 uncultured Enterobacterales bacterium
AGTATGATGGGGCGAGACATTCAGTAAGTCTATTACCCTTCGACTACCCTCTGAGAGGGGGGCATCTGAGGCGGGTTAGGGAGCCCCCCCAGGAGACCGGAATGAACCGACGCGATCCGTCCCCCCGAAACCTCACCGAGCCTGCCGCCAGCGATCTGCTCGCGGCGTACCGCGTCGCCGCGCGCTCCCGCTCCCTCGAGGAGCACATCGTGCGGATGGCGAGCCGGGGTGAGGTGAAATTCGCCATCTGGGGGCCGGGGGAGGAGGTCCACGGCGTCGCCACCGCGCTGGCGCTGTCGAAGGTGGTGAGTGACCCGTCCCGCTTCGGCCTGGTGCCGCACTACCGCTCCGGGGCGATGTGCGCGATGTGGTGCGCGCTCAACGGGCGGGAGGGCTTCACCCGGGATGTGCTGCGTCAGCAATTCTCCCGCGACACCGACCCGATGAGCCGCGGTCGGCAGATGGTCTACCACCTGAGTCTGCCGGAGGTGGGGATCCTGCCGGTGCAGAGCCCGGTGGGGATGCAGCTCGGAAAGGCCGCAGGCTACGCGATGGGCTTCCGGCATCGGGGGGTCCACGACGGCGTGGCTATCGGCATCATCGGAGACGGCACCACGGCGGAGGGTGACCTCCACGACACGATGAACGCGGCGAGCGTGTGGAAGCTCCCCCTGATCGTCATGGTCACCGACAACTCGATCGCGATCAGCACAGGTCCGGAGTCCGGACGCGGGATCAAGTCGTTCGAGTCGTACGCTGCGGGGTTCGACGTCCTTCACATGGCCTGTGACGGCCGCGACTTCTGGGACGTCTACTACACCACCCTCGAGGCCGCGCAGCGCGTGCAGCAGGAGCAGGTCCCGCTGCTGCTCCACGTCCACGATCTGCCGCGGTTCAACGGCCACAGCTCCGCGGCCGACATGACGTTCGACCTGAAGCAGGACGATCCGCTCATCCACTTCGGACAGGCGCTGGTGGAGCGCGGCGTGCTGGGCGCTGCCGACGTGCTGCGGCGCGTCCCCGGGCGGCAGGGCCGCGACTTCTTCGTTCACCACGACCTCGGCGCGGTGATGCAGAAGGAAGACGTGGAGGTGCAGGCGCTGATCACCTCGGTGAAGGCCGAGCCGGAGCCGCCGCTCGCGTCGATCCATGAGCACATCCACGCGCCGTTCCCGCAGGTGAGCGAGCGAAACACGAGCGGAGCAACCCAGATCACCTATGCGGGCGCCATCCGCGCGGCGCTCGATCACATCCTCACGCGCCACAACGGCATCATCTGGGGGCAGGACGTCGCCAGGCTGGGTGGGGTGATGCAGGCGACGGCGGGGCTGCACGCTCGGCACCCCGAGCGCATCATCGATGCGCCGCTCAACGAGCCGCTGATCCTGGGGACGGCCTGCGGCGCGGGGCTCCACCCCGATCTGTTGGCGCTGCCGGAGGTGCAGTTCGGCGACTACTCGCTCAACGCCTTCCACTGGCTCGTCCACATGGGCAACCTGTACTGGACGACCAACGGCGGCAGCAACTTTGCGACGGTGCTGCGCACGCCGGTCGACCCGTTCGGCGGCGGAGCGGTGTACCACTCGATGAGCCTGGATGGGTATTTCTCTTCGATCCCCGGTCTGGTGATCGTGATGCCCGCCACGAGCTGGGACGCCTACGGCCTGCTGATGACCGCTGCGGAGTACCGGGGGCCGGTGGTGGTGCTGGAGCCGAAGTGGATGTACCGGCAGTCGCTCGGTCCGGCTTTTCCGGGGGAGCCGACCGACAAGGCGGAGATCCTGGCTATGCGCAAGGACCTGATGCGCGGTGGGATCCCCACCATCGATCCTGACCTGCGCGTGCCCTTCCAGTCGGCCTGCGTGCGCCGCGAGGGAGACGACGTCACCCTCGTCTGCTGGGGGCGCGCGGTCTGGAAGTCGATGAACGTGGCGGAGAAGCTCGCTGCCGAAGGGATCACGGTGGAAGTGATCGATCTCCGAACGCTGGTCCCTCCAGATCTGGAGACGGTGTTCGCGAGCGTCGAGCGGACCAGGCGGCTGGTGGTCGCCTCAGAGGACCGCGCGTTCGCGGGGTTCGTGCGCGCCATTCAGGGCCCGGTGGTCGAGCGCTTTCCCGGCGTGGTCAGTCGCGCGGTCGGTCAGAAGAACATCCCGGGCATCGCACAGTGCCTCGCGCTGGAGCTGGCAACCGTGCTCAGCGAAGGCGACATCCAGGAGGCCATCACGGCAGTGATGGGCGAGCGGGTTCGCGTCGGGGCGTCTCGTGTCATCCCCCCCCGCTACTTCTTGATTTGATTCTGGCCCGTCTGATCTGCTTCAGCCGGCGGCGCTGCTCCCCTCGCGCCCCTCGACCTCGTAGGGCTCCGACGCGTTGTCGTCTTCATCTACGATGACGAACTGGATGGTGTAGGAGCTGGCGCTCTGGCAGGCGATGCCGTCGTCGGTCTCGTTGAACGAACCGAAACAGTCTCCGTCGTCGCTGCATGTGATGGGGTAGCTGGCGACGGCGCTGCCGTTGAACAGCACGGTCACCGCGTCGCTCAACAGGCCGGGGATGGTGTCGGCGCCCTGGGGGTCGCTTACCGTGGCGTTGAGGGCCCACTGGTAGAATTTCTCGCCCGTCTTGTGCTGGTAGCACCAGGCGTCGGCGTCGACGATCGTGGGGGCATCACCCGTCGTGCCACCGGTTGAGCCTCCAGAGCTTCCAGATCCGGTGCTGCCTCCTGAGCTCCCCCCGCTGGTGCTGGACATGGTCGTGCCGAAGCCACCACCGAGCCCGTCGTCGTCGTTATCATCGTCAGATGAGCCGTCTTCGCCGCAGGCGGTAGCGAACAGGAGCATCGAGACACGCAGCAGATCAGAGAGCTTCATGGGTTCCTCCGCTTGCAGTGTAGCGCGGCGTTCGCGGCTCCGTCCAAGGGGCTGACAGCCGTGAAGTCCTGGATGACCTCGCGCGATGGGGATCGCCGTGCTTGGAAGATGTGCTTGGGAGATGTGCTTGGAAGATCGGGGGCGATCCAACGACGAGAGCCCGACCGTGAGGTCGGGCTCTCTGGGATGACGCCGGGGGACCGGCAGACTGACGGTTGGGAGATCGGTGTGTAGCCGGGCGCTTCCTGTTGCGATCAGCTCCGAACGGGCCCGGATCGAAGCCGATCAGGCGGCCGAAGCGTGGGAAGGGCTCGAGATACGCCGTGCGTGGATCTTCACTGGTTTGCGTTGATCTTCTGCATGGGTAGTGAGGCGACTCGTTGGCCTTCGCCGCGTCTCTTGATTTCGATTGTCTGTGATGGAACCGAAGCCTGCTCTCTGCTGAAGAAATCCCTGACGGGAAGTCCCCTGAAGAGGGCGATGCCTCTGGACCGTCGCTGACTCTCGGCTCAAGCGAACGCTCTCTGCCACTCGCGACGGAAAAAACCGCCGCCGTCGTACCTCGCGCTTCTTCTCGCGCTTGGTTTCACGCCGGGTGCAACACCGAGGTGAGCATCTACCGTGATCTCGCCGGGCTTCGGCTGTCCGAGCTTACGCTCGACCTGCCTGGCCCCGCTCGTTCGCGGTGTAGTCACGATCTCCAAACTGTCAAAGATGCCCTTCCACCGACGATCGAGGTGTGCGTCCACTCCCGGTACAGTTCGCTCAGCCTGACGGCCAGCGCTCACTGTCCCTTCGTCGCAATGGCAACCAGCCACTGCGCGCGTTCCGCCCGTGTCGTTCCTCCCGACTTCGGCGGTTTACTCCGCGCACCTCGCTGCAGGTTTGTTGCACCCTGCAGCCGGTCATAGGGTTCGCCGCGTTTCAGAGCAGCAGGCATTGCTCTGGGCGACCGCCTCCAGAGAGGTGGGCGAACCAGCGCGATACCTGGGTGTTCATCCCCAGCAGCGCAAGACCCTTCGAAGCTTTTCCCTCAACCACAGCGCTCATCAGCGAAAGCCGATGTGAACGCCTGAGCTGCCGCGCGTACCTTCTTTCGCCCCGACAGACCACATCTCGGCTGCCAGCCCCACCAACTCGACGGTGAACCGTCGCGTGGATGGTGCAGGCTGCTTTGATGCAGACGCACGGTTTGAGCAGAGGTGACACGAGGCCGACCCGACAACGCTGGTTCCGCGGCTGGCCAGCCGCATGGCCGTTTCATGTCGCCGTCGCCTGCCGTGGGCTACGCGGTTCATGCTCCATGCCCGAGCGCAAGCGCTCGAACGGGTTCATGCTCCAGTGTTCATCCATCATTGGTCAGACCTCCATGTCCTCCCCCGTGGTCGTCCCTGATGGCCGATTCCTATGGTCCTCCCCGGTGTCCTCCCCAGTAGTCCTCTCCAGCGGTCGACTCCAACGCCCGAACGCAAGCGTTCGGACAGAGTCTTCCACGGAGGCTTCCACGGATTGGTCCCCAGAACCTTCCACAGATCCTTCCATAGATCCTCCCACAGGGTATTTCAAAGAGTCCTTCGCCACCGCTCAAGCGCAAGCGCTCAAGCAGGGTTCAGCGACCACCGCCTGAACGCAAGCGCTCAAGCAGGTATGGAATCCCCGCAGCCCCAAGCTGACAGCTTCGACACAGTTCGTCGTGAGCGTCCCCACTGAGAACCGATCGACTCTGTCGCGACGAAGGCACTGCTTCGTCGACGCCACTCCGACCATCGGTTCCGTGATGACTTTACCCTCTCGCCCTCGAAGGAGAACTCTCGGGGAGTGCTTTCGCGCCTCTCCGGGAGGTCAACCGTAGACCTCAGGGTGTTTCGCCATGTTTGAGTCCGTTGCGTCTGCTGACGTTGCCGCCAACCGACGCTCGATGCTCCCTTGGGTTTTGTTTCTTCAAGCGGTCAACCGACGGCCGTGCAGCTACCCAGCACATTCACGGCGTGGGAAGACGCCGCGCGAGGCGGCCGGTGCGCCAGCCAGGACCGAAGTCCATTCGACGCTCCCGCTCCAGTCGCTCCCTCGTCGGCCCGAAAGCCGCCGCGAGTGCTCCCGAAGGAAAACTGCTGCTGTGGGTGTAGTTGGGTTGTTGCTCGCCCGAGCCCCGTTCAGGTCCGTCTGCCGAGTCAAAAACATCGACATTTCACCATGGAACTCTCACCAGGGACCTTCTACCAGGGTCGCCCTCAACTCAACCGCGCTCAACACCGGAGTGTTCAACACAGCTGGGCTCAAGGAAACAAGGGTAAAAGAGACCTGGAAAAAGCTACCGCGGTAAAAAGAAGCGTGGTCCTGCGCTGCAGTTTTCAACACCGGAGTGTTCAAAGCTGCTGCGTCAATACTACACGAGTTTCAACACAGCACGAGGTTTCACACAGCTCACCCGCGTCGGGCCCCGTTGCCAGGACTGTTCTGCGGATCGGACCATGTTGGCCTCACCCTCACATGCCGCCACCAGATGGTGGTTGCCCACGGCTCTGCCCGGTGGCCGAGCCCACCCGGTTACCCGACTGCCGAAGCTGCCGAGCGTACGGGCCAGAGCGGCCGTGAGCAGGACCTTGCGACCGGGTCGACCCTCAGGCAACCAGGGAAACGATGCGCAGCCGGCCAAACACCTGGCGAGCCAGATGGAAGGTTTGCTGTGCGCCCAGAGAACTGGGTGAAACGAGTACCAGGTGAACCGAGGCACCAAGCCCCAGAGAACCGGGTGCTCAGTGTGCTGCGTTCCGAGCTGCGGAGAGACCAAAGCGGCCAGAGCAAAGCCCTGATTGCATTGACCGTCCCGCCGCCCAGGCGAAGCGAGCCTGCCCGAACCCTTGGGAGTGGTGACGGCGTCGGCGTGAGTCGACACCCGCCGCTCCCTAACGGTCCAGCGATGTGAAGTGACTTCTCGTGGCGTTGCCAGATCGGCTGTGCTTACCAGTGCGGCCGAAGCCGCGCGGTGTGCCCCTGAGGGCACCACCGGCTGCCTGTCTCCCGACCAGAGGTCGGGGTCCGCAGACCGCGCATCCCCGCGTTCGCGCCCCGGAGGGCGTTGCTGCACCAGCGCACGCGTCGAAGAGAGCGGACCCGAGGGTCGCTCCCGACACCGCTTGGGTGGCTCGGGAATTGTTGTCAGCGGCTGACGACATCCGGCGTCTCCAGCGCGCCGCCAGAGGCGGTGTGCTCGAGTGCCAGTCCGATAGGAGGTCGCTGCTCATCACCCCTGACGACCTGATGGCCGAAGGAGTTCGTTGCGATCCTGCGCGAGGCGGCTGCCCCGACACGAGATGCTCAGACACCGAGGAAGACCCCGAGCAGCGAGCTGCTGAAGGCTCCCCTGGTGGGGTGAGCGGTGCGACACCAACACGGGGTTGGTCATCCACTTGAAGATAGTACGTCAAAGAGCACGAGAAACTGTGCGCTTCTCCGATGTCTGTCCGGTCATCCCGGCGACACCACACCAATATGCAGGATGCGTGCCAGGTTGAATTTGACGGTAGAACGGTGGTTATCGCGAGATGGCACGTGAATGAAGGTATACGTGACCTCCCATGACGGGGCGGGATTGCTGTCAGCCGTGAGGCACCATCAGCATTCCCGGCTGGGGGGATCGAACCGACCAGATGGGAAAGTCAATTCCCATCATTATGGGGGTGGGTGGTCCCAGGAGATCCGCATTGACAGCGTGCGACCCTGGCCTCGATAATCGCGCTCAACAATCAAAGGCGTGGCTGGGACCCATCACCATCATGACACTTGATCTGCAGCTCCTCCACCAGCAGCCGATCGCCGCGCTGATTCGCGAGGCGCGCGCGCTTGGTGTGGACAACGCGGCCGGGCTCCGGCGCGCCGAGATGGTCTTCGAGATCGGGCGTAGGCGCTCGCGGGACGGCGTGGCCACGGGCGAAGGAGTGCTCGAGACCCTCTCGGACGGGTTCGGCTTCCTCCGCTCTCCCGAGAGCCACTACATGCCCGGTCCCGCGGACATCTACGTCTCTCCCTCCCAGATCCGCCTGTTCAATCTCCGGACCGGAGATCGCGTACGGGGGCGTGTTCGTCCGCCGAAGGACAACGAGCGCTACTTCGCGATGCGCATGATCGAGTCCATCAACCGTCGCGCGCCCGAGGTGGAGCGGGACAAGACCAGCATCAACAACCTCACGCCTGTGCTGCCTACCCGCGAGCTCTCCTTGCTGGGGGGCCCGCTGCTCTCGGCCTTGCAGCACTGGGCTCCGCTGGCGGCCGGGCAGCGTGTGGCGATCAAGGGCCCCGATCGCTCTGGCTGCACGAACCTCTTGATCGAGGTGGTTCAAGCATCTCTGGTCGCGTCGCTGGATGTCTTCGTCGTGCTGCTGGACGAGCGCCCTGAGCGGGTCACCACGGTCTGTCGGGAGATCCCCGAGGCCAGCGTGGTCGCGTCCTTCCTCGATGAGTCCGCTGAGCGCCACGTCCAGCTCGCCGAGATGGCCCTGGAGCGCGCGCGCCGCCTCGTCGAGCAGGGGCGCGACGTCTTGCTCGTTGTCGACTCTCTCTCTCGGCTCGCCCGCGCCGCTGACGCCGCGGCATCGAGCGGTCCCCGGCCGCCCGGCGCGGTCGATCCCGCTGCCGCGCGTCGCCTCCGTCAGTTCTTCGGCGCTGGTCGGTGTCTCGAGGAAGGAGGAAGCCTCACGATCCTCGGTTCGCTGTTGACCGGCACCTCCATCGCGGCAGATCGCGCGGCCATCGAAGCGATCTCCGAGGCCAGCAACGTCGAGCTTCAGCTCGGTGTGTCCGCCGCAGGCTCCAATCTCCCGACTCTCTGCCCAGCCGAGAGCTTCATCAGGGGGCCCGTGGAGTATCTCGATGGCACTCGGCAGGAGGTCCTGCGGCGCCTCCACGCGCGCTTCGCACCTGAAGAGCGGGTTGACCCGGCCGAGATCGTGGCCTATCTGGGCGAGGGGCCGTCCGGCTCCGGCGTGCTCCGGAGCGTCGATCCACCGGCGCTCGAGCGGAAGGATCTGACGGCCTGATCGCTCCCTCGCTCCGCGGGGAAGCGAGCCAGGCACGGGGGCCCGTCCGAATTCAGAACGCGGCGCGGCTACTTCCGGCCGCACCTCAGGAGCGACGAGATGTTCAAGAACCTGGTCGAGGCGTCGGCACGTCTGGCCGAGGTGGACACCCTCCTCAGCGACCCCACGGTGCTGCGAAATCGCACGCGTCTGCGGGACCTGACGCGAGAGCGGGCCCATCTCCAGCCGGTGGTGGAGCGGTGGGACGCGCTCAGCCGCACGCGAGAAGAGATCGGCGACGCCGAGGAGATGCTCTCCGATCCGGAGATGGCAGAGATGGCGCGGATGGAGCTGGAGGACCTGCGCGCGCGCATCCCCGCGCTGGAGGCGTCGCTGCGCGAGGCGCTGCTCCCCCCGGACCCCTTCGAGGGGCGGGACATCATGGTGGAGATCCGCGCGGGAACAGGGGGCAGCGAGGCGGCGCTGTTCGCGGCCGACCTGTTCCGGATGTACCAGCGCTACGCCGAGGAGCGCCGCTGGAAGCTGGAGGTCATCAGCTCTTCCCAGATCAACGTGGGGGGCTCGGCCGGCCGCGCCGCGCTGGGCTTCAAGGAGATCATCTGCCAGATCCGCGGCAGCGACAGCTACACCCAGCTTCGCCATGAGTCCGGGGTGCATCGGGTGCAGCGTGTGCCGCTCACCGAGACCCAGGGGCGCTTGCACACCTCCGCCGCGACCGTCGCCATCATGCCGGTCGCGGAGCCGATCGACGTGGACATCCAGGAGGCGGACCTGCGGATCGAGCGGTTCCGCTCATCGGGGCCGGGCGGTCAGTCGGTGAACACCACCGACTCCGCGGTGCGCATCACCCACCTGCCCACCGGCATCGTGGTGAGCTGTCAGGACGAGAAGTCCCAGCACAAGAACAAGGCCAAGGCCATGAAGGTGCTGCGGACTCGCATCCTCGACAAGAAGCAGGCCGAGGCCTCCGCCGAAGCCGCGGAGCGGCGGCGGGCGCAGGTGGGCAGCGGCGATCGCTCCGAGCGCATCCGCACCTACAACTACCCCCAGAACCGCGTGACCGATCACCGCATCGGCCTCACCGTCTACCAGCTCGATCGCATCGTCGAGGGCGCGATGGGTGGCCTGCTCACCCCCCTGCACGATCGCTTCATGGAGCTGAGCATGCAGCAGCTGACCAGCTCGGTCTGAGCGACCGCTCTCAGCGACGCTCCAGCCAGATCGGGCTGGTGATCGCCCAGGCGGGTTCATCCAGGTGTGGCGGTGCGGCGTCTCCGGTGCACATCGCAAGCAGCCAGCCCGACCGCGGCACCAGGACCTGCGCCCGTAGTCTTGCGCTGCTGACTTCGGCGCTGCCTTCATCGGGCAGGGTCCACGCGTAGAGCGTTTCCCCCGCGGTGCCGATCAGCGCGGCCTCGGTCAGCGGGATCCACGAGGGCGCGCGGACCTCCAGCCGCGCCCGCGCAGGCCCCACGCGCCCACCCGGCAGCCAGGCTCCCGGGAGCTCGTCATCGACCCGCAGGAGGAGCTGGGGGCCGTTCCCCGCGATGGTGCTCCCCTCCACCAGCGCGGAGGTCAGATCGACCTCGGCCAGCGGCTCGCTGTCGTCTCGGCCGTCCAGCCAGGTGAGGGGACCCACGAGCGTTGTGGGTGTGAACCGGTCGAGCACCTCCGCGATCCACTCCAGGTCGTCTGGCCCTGTGAGGTGGAGGGTCGTGGGTGTGGGAGTCCACAGCGCTGGCGTCGGCGCCGCGGCGACCCACTCCGCGCCGACCCGGGTCCAGCGGGGCGTGGCCCCCGCGAGCGCCGCCAGGAGGTCGAGCGGCTCCAGCCCCCTCCAGTCCATCGCGCCGTGGGCCGCGCGATGGGAGCGGCGGGACCAGGGCCACACGAGCACGTCGCCCAGGTCGTCGGTCGCCGCGCGGGTACCCGCCGCCACGGTGACGAGACCGGTCCAGCGATCTTCCACATCGGCGATCGCCACTTCGTCGTCGGCGGAGAGAACCAGGAGGTCCACGCCTCTGGTGGCGGCCACGGTGGCGAGCGTCGCCGACGGACGGCGCTCCGTGCGGTCGGGCCACCCGGTGCCGCTCAGCTCGGCCAGGGGCAGACGCTCCACGGCCCGGTCGAGCACCGCCTCCACCCGCGCGCGCTCCGAGACGGTCAGTTCGCCCAGATCTGCCCGCTCGTAACCGGGGCCCGCCCACAACCAGGCCTCCGCGGTCCCCGGACCGACGGGAAGGGTCGCGCCGCCTGGGGGGACGGGCCACACATGCTCGCCCCACCACAGCTGCGCCGGGATGTCTGCGCCGGCGTCGTCCACCGCGCGCACGACCACCTCTCCCCACGCCCCGACGTCGGCCGCGACCCCGGGCTCTGCCGCCGCGGCCGCGCCATCCGAGGCGCCGCTCGCGGTCGCGATCAGCTGATCGGTCTGCGAGGGGACCAGACCAGAGAACACCCCGCTCGTCACTGGCAGGCGGACCAGCGGTGCGTCGTCTGCATCTCGCGCCTCCACCCACTCACCGTCGCTGGTGCCGTCAACGCTCACCGCGTCAGACCAACGCGCGGAGATCGCCTCGTCGCGCTCGGCGACGATCAGCCGGCCCGGCTGCGTCCAGGTCACCCACCCGCCGTGATCGGTCAGCGCGCCGTCGGTCAGCAGGAGCAGATCGTCCTCCACCGCGTCTGCGAACACCTCGGCGCCAGCGAGCGGCACCAGGGTGAGGGCTTCGGCCTCCGGTATGTCCAGCGCTACGCTCTCTGCGGCGAGCGCCCAGGTGAGGGTCGCGCCGTCCGCTGTCGCTCCCGAGACGGTCAGCCCGGCGCGATCCGGCTCGCTCCAGGGGGTGATATTGGCCGACACCAGCCAGCCGGTGCCCAGATCGGGGATCGCCTCGACCAGCACATCCGCGCCGCCTGGCGTCGCCGCGTCGATCAGCGTGCCGCCGGCCACGTCCAGCCGGGTCAGCGCCGCGCCGACGTCGCGGAACACGAACCGCACCCGATCGTTCTCCAGCAGCCAGTCGCTGCGCCG
The DNA here is from genome assembly GCA_964464515.1 of uncultured Enterobacterales bacterium. Lineage (GTDB taxonomy): Bacteria > Myxococcota_A > UBA796 > UBA796 > UBA2385 > CAYXGP01. The sequence continues at coordinate 10,947 of CAYXGP010000138.1, forward strand.
CCCCTCTCCGCCCTCGATCAGCTCCGCGGTGCAGGGGATCCGCCGGACGCGCACCTCACCCGGATGCAGCACGCGCGCATCGCAGGCGGTGGGATCACCGACCGCAGGGACGGCCGCGCACGACAGCAGCCAGACCAGCACGCAGGCGGCTCTACCCTTCAGCCCTCGATGCCCTCGAAGTGGATATCGACCGCGCGGACGGAGACCTTCTTCGCCCAGCCCGCGGGGACATCACCGGTGTCGAAGAACCACTGGCGGGTCTCGCCCTTCTTCATGGGCTCGTAGACCTCCGCCGGCCCCGCGAACGCGCCCAGACGCCCAGGCGCGACCACCGGCCAGTCCGAGACGTCCAGCACCTCGCCGGCGCTTCCGAGGAAGGAGATGCGGAGCTGAAGCCGCTCGACCGGCGCCGCGACGTTTGACGTGACATCGACGTAGAAGCCCCACCCGTCGAGCGGGCCGTCGTCCTTGCCGGCCAGGTTGATCTGCGTCATCTCCACCGGGCCCAGCGCGATCTGGTCGCGGTACCGGCACATACGCATGCGCTTCTTCGCGGTCTTCTTGCGCTTGCGATCACCCGTGGGGTACTCGGCCAGGTACTTCTCCCACGCCTCGGACGTGTCGGTCTCGTCGGCCCAATCGAACAGGTGCGCGCGCCGCTCGGCGATGGCCTTCTCGTGCAGAGCGCCCTTCGGGAATCGCTCCAGATAGGCGTCGAAGCCGGCCAGATCGGCCTGGGCCCGCGCCGCGTCCAGCAGCAGCTCCTCCAAGCGACCCTCGGCCTGCGTGCGGTAGCGGGACGTGGGATTCTCGGAGAGGAACTGCTCGTAGGTCTCGATGTTGTCGGCATCCTGAGCGGCCGCGAAGGGGTCGGCGCAGGCCAGCAGGAGCACGGACAGCGTGAGGAGTGTGCGACGTATGGGGGTCATGGGGTCATCCCTCGGCCTGCTGCTTTACCCAGCTCGTGGCCTTCTCAAGGCCCTTGTTTGCCAGGACATCTTCTACGAATCCGGGGACCCAGCCGCCCACGCGGAGATCGACGGTGTACTCCACGCGGGTCTTCGTGGGATCCGCGGGCGAGGGGTAGACCATCCAGTACCCGGTGGAGTCATCGAGGTCGCTGTGCTTGGAGTAGTCGAGCTGCCAGGTCATCGAGCCCTTCTCGGGACGGTAGACGTGGTCGATCCAGTACTCCACGCCGAAGCCCATCATCTTCAGCTCGAACTGCACGTAGATGTGCTCACCGGTCCTGCTGTAGATCTCACAGACCTCGAGGTTGTCGATCCAGCTCGGGTAGCTGCCGAAGTCCTCGATGACCTTCCAGACCTGCTCGGGCGTCGCCTGGACGTCCATGATCGACACGCCCCGGCCGCCCTTCTCGTAGCGAACCTGCTTGCGCACGGACTTCCCGCTCACCAGCAGCGCCTCGTCAGCGGCCGTCAGCGCGGAGGGTTGGGGATCGCTGAATTTCGGGGCGACGCCCTGGTGTGGGTGTGGTGCGTTCGCGTCTGCAGCGAGCACCGGGGAACTCATCAGGCCGAGACAGAAGAGGAGGGTCATGGGCGCTCCAGCTGGTTTTGGAGGGATCAGCCGTCGTCGGGCTCGGTCATCTTGCGGGCGTCGAGCAGCGCGTCCAGCTCATCCGGAGGAAGAACCCCCCACTCCACCGCCACCTCTCGCACGTTGGAGCCGTGCTTGTGGGCATGCTTGGAGATCGCCGCGGCCTTGTCGTAGCCGATGGCCGGCGCGAGGGCGGTGCAGATGGCGAGGTTGCGCTCTACGCTCTCTGTGCAGCGGGCCTCGTTGGCGACGATACCGCGCACGCAGCGGCCTGCGAAGGTGCGGGCGCCGTTCGACAGCAGCGTGACGCTCTGCAGCAGGTTGTGGGCCATCATCGGCAGGTAGACGTTCAGCTCGAAATTGCCGCCCTGACCTCCGATGTTGATGGCGACGTCGTTTCCCATCACCTGGCAGCACACCATGGTGAGCATCTCGCTCATCACCGGGTTGACCTTGCCGGGCATGATGCTGCTGCCGGGCTGCACCGAGGGCAGCATGATCTCGTAGAAGCCCGTGCGGGGGCCGCTGCCCAGCCAGCGGATGTCGTTGGCGATCTTCATCAGGCTGGCGGCGATGGTCTTGAGCTGGCCGGAGGCCTCGACCACGCCGTCGCGCGCGCCCTGTGCCTCGAAGTGGTTGGCGGCCTCGACGAAGGGCAGATCGCTCTGTGCGGCGATGCGCGTGATCACGGCGCCGGGGAACGCCAGGGGCCGATTGATGCCGGTTCCGGTGGCGGTGCCGCCGAGCGCGAGCTCCAGCAGGGCGTCACGCGCCAGCGCTGCTCGGCGGATCCCGTGGCTGACCTGGGCGGCGTAGCCGCCGAATTCCTGGCCCAGCCGCACCGGCGTGGCGTCCATCAGGTGGGTGCGACCGCTCTTGACGATCCCATCAAACGCTTCGGCCTTCTCGGCGAGAGCGTCGCGCAGCTCGGCGAGCGCGGGGATCAGATCTCCGGCGATGGCGGCGGCTCCCGCCACGTGGATGGCGGTCGGAATGACGTCATTGGAGCTCTGCCCCATGTTGACGTGGTCGTTGGGATGCACCGGGTCCTTCGAGCCGACTGCGCCGCCGAGCAGCTCGATGGCGCGGTTGGAGATCACCTCGTTGGCGTTCATGTTGGTCGAGGTACCCGACCCGGTCTGGTAGATGTCCAGCGGAAAGTGCGCGTCGAGATCTCCACCCATCACCTCTTCGGCAGCCCGGACGATCGCGTCGCAGCGACGCTCGTCGAGCAGCCCCAGCTCGCGGTTGGACAGCGCCGCGGAGCGCTTGACCAGGCCGAGCGCCCAGATGAACCGACGGGAGAAGGGGATCCCGGAGATCGGAAAATTGTCGCGCGCCCGCTGGGTCTGGGCCCCGTAGTAGGCGCTGGCAGGGACTGGGACTTCGCCCAGCGAGTCCTTCTCGATACGGTGCTCGGACACGTCGGCTCCGGTGAGATCGGGCGGGAGCTGTAACCTCCATCGGTGCGGAGAATGCGTCAGCGCTTTAATTGAGGCCGCGATGGACCGACACTAGTAGTGATGCAAACCGAAACGATCCCCATCGTCGGAATGACCTGCTCCGGGTGTACGCGCAGCGTGCAGCGGGCACTGGCCGGTCTGCCTGGCGTCGTCGGGGTGGACGTTCAGCTGGAACCGGGTGAGGCTCGGGTGACGATTCGCGCGCCGGGTTCGCGCCGCGAGGCGGTGGCTGCCATCGTCGCCGCGGGGTTCGAAGTGCCCGAGCTCCAATCGCCGAGCGTCGGATAAAGCCCCCACGGAGTCAGGATGCGCTCGCTGCTGTTGATGATTCTCTGTGTCGGTCTCGGCACCGGCCTCGGGCTGTCCGGCGAGCGGAAGGGACTCAAGACCATCACGATCGACACCGGAGACACGGGTGACACCGGAGACACCGGAGACACCGGCGGCTCCACTGGTGGCACGACGGGTACGACCACCGGCGGTACGACCGGCACGACCACCGGCGGTACGACGACTGGTGGCACGACGACTGGTGGCACGACTGGCTCGACCACGACCGGCACGATCGACACCGCCGACACCGGTGACACCGGTGGGTCTGGTGACTCCGGCGACTCCGGCGATTCGGGTGACTCCGGCGATTCGGGTGACTCCGGCGATTCGGGTGACTCCGGCGATTCGGGCGACTCCGAGCCTGGGGTCTCCGCCGCCCAGTCGGCCGGAGAAGAGGGCGGCTTCGCGTGCGCCACGGCGCGTCCGGTCGGCTCGGCTGTCATCTTCTGGATGGCTGCGATGGCGCTGGTGGGACGTCGGCGGGACTGAGCGAGAGCGAACATCGAGAACGATTGCTCGACAACGGGAACGAGCTCGATCAACGAGATCGAGTGCCTGAGGTAGCCGGCTGTCTGAGATCTCCAGCGGTTCAGCCCTTTGAGGTCTTCCATTGGAAAATCAGACAGCTACCTGAGGCGGGCCGGAAGGCCCACCTGAGGTAGCCAGCAGTCTGAATTGTCATCGCCTCAACCCTTTGAGGTCTTCCATTGGAAAATCAGACAGCTCAGCGCCGTCGGCACGTTCTCCTCTCCCAGCAGCGTCCCCATCCGCTCTCCCTTCCCGCTGAGCACACCGAGACACGGGATCGCCAGCGCCTGCGCCATCACCCGCGCGGTCTGCTCCATCGCCCACTGCCCCCCGTTCTCCTGGAACTGGAGCACGTTGCCTGGCACGTCGGCGGAGAAGTCGAGGCTCAGCTCCTCGATAGACGAGCTGTTTCGGTAGTCGGCGAAGTCGGCCGCCCAGTACTTGGCGAGCCGGGCGGTGGCCTGGTACCGCTGGGCAGTGCTCGGAAGCAGGCTCCCATCCTCTCCGAGGTGCCGCTCCAGCGCGGAGAGGACCCGGTTGTCCCGCGTACGATCGTCGTCGCCTTCCACGAACACGCACTGTCGGTTGCTGTCGATCGTCGCGTAGTCGGTCGAGCCGCCGTCGGGGTACTCCAGCTCGTACTCCTCCAGTCGTCCGGTGATGAGCGCCGGCATGAGCGATGCGTCCTTTTCGAGCCGACTGGCAGGTCCTTCATGCACGGCGTCCGGCTGGATATCCATCCCGAGCGACAGCGCCTGCCGCCAGGTCATGCGCACCGGCCCGCGCCCGCACGTCGTCGCGCCGAGGGAGCCCTTGAACGCGGCGTATTCACCTCGCTTGCGGTTGGGCATCGCGGCCAACCAGGTGACCAGCAGCTTCGTCTCCTCGTCGAGGGAGGATGAATCCGCGACGCGTTCGCGCCAGCTTGAGAATCGCTTGGCTTGCTGGTCCTTGCCCGACAGCAGCCACGCGTACTGCTTCTCGGCCGACAGGAGCAGCCGGGACTGCTTCTCGACCTCGGCGCGCAGCGTGGGGTCGTCCTCCAGCGCGTAGGTGAAGCGCGCGTTGCGGGTGAGCTTTCCGGCGAGCTGCGCGAAGTTGTAGTCGGCGGGATCGGTCTCGGCGATGTCTTCGGCGTCGGTCAGGTCGCTGCGGCACCGGTCGAAGTCGTTCTGCACCACCGACATCTGGCCCTTCGTGCGCGAGCGGCTGCACATCGACGCCCCGCCGAAGAGCCACCCGCCGGCGATGGTGACGCCGAGGATGATGTTTCGCGGCTGGTAGATGGCGCCGGAGCGGACGAACGTGACCGCTCGCTGGGCGATCTGAGCGGGTCCCTGTACCAACAGGGTGGTCCAGGCCTGGCGCTTGACCTCGGAGCCCATGCTCTTGGCGGACAGTCGGCTGCGGCCGACCCCGGTGCGGCTGAAGCTGCGCGCCTCTCGGATCTCTTCGGGCAGCTCGTCCAGCTCGACGATGAAGCGCGGCCCGGTCTCGGTGACCAGCGAGAAGGAGTCGCCGGGGCGGATCGCCGTCAGAGTTCCCAGCGGCGTGGGGCGGCGCGCACCCTGCTTCCACAGGAAGATCGTCGCGGTGCGCTCGGCGGGGGCCAGGATGAGGTTCTGTGGCCCCTGGCGGATGACCCGCGCGTGCTCTGCTTGCACCCCGAGCGTCTCGGACAGCACGATGTGGCAGCGGTCGCCGTCCGAGCCGAGGCGGACCTCCAGCTCTTCGTAGGGGCCGAAGCGGGTACCGCCAAACTCGGGTGTCAGGCGCAGGTAGACGGCGAGTTCTTCGGCGGACATGGCTCCAGCAGCCCCGTTCCGGGCGGGCTATGACCTCCCTGCTAACCCACCCCTGGCGGGTGGCGCCGAGGGCAGGCCGGACCCGGTGAACATCTATCTCATCCCCTACACCTGGCTCCGGCACCTCGCCATGGCGTTCTGGCTCGGGGTCGTGGCCCTCGTGGTCTGGTGGCTGCTCCTTACCTGGACGATGCTCGGCCCGTTCGACATGGGGCCCTCCATGGACGGCTACCTCTTCGTCTGTGTCCAGGCCGCGATGATCGGGGGGGCGTCGACGCTGGGCGAGGCCAACCTGCGCCGGCTCGCCATCCCCAGCCGCCTGTGGCGCGTGCTGCTGTCGATGGCGATCTGCTCGGTCACCGCGATCATCGCCTACACGGTCTGGTCGCGGGGTCTCATGGCGGTCCTCGATGAGACGATCTGGGCGGAGAACGCCCGAGATCCTTCCCTCGCCAGCCTGAAATTCCGCGTGGGTGCGTTCGCTGCCGGCGGTCTGGCCTCGGCGCTCGGTCCGCTGGCGATCCGCAAGGGTGAGGGGGTCATCGCGCACCTGTTCGGCGGTCTGGCCGCCGGACTGGCCGGCGGCGCCACCTGGTACCTGATGAGCTTCGGTCTGATCGCCTCCGATCTCTACCTGGCGGGCGCCGCGGCGTCGCTGGCGTGGGGCTGCGCGCACGGGCTGCTGGTGTTCGGCATCCCCGATGCGCTGTATGCCGGCTGGCTGCGGGTCCTCTCGGCGAACCGCTACGGCCTCCGCATCCCCGTCGATGCTCCGGATCGCGGCGCGAAGGAGCGCTTCATCGGCCACTTCCCGCGCGGGCTCGATCTCTTCCTCCCCGTCGACGAGGGGGTGCTGGAGATGCACGTCTCGGTCGCGGTGGACAAGAAGCAGCGCTACACCGCCCGCGGTCTCAGCCTGCACCCCACACACGTTCGACGGCTGCTGGAGAAGATCGACCTCAGCTACGACGCCAGGCGCCCCGCGCCGCTCACCACGCGACTGTCGTCCGGCGATCGGGTGGTGATGAGCGACGGGCAGGCCGAGGCGCATTTCGAGTTCCTGATGCTCCCCCGCGAGGAGCGTTGAGGCGGCTCACCGCGCCCTTGCGCGTCGCAGAGTGGTGCACATGACAGTCGGGCCGTTCACAAACAGTCCAGTCGGTTCCTCGTGCATTTCCCATTGACGGTCCACGGTCGTTGATTACATTGATTGATGTAAACGACGGTGAACGATGTGATTCAGGATTGGCGCGCCAGGCTCTCCCCCTGGACCGGCACGGCCGCGGCGCTGGCGAATACCCTGGACCAGCTTCGCGGAGAGCTCCCCTGGGTTGATGACTCCGCCAACGTGCGGCTCGTCCGGCACTACACCCAGCTCGGCGTGCTCGATCGGCCTGTCCGCCGCGGCAAGGAGGCGCTCTACAGCTACCGGCAGCTCGTGCAGTACCTCGCCGCGCGGGTCCTGCTGGATGACGGCTGGCCCCTCGCCAAGATCGCCAGCGAGACGTCGGCTCGCACAACCGAGGAGCTGCTCTCGCTGCTGCCCTCGGGCGCGCCGAATCCTGCGCAGGCCCTCATCCAGCGCTTTCGCCGCGACGCGGACGCCGGCCCGGTGCGCGCCCGCCAGGCCCACCTGACGGCGCAGCGCTCCACCCTCAAGCGCGTGCTCCCGGCGCTGGGTGGCAAGGCCCCGCGCTGGCATGACCGCACCCTTCTGGAGCTGACCGACTGGTGTCAGGTCCTCATCGATCCAGCGCGCCTGGCGCGCCTCACCGACGCCGAGGCTCGGATGCTCGGAGAGGCCCTGGCCGCCGCCCTCACAACCCCCCCCACCCCCACTCTCCGGAGAAAGAAGAGATGACCGCCACCCCTGACCTCCTCCTCGTCCCCCGTCGTCCCGCGCTCCTGCAGGGCCACGACAACGCACTCGATGTCCTCGTCCGCCTCCGCGCGCCGCCGAAGCCTGGCGGCGAGGAGCGTCCACCGCTCAACATCGCGATCGTGCTCGACCGGTCCGGCTCGATGGGCGGCCGCCCCCTCACAGAGGCCAAGCGCGCCGCCGCCGCGATGATCGACGGGCTCACTCCCCGCGATCGCGCGGCCCTGGTGGTCTACGACAACCAGATCGATGTGCTCGTGCCGTCCACCCCGGTCACCGACCCAGGCCGGTTCCGGAGCGCGCTGTCCTCGATCAACAGCGGGGGCTGCACAGCCCTGCACGGCGGCTGGCTGAGCGGCGCCGAGCAGGCCTCGGCCCACCTGAGCGCGGGGATCTCTCGCGTGCTCCTGCTGTCGGACGGCCAGGCCAACCACGGTCTGACCGACGCCAGCGAGATCTCGAAGCAGTGCGCTCACCTCGCAGAAGCTGGCGTGAGCACGTCCACCTACGGACTGGCGACCAGCTTCAACGAGGAGCTGATGGTCGCGATGGCAAACGCCGGCGGCGGTAACAGCTACTACGGTCAGACCGCAGACGACCTCATGGACCCGTTCCGCGAGGAGTTCGATCTGCTGTCGGCGATGTGCGCGCGCCGCGTGCGTCTGCACCTCTCCGCAGCTCCTGGCTGTCGCGTAGAGGTCCGCAACGGCTACGAGCGCGACAGCGCGGCGTGGAAGCTGCCCGATCTGGCCTATGAGGGCGAGGCGTGGGCCCTGGTCCGGATCACCGTGCCCGCAGGCAGCATCTCCGAGACCACCACCCTCCTCGAGGCGAGGGCGGAGATGGTCGATCTGGACGGTGCGCCTCTCCATGCCGGGCCCTCCCGGCTCGTGCTGCCCTCGCTGCCGGCGGGCGCGTTCAGCGCGGTGGCTGAAGACGACCTCGTGGCGCGGCGCGCCCAGGAACTCGACGCAGCAAAGCTCCAGGAAGAGGCCCGTCAGGCGGCCAACGAGGGCGACTGGGGGCGGGTCGATGGCCTGCTCGTCCAGGCGCGACACGCCGCCCCGAAGAACCGCTGGGTCCAGGAGTCGCTCGGCATTCTGGAGGGCTACGCGCGTCGTCGTGAGCAGCAGGCCTTCTCGAAGGAGGCGTACTTCAAGTCGCAGAAGATGCGGCGGCGGCTGTCGAGCCAGCGCGAGGGCCGCTGGAGCAGCGACGAGGAGGCGCCGTCGTATCTGCGGCGCAAGCGCGAGCAGGGGCGTGACGAGCAGCGCGACAAGTCCTGAGCGACTCTACCCGGGCCGTCGAACTCCGATAGGAGCTTCGCGCAACCTCCAGGCGGCCCGGTATGTTCGCGCTCCTCTTCGTCATGCTCACGGCGTGCTCCAACGAGCTGGCCCGCATCCCCGGCACGACCGCTCGGATCGGTCGGCCGGTCGCTGAAGATCGCGACGTGGAGATGCGCATCTTCGTCGATCCCGCCACCTGCGGGAATGTCGTGGGGGTGCGCTCCGGCTCCGACTCCAGGAGCGAGGCCGCGCGCAAAGCAGACGAGCTGCGCCGCTGCCTGCCCTACATGGATCGCTCCGGCGGCCAGGGGCGGGGCGAGGTCCGGCTGGCGATGCAGTTCATCAACGAGGGCTCAGTGGTCGCCCTGCCGAATTTCCAGGAGCAGCTCGAGCTGTTCCACATCCCACACGGAACCGAGGGCGGCGCCGGGCAGGACATCACGGTCATCCCCCACAAGCCTACCGACTCGAGGAGGCTGTTCATCCTGCTGATCGACGGCTCCTCGTCGATGAGCAACAACCGCCGCATGGAGAAGGTCCGGAAGGCGCTGCTGCGGGAGGACGTCGGCGACGCCTTCTTCCAGGATGGCGCGAAGAGCGGGGCCCTGCTCCTGCAGTTCACCAGCGGAAAGCCCAAGCCGGTGGGCGGCGTGATGCAGGTGCTGGAGAGCAAGGAGGAGTACCAGGAGGCGGTGCGCAAGCTGCGGGTGCTCTCGGGCTACACCCACCTGTACGACGCCATCGAGCACTCGATCACCGATCTGCTCGAGGACCCCTACGTGCTCGGACAGATCGAGCGCTGGGACTACACCGTGACCGTGGTGGCGCTGACCGACGGCTTCAACAACCTGGCCGCCGGCGATCGCTGCCGCGACAACGCGCGCCGCCTGAGCAAGCTGCTGGGCCGCATCGACGAGGTGCGCCTCGATCCGGGCGCCAACCTCAAGACGATGCCCGCCATCTTCACCGTGGGTCTCGGCAAGGCGCGCTTCCAGCGCCTCCGCGTGCCCCGCCGCCCCGGCGCCGATGTTCGCCCCGTGGAGCTGTGTGGACGCAACCGGGTGAACCGACGAATCAGCGGGGATCTGGAGCTGGAAGGCATCGACGACATCAGCCTGCGATGGATCGCGGATCGCGGCCAGGGCAAGGCGATGATCACCCGCACCCAGGACAAGCTGGCCGAGGGCTTCAAGGCCGCTGCGCAGCGACGCTACGAGTGGTTCGAGGTTCGCTACCGGGTCGATCCCAAGGAGATGCGCCGCCGTTTCAAGGTCAAGATGCGCCTCCCATCGCAGACCGTGGCCGAGGCGCAGGTGGAGATCTGGCCGCATGCCTGGCTGGACGGGCCGCCCGGCGAGACCTGGAATGACGGGTGGCGTGACGTGAGTCCCTTCCGCCACACCTTCACGGTGCTGATGCCCATCCTGGGATTGCTGATCGGGCTGTCGCATCTCGGCGCGGCGCTGTTCAACACCCGCCGCGCGCTGTTCGGTCGGGTGCGGCGACGAAAGCCGCGGAAGGATCGCGTGGATTGAGCAACGCCCTTCGCCTGTTATGATCAGCCCGCGCAAGACGAACCTCGGAGGCGCCTCCCCTTGGCCCGATACATCGGCGATTACGAGGTCATCCGCGAGCTAGGCGCCGGACACTTCGGCACGGTCTACCTCGCGGTGGGAGAGGTCCCTGGCCGCCGGGGCAAGCCCGGTCGTCGCCGTCTGGTGGCGATCAAGAAGCTCAAGGACTCCGCGAGCCGTGAGGCCGTCTCGGCTCTCCTGCAGGAATTCGCGCTCCTGGAGCAGGTGAAGCACCGCAGCGTCGTTCGCGTCTTCGAGTATGTGCAGGCCGAGGACGCGGTGGTCATGGAGTACATCCACGGCGTCACGCTGCGGCGGCTGCTCGACGAGCTGACGGCCTCCCATGAGCAGGTGTTCACCGAGGCAGCCATCGAGATCGCCTGTGAAATCTCCGACGGCCTGTACCAGGCCTACACCACCCCCGGCGACAACGGCGAGCCGCTCCAGCTCGTCCATCGCGATCTCAAGCCTGCCAACGTGATGCTCACCCCCGGCGGCGAGGTGAAGATCCTCGACTGGGGGCTCGCTCGGGTCGACAACGCCGATTTCAGTCCCGACGATCCCGATCGGATCAAGGGCACCCTGATGTACATGGCGCCCGAGCAGGCGCGCGGCCTGGAGACCGACCACCGCACCGATCTGTTCGCCCTCGGGCTCATCTTCTATGAGCTGCTGATGAGCCGGCCGATCTACACCGTTTCGGAGGACGCGCACGATCCGCTGGGCCAGATCATGGCGCGGATCGAGTCGGGCGACACCGCCGCGGCCTGCGGTCGCCTGGAGTCCCAGCTCCCCGCCGTCGGTCCGATCATCGCGCGCGCGCTCCAGCGCAGGCCGCGGGATCGCTATCGACACGGTCACGAGCTGCTGGTCGATCTGCGGCGGCAGCTCTACCGGGATCGCGGCGCGTACCTCCAGGAATTCTGCGAGTTCTTCTTCGGAAGCATCTGCGATCTCGGCGATGCGCCGACGCTGGCTACAGCCGCCAGCGGTCGCGCGACCTCCCGCGGCGCCCGCCTGTCGATCGAGGAGCGCCTGCGCCGATCGATGACCCGCGATAGCCAGGCGCAGCAGGCGGCCCGCACCCCCCAGCGGCGGCGTCCCGCCCCCCCCGCCCCCCCCCAACCGCGGGGGCCCGCCCACCCGCCCAAACCACACCCCCACCCC
>CAYXGP010000139.1:0-4317 GCA_964464515.1 uncultured Enterobacterales bacterium
GATCGAGGCGCGCCGTCATCTCCACCCCGCCAGATTTCTGGTAGACCGTCTCCGCCACGTTCCACCCCTTCAGGCCGTCTTCGAGGCGCCGCGCGGTGTCGTCTCCGCCGGCGAGCAGCGCGCCGGCGGTGGCCTCGGGCAGAAAGCAGATGCCCTCCGAGGCCGCGCGCATGCGCATCGCCAGGTTTTCTACGGTGTCCTGCTCCTGCGCGCGCCGATCCTGCCACGCGCCCACGGTGCGGGCGCTGGCCGCTGTCAGGTGCAGCTCCTGCGCCGTCCAGTCGACCTCCCCGCCCTCGACGGCGCGAATCACGGGAGAGAACTCCCGCGGCGGGCCTGCCTCGACGGCTCCATGCTCGCTCGGCACCGGGTCCTGAGCGGCTCCAGCCAAGCCGATCAACCCCGAGCCGATCAACCCCAGGCCGATCAACCCCGAGCCGATCAACCCCGAGCCGATCAACGGAGCCTCACGACGCCCACGCGGCGAAAGAGGGTCTCCATCCCTTCGAAGAAGGCGTCATCCGGTGTGATCTTCAGCTCCGCGGGGAGGCGCAGCGACGTCCAGCTGTGCCCGGGTCGCCGGACATGGACGTGAACCGGCCGCGGGCCACGAGACTCCTGCAGCAGGCGCACGAGCCCCTCGATGCGCCCCTCCCCCAGATCGGTGGATTCCAGGCACAGATGCACCACGCGCGTGGTGCGCTCGCGGACCTCCGAAAGCAGCTGCGCGCTCTCGCCCATGATCTTCGCGCCGCCGTCCTCGGTTCGCTCGACCGTGCCGGAGACCACGACCGGCTGCTCCGACAGCAGCGCGGCCTCCGAGGCGACCCACGGGTCGGAGAAGAACGTGCACTCGACGCTGCCCTGATCGTCCTCGACGGTGGCGAAGCCCATCAGGTTGCCGCGCTTCGTGCGCAGCTTGCGCTTGGCGGTGACCATGCCGGCGATGCGCACCGGGCTGTCGTGGCGCAGGTTCTCCAGCTGGGAGATGCGGCAGGTGGTGATGCGATCGACGACGTCTCGGTAGGCCTCGATGGGGTGACCGGTGATGAAGAAGCCCAGGGCGTCGCGCTCGAACCCCAGCCGCCTGGCGGTGGGCCACTCGGCGACGTCGGGAAGCACCAGGCGCTGCTTCGGCGCGGAGCCCATCATCGTGAACATGCTGACCTGCCCGGAGCGCTTGCGCGCCTGCGCGCGCTGGGCGTCGGAGATGCAGTGGTCGAGGGCCGCGAACATCTGGTGCCGGTTGTTTCCGGTCCAGTCAAACGCCCCACACTTGATGAGGTTCTCGAGGACCTTCTTGTTGACCTTACGATAATCCAGCGACTCCAGGCACTGAAGGTACGACTCGAAGGCGCCGTCGCTGGCCTGCCGGGCCGCGATGATTGCAGCGATGGCGCCGTCCCCCAGACCCTTGATCGCGCCCAAGCCGAAACGGATCTGTTTCCGCGCGTCCGCGGCGACGTCGAAGCTGCGCTGGCTGTGGTTGACGTCAGGCGGCAGCACGTCCAGCCCCGCGCGCCGGCAGTCGCCGATGTAGGCCAGCACCTTGTCGGTGTTGTTGGCCTCGATCGTCATCAGCGCGGCCATGTACTCGGCGCGGTGGTGGGCCTTGAGGTAGGCCGTGTGGTAGCTGACGACCCCGTACGCGGCGCTGTGGGACTTGTTGAAGCCGTAGCCGGCGAAGTAGGCCAGCAGATCGAAGATGTCGGCGGCCTGCTCCGGATCGCGCCCCATCTTCGTGGCGCCCTCGACGAAGATGATCTTCTGCTTGTCCATCTCCTCGACCTTCTTCTTGCCCATCGCGCGGCGGAGGACGTCGGCGCCGCCCAGGGAGTACCCGGCGAGCACCTGCGCCACCTGCATGACCTGCTCCTGGTACACGATGGAGCCGTAGGTGGACTCGAGGATGGGCTCCAGCTCGGGGTGGGGGTACTCGATGGCCTTCCGGCCGTGCTTGCACTCGATGAAATTATCGACCATGCCCGACGACAGCGGACCCGGTCGGTACAGCGCGAGCAGCGCGATGAGGTCGTCGATGCAGGTAGGCCCCAGCTTGGCGAGCAGACGCCGCATGCCCGACGACTCCACCTGGAACACCCCCAGGCCGTCGCCCCGCTGGAGCAGCTCGAACGTGGGGGTGTCGTCGAGCGGCACATGCTCCAGCTCGATGTGCTCGCCGGTGTTGCGGGCGATCATGGCGACGGCGTCGCGGAGCTGATCGAGGGTCTTCAGGCCCAGGAAGTCGAACTTGATGAGGCCCACGCCCTCCGCGGCCTTCATCTCGAACTGCACCACCGGGCCGCCGTCGGGGCCGTCACGGTACAGCGGCGCGTGCTCCACCAGAGGCCGATCGGCGATGATCACGCCCGCCGCATGCACGCCGGTCTGACGGGTCATCCCCTCGATCGCGCAGGCCAGCTTTGTGACCCGGGCGACTCGTGGATCGTTGGTAGCGAGGAGCGCGAACCGCTCGTCGGCCAGGGCCTCGTCGAGCTTGATGCCCAGCTTCGCCGGCACCAGCTTGGCGATGCGATCGGCGGCGGTGAACTCCAGCCCGCAGATCCGCGCGACGTCCTTGAGGGCCGCCTTGGCCTGCAGCTTTCCGTAGGTGATGATCTGCGAGACCAGCTCGGAGCCGTACTTGTCACGCGTGTGGGCGATCACCTCCTCGCGGCGGTCCTGGCAGAAGTCCACGTCGATGTCGGGCATCGACACCCGCTCGGGGTTGAGGAACCGCTCGAACAGCAGCCCGAACCGCAGCGGGTCGATATCGGTGATGCGCATCGCGTAGTTGACGAGGCTGCCCGCCCCCGAGCCGCGGCCTGGACCTACCGGGATCTTGTTGTCCTTGGCCCAGTTGATGAACTCAGCGACGATCAGCAGGTACGCCGGGAAGCCCATGCCCTCGACGATCTTCATCTCGAAGTCCAGGCGCTCCTGGTACTCAGGGTGGCGCTCCTCGGGGACGTGCTGCAGGCGCAGCTCCAGGCCCTTCTTGCTGTACCACTCGAAGTAGCCGTCGATGTGGCCGGCGCCCTCGGGCCGCGGCGGGATCTCCACAGCCGGGTCGGGCATCCCGTAGTCCCTGGGCGGCGGGAAGGCCTCGTAGAAGTACCTCCAGTTGGCGTCGGTGTCGGGCGGCGCCTCTCCCCCTGCGGGCATGTCGGGCGGCGTGGTGGCCGGGAAGTAGTAGGTGCCCAGCTTGAAGCCGAACCGGCAGCGCCCGGCGATCTCCACCGTGCGGTCGAGCGCCTCCCCGTCGTCGGGGAACAGCTCCCGCATCTGCGCTTCGGTCTTGAAGAACTGCTGGTCGGTGGGCAACCAGTGCCGATCCCGCGCGTCGATGCACTCGCCGCGGGCGATGCAATTGAGCACGTCCAGCGTCACCGCGTCCTGCGCCGTTGGGTAGCGGCAGTCGTTGGTCACCACCGTCTTCAGACCCAGCTCCCGGGCGAGAGCGCGGGCGGCCGTACACAGCTCGGGCTGCCGCGGCACGCCGTAGTCCTGGAGCTCCACGAAGAGATCGTCCTCTCCAAACAGCTCCGCCATACGCGTGAGGTTCTCGCGGGCGCCGTCGAGCCCGCCGGTTCGCGCCCCCACCGCCCCCCCCAGCGCGCCGTTCAGCCCCCCGGTCAAGGCGACGAGACCGTCGCGGTGCTTGCGCAGCAGGTCCCAGTCGATGCGCGGCCGGTAGTGCATGCCATCGAAGATGGCGGTCGTGATCAGCGCGCACAGGTTTCGGTAGCCGGTCATGGGATCGGCCAGCCCGCTGTCGGCCCCGCCCTTGATCAGGAGCACGATGTTCCAGCCGGTGTCCGCGTCGTTGTGCTGGAGCACATCCAGGCCCGGCGGCCACATCCACAGCACGCTGCCGAAGACCCCCTTCACCCCCGCGCCCTTCGTCGCTTTGTAGAACTCGTAGGCGCCGTACAGGTTGCAGGTGTCGGTCAGGCCCACCGCCGGCATCTGCGCCTCTGCGGCGGCCTTCGCCACGTCGGACGGACTCCAGGCGCCGTCGAGCAGCGAGTACTGGCTGCGGTTGTGCAGATGGACGAAGGGCATCGGTCCGGCAGACTAACCGCCGTCGCTCCCGCGCGTTCTCGCTGGCGGACCGGCCCCAGACGGGGCACCATCCCCCTCGTCGGGGGCGCCCCGGAGGTGATCGATGTTGTCTGTGCTGCTCTCCACGCTGCTGTTCTCCCCTCTCCTCATCGATGGTGCGTTCGCCGCCGACTCCGCTGGTGGTCTCCGCGTCGTCGGCGGCCAGCCCGCCGAGGAGGGCCCCAGGCCCCCCCCCCCCCCCCTCAACTCAGC
>CAYXGP010000139.1:4327-5450 GCA_964464515.1 uncultured Enterobacterales bacterium
GGGGGGGGGGGGGGGTCGCGGGCGGCGGTGGGCGGCGGGCCCGACGCCGCCGCCGTCAACTCAGGCCGCCAGACGATCTGCACCGGCACACTCATCGCCCCCACGCTGGCCCTCACGGCCGGGCACTGCGCCGGCTCGCTCACCGAGGTGGTGCTCGACACCACCGATCTGCGCGAGGACGGCGAGACGCTCCGCATCGCAGACACCATCGCCTACTCGCAGTGGCAGAACACCTACGACGTCTCCCTGCTCATCCTCGAGGAGGCCGCCACGACGACCCCGCGGATCATCGCGCGCGACTGCATCGCCGACCGCTACCTCGCCGACGGCGCCGAGGTCGCCATCGTCGGCTACGGCGCTACCGACAAGTGGGGCAGCCGGTACGGCACCACCCTCATGGAGGCCACCACCACCATCGTCGACGCCGACTGCGACGACCCCCGATTGGGCTGCATGCCCGCGGTCAGCCCCGGGGGAGAGCTGGTTGCCGGCGGCGACGGGATCGACTCGTGCTCCGGCGACTCCGGCGGGCCGCTGTATCTGCTGACGAGTGAGGGCGATTTCCTGGTCGGGGTGACCTCACGGGCGACCAACACCGCCACCACGCCATGCGGCGACGGCGGGATCTATGTTCGGCCGGACGCCCTGATCGACTGGATCGAAGAGATGTCCGGTGTCGAGCTGGAGGCCCCGAGCTGCGACGGCTCCACCGACAGCGGCACCATCGACACTGCCGACACCACCGACAGCGGCGGAGGGGGGAGCAGCTCCAGCGGTGGCCTGGGCGGCGACGGTGGGCCGGGCGGCGATGATGACGACGACCACGGGATGGTCAGCGCTTGCGGGTGCGCCGCCGCCGATCCGATGGGCGGCGGGCTGCTGATGATCGCCCTGCTCGGCATGGTCGCGCGGCGTCGGGCCTGAGCCAGCCGGGGATCGACCCGTTACGGAATCTCACCGTGGTGGAGGTGGCCCAGCCTTGCAACCCGGGCGGTGCTTCGCCGCCCATGCCAGAAGACATCTCACGCATCCCTGGTGCCCTCTTGTCTGTGGGCGCATCGCTCGCCCGGGGCGGGGGGGGGGGGGGGGGGGGGGGGGGGGGGGGCGGGGCGCGGCCGGCGGG
>CAYXGP010000139.1:5460-22243 GCA_964464515.1 uncultured Enterobacterales bacterium
CACCGAGCGAAGCCCAGCGTGCCCTGCTCCCATCCTCATGAGCGCCCCGAGCGCGCGGCCGGCGCGCGATGCTTCTTGAGTTGAGTGCCCCATGCTCCTGATCAGCGAAGGGAAGACCGCCTCCACCACGGCTCCTCAACACGAGGAGGTCAAAACGACGAGGTCTACACGCAGGTGTGCGGCCCCATGAACAGACGCGCGGAGGGGAGATGAGCCTGGTGGATCTGAGGGCGGTCATCTTCGACATGGACGGCACGCTGATCGACAGCGAGCGGCACACCGAGTCGACGATCGGAGGGTTCCTGCGGGGCCGGGGGCTTCCAGACACCGACCTGGATCCACTTCGGTTCTACGGCGTGACCTGGGAGGCGATCGCCGCGGATCTTCGGGAGCGACATCCGTCGCTGGACGGTCTGGACCTCGTGACGACGCTGCATCGACGGTTTCGTGATCTGGTCGCGACCGGACCGACGCCGCTCATCCCCGGCGCGGAGCCCTTCCTGCGTGCATGCTGTGACGCTGTGCCGACGGCCATCTGTACGTCGAGTGTGCGGGAGAGCGTCGATCAATTCCTGGGTCGCCTCGACCCGGCGCCGCCGCTGGCGCAGATCGTCTCATCAGAGCTGTACAGACGCAGCAAGCCCGCCCCCGATTGCTTCCTGCTAGCGGCGGAGCGACTCGGTGCACCCCCCAGAAAGTGTCTCGTGTTCGAGGACAGCCTGGCCGGGCTCACAGCAGGCCGCGCGGCTGGAATGACCACTGTGGCGATTCTGCATCGGAGCCCCGATCGGAGGCAGGCGCGGGACATCGCGGATATGGCCGTCGATGACTACACGGCGCTTCCCCCCGAGCTGCGGAGGGTGCTCCCCACCCGCGAGCCCGCTTCACGCTGAGTCTGCTTCACGCTGAGTCTACTGGCCCGGATCATCCGCCTCCTGCGCCCCCGTCACGCTCTCGCGTGTGTTGATATTGGCGATCACCCGAGACAGCAGGTGGGCGAGCGGGTAGTTGTGGTACCAGGCGGGTGGGCTCTCGTGCAGAATCGATGAGGTGCCGACCACGGAGAATTTCCAACCCTCCCGTTCAGCCACCGCAGCCACCTCTGCCAGGCGCGTCCAGGCCGGTCCGGAGAGCACAGGGTGCGCGCAGGCGACCGTGATGTTCTGCGCGCCATGAGTCTTCAATTCGCGCACCGCCGCCGTGACCGATCCGGCCGTGTCGATGATGTCATCTACCAACAGAACGTCTTCGCCGTCGACGCTCCCCAGCAGCGTGGTGCGCTTGACGGTGCTGGTCCGGCTGTAGTCCCGCTCCTTGGACAGCGCCACCAGTCCCACCTTGAGCTCCTTGGCGAAGTGCCGCGCGCGCTCCAGCCCGCCGACGTCGGGCGCGGCCACGATCGTCCCGCAGAGTCCGTTGAGTTGCAGCCAGCGGGCGAGCCGATGGGCCAGGTAGACGTTCTCCAGTCGGCACCTGCGCGGAGAGAACATCCCGCCGATGGCTTCGTTGTGGACTTCGAACGAGAGCACTCGCGAGGCGCCCGCCGTCTCCAACATCCGGGCGAAGAGACCGGCGGAGATCCCCTCCCGCGTTCGCCCCTTTCGCTTGTCCTGCCGGGCGGCCGGGTAGTACGGTACGACGGCGGTGATCTGGTCGGCGTCAGCCAGCGCGGCGGCCTCGATGGCGTGGAGCAGCATGATGAAGCGGTCGTACAGCGAGCGTCCGTGATCGGCCGGCGCAACCACCGACTGGAACACATAGACGTCCGCCCCGCGGACGTTGGCTTCGATTGTGAATTTCCCCTCTCCGCACGCGAACCAGACGTCGTTCGAGGGGAGCACCGCCGTGCCGAGTCGGGCGGCCACCGCGTCCGCCAGGGGACGAGCCGGGGCGCAGGAGAGCAAGCGAAGCGGGGCGCGGGTGGGCTCCATCGGGGCTCCAGAGTCAACTTTCATGGGGACAGCGCTGCGAGGAGCGCGCGGGCGGCGATCAGGAGGACGGCGGCCAGGGGGAGGCGGAGGGTCGGGCGCGATCGAGCAGCCAGAGGTTGCCGCGGCGATCGCCGACGGCGATGAGCCCGGGCGCGCAGTCCAGCGCATCGACCCCGGCGCAGAGCGGGTAGATCTCGACGCAGCGCAGCGTCTCGAGATCCCACAGGCGGATGGTGTCGTCGACGGAGCCGGACACCACGGTGCGGTGATCGGCCATCGCGATGGCGCTCAGGGGCTCGGTGTGGCCCTCCAGGATCGCCAGCGGCCCCTCGGCCTCCAGGTCCCACACCCGCACCGTCTTGTCGAGAGACGCCGACACAACCGTGCGCCCGTCAGGCGAGATGGCGCAGTCGACGACCGGCCCTGTGTGCCCGCGGAGGACCATCCGGCACGCGCCGTCGGCGAGATCCCAGACGCGCAGGGTGTGGTCGTAGCTGCCCGTCACCACCAGGCGCCCGCCGGGGTGGGCCTGGCAGGTGCGCACCCAGTGCTCGTGGCCGGCGAACACATGCACCGGCCGGCCGGTCTTCGGCGACCACGACCGCAGCATGTTGTCTCGCCCCCCTGACAGCAGCGTGCCGTCGCGGGCGAACGCGCAGGTGGCGACCGGGGCGTCGTGGCCGCCGATCACCGCCATGCTGCTGCCGGTCTCGAAGTCCCACAGGCGGAGGTTGCCGTCGGTGGAGGCCGACAGCACCCGCCGGTGATCGCGCGAGACCGCCACGTCGTACAGCGCGCCGCGATGCCCCTCGTACTCGTGGATCAGCTCTCCTGAGTCGAGGTCCCAGCGGCGAATGCGGTAGTCGCGCGAGGCCGTGAGCACGCACCCCCGGCGCACCGCGATCGTGCAGGCGCGGATGCTCTCTCCGTGACCCAGCGGCGAGACGGTCGTCTGCAGATCCTCCGTCCGCCAGCAACGCGCGGTGCGATCGGTCGATGACGTCCACAGCGCGTCGCCGTCCGGGGCCCAGCACACGCCGGTGACCGCCCGCTCGTGACCGCGGAACACCCCCAGCTTCTCACCCTCCGGCAGCGACCACACGCACACCGTCCGATCTTCGGAGACCGACGCGAGCCGCGTGCCGTCGGGGTGGACCGCGCAGGCCCGCACCGGCCCCGCGTGACCGCGCAGGCTGCGCCGCAGCTCACCGTCGGAGGGGCTCCACAGCGCGATCGAGCCGTCCTTGCTGGCGGAGATGAGGGTCTCGCCGTCGGGCGTGAACAGCAGGTCGGTCACCGGCTCGGTGTGGCCGTACACGCGGTTGGCCGTCTCGGCGGCGGTGTCCCAGAGGATGATGGTGGTGTCCGCGGAGCCTGAGGCCAGCAGGGGCACCGTAGGGTGCATCGTGCAGGCCGTGACCCAGCGGAAGTGACCCGACAGCGTGTCGACGGTGTCCTGCTCCAGATCCCACACCCGCAGACTGCGGTCGTCCGAGGCGGTGAGCAGCAGCTGGCCGTTGGCGCTCAGGTGGCAGGCGTTGACCCGCCCCTCGTGCCCGGGGAGGATCGACAGACACCGCTGCTCCGCGAGGCTCCAGATGCGGATGGTGGTGTCGTCGGACACCGAGATGAGCTGCGCGCTGTCTGGCGTGAACACCAGCGCCTGCACCGCCCGCCGGTGGCCCATCAGCGAGAAACGATGCGCGCCGGTGGAGGGCTCCCACACGTCCAGCCGCCCGTCCCGCGGCGCCGTCACCAGCGTCTTGCCGTCCGGGGAGATCGCCAGAGACTTCAGCGGCCCTGGCTGGTCGCCGATGAGGAGCTGCTGATGGCCCCCGAGCACCACCGGGTGCCGCAGGCGAAGCGGCGGCAGCGGCACGCCAGAGAACGCAGAGCGGATGGTAAAGGTGGGTACGCGGTCGCTGATCCAGCGCTGGTGGAGACGCGCCCGGAGGTCGGTAGGGGTGGCGTCTCCGGGAGCGGACTGCACCGCCCGAAGCGCGCTGCGCAGATAGAGCCGCCAGGGGGTGTCGGGGTGCGCCTCGATCTGCTCGCTGAGCAGGGACACCGTGGCGTCGCGGCCCCGCTCCGCGAACGAGCGGAGCAGCGCAGAGACATCGGCCTCGCGGGGGAAGGGGATCATCGCTCCGTCGTGATATCGCACCCGGGCGGTCGCTGGGGGCCGCAGGTCATCCCGGCGCCCGTCGGGCCGGGCCGCACACGGGTCGGGCCGCGCACAGGCCGGGCCGCGCTCAGGCCGGGCCACGCACAGGCCGGGCCGCGCACAGGCCGGGCCGCGCTCAGGCCCTGCTGGTGGGGAGGATGCGTTTGACCCTGACCACGCTGTGGGCCGACGCGCGCTTCCTGGCGGTGCTCAAGCCGGCCGGGGTGAGCGTGTTTCCCCGCCGCGACGGCAGCACCACCGACTGTGTGCTGGCGCGCCTGCTCGCCGCTCGCCCAGAGCAGGGCGCGCCGGACTGGCCACGGGGGTTCGCTGGGGGCATCGCGCATCGCCTGGACGTCTCCACGTCGGGACAGCTCCTCGTCGCCCGCACGCCAGAAGGCCTCGCGGTGCTGCGAGCGGCGTTCCCGGCACGGCGCCTGCGCAAGCGCTACCGGTTCATCACCGCACGCGCGGTCCCCTGGAGGACGCACAGGGTTGCGGCGCGGATCGCCGGAGATCCCCGACGAAAGAGCCGCGTGGTCGTCGAGCGCGGGGGCTCCACCCCCCATCGGGGGCGCTGGCGGGAGGCACAGACGCGCCTGACGTATGTCCGCGCACTCGCCGGAGGTCTCCACGACTGGGCCGCGACGATGCGCACCGGCGCGCGCCACCAGATCCGGGTACACGCGGCCTTCGCTGGGATCGCCCTGTGCGGTGACCGGCGATACGGCGGCGGTCCGGGTCCTGCCTGCCGTCCCGACGGCGTGGAGTTCCTGCTGCACCACGTCGGCTTGGAAGGGCGGGGGCTGCTCCCCTCCCCTGCCCCACTGCCGGACTGGTGGCCTGCCGATGCGCGCTGACGACCGCACCGCCCACCTGATCAGCGCCGCCCTGGTGGCGCTGGCGGCTCTCGCCTGGTGGTCCACCGTCAGCTCCACGTCGGCCGCGCGTATCGCCGCGATGCAGCCCATCGAGGCCTACGCGTTCGCGGTCCACGAGCAGCTCATGTGGAACTTCGCGGACAGCGGCGAGTTCTTCCAGACCATCCACAAGGGCTACGACGACGCCTGGACGTGGTCGGGGCATCGCGCGCTCACCCTGCCGGTGACGGCGCTGCTGTACGGCCTCGATCCCAGCCCGTGGTGGCTGGCGCGCCTGCTCATCGCCGGGGTGCTCAGCGGGGTGATCCCTGCGGCGCTGATCGGCCGACGCGCGCTGGGATCGGGCTGGGGGATCGCGCTGGGCGGGCTCATCTACCTCACCGCTCCGGTCAACGCGCTCCTGGCGCTGCAGGACTACCAGGATCTCGTCTTCGCGCTGCCCGCGCTGACCTGGGCGCTTTGCGCGATGGGCGCCCGCGGCTGGTGGTGGGCGCCGCTCGGCGCGGCGGTGGCCGTGATGCCGCGCGAGGAGTGCGTGCCGCTGGCGGTGGCGGCGGCGCTGGTGGCGGTCCGCTGGCGGAAGACGGGTGGCCGCCTGCCCCGCCCGGACTGGCTGCCGTGGCTGCGCACCATCGCGCTCACGGCGGCAGTGGCCGGGGGGTACGCCGTGTGGGCCGAGGCCCGCTTCCCCATCGCCACGTCGGGCCACGACATGCCGCTGGCGAACGCGGTGGGCTTCCTTCTGGACGGTCCCCCCAACCTCTTCCTGGACGGCTGGCCGTTCTGGAGCCGGTTCTACGCGGTGATGTTCGTGCCGCTGGGTTTCCTGGCGATGCTCTCGCCGCTGACGGTAGCCCCCGCGATCGCGCTGATCGCCCTGCACCTCACGGTGCCGCACGGCCACGGGGTCGATCGGTCGTGGTCGGGGCACGCCCACCACATGGCGCCAGCGATGGCCTTCCTCACCGTCGCGACGATCGAGGGCGCCGGGCGACTGCTGCGGCTGTGCGGGGCGCACCTCGGCAGAAGGGCCGCCGCCGGCCTCGGCGTTATCGCGATCGCGTACGCCGCGGGCAGCAGCGTTCAGTGGGCCGGCCACTACAACCTGGTGCGCACACCGATCCCGACCGCTCCGGAGTGGGCGCACCCCGTCTGGTACCTGGCAGGCGAGCTCACAGCGGACGACGTGCCCATCGTGCCTCGTGAGGCCTCGATCGCCGCGTCGGCGCGGACCCGCTCGTACTCCTACGACGGCAGTCTCACCACGAAGGCGCCGCGGAAGGGGCTTGGCGCAGGGAACGTCATGATCGCCGACACGCGCCAGTCCGGGGTGGTCGAGTGGGGGCTGTCGATGGCCGGCGCCGAGATCGTCGCCGAGCGCAGCCCGTATGTCATGATCCGGTGGTCGGCGGGCGCGGTGGATCGGGCGTGGATGAGCTGGCGGGGCGCGCGGTTCGACCGGGCGTCGCCGTGGCTCGGCGGCGCCCGAACCCGCGGCGAGCTGGCCGGGGTGCCGCCGTTCGAGTCGGGACAGCTCCCGGCAGATCGCAGCGAGATCCCGCGGATACGCCTACGCTGGTGAGCTCTCAGATAGGAGATCTTCATGGAACACCAGCTCAACCGGGGTGACACCGGACGCTACCTGCGCGCAGCACGCGTCGATCGCGCCGTGGAAGGCCTCGCCGGCCCGTTCGGGCTCCGGCGGTTCGTGTTGCTGTTCGAGCTGCACGGCACCCGCGTCCGCCTCACCCACGTCGAGGCGGTGGGGCTGTCGTGGGGCGGCGGCCCTCCCCCGCCCGATCCGCAGGGCGATCGGGTCGCGGCCCTCGAGAACGCTGTGAACGCCCTGCACCGCAACATGTCGACGGGACCGGCCCGCTGGAGTCGCTGCGCCATCGGCTATGTACGCGACGTCGACGGGCGCTCACAGATCCTGCCGGCGTTCGATGACGACGTCGACAACGCCACCCTCGACCGGCTGCCGATGCCCGGACCGCCAGGTCACCCCCTGGAGGCGCCGCAGACGCTCGATCTGTTGGGGCGCTGGGAGGCGGGGATCGACGAAGTGCTGGGCCGCACGCGGTCGATCGCACCGGACTGGGACGAGTGGGAGATCAACGACGACCGGGAGCTGCTGCTCTACTACGGCGACGCGCCGCGCCGTCTGCGCTGCCGGGTGCTCGGGGTCTTCTGGCCGAAGCGCAGCCGCTTTACCTGGCACGGCGGACCGGTGGATGTGGAGGCCGTGTTTCAGCAGAAGTCGTTCTCGGCCTCGTGGGACGCCGCCGCCGAGGTGGCGATGCTCGCGACCGCCAGGCTCGGCGCGGATTGGTTGTTCGCGCAGTCGCTTGAAGACAGCGATCGCCTTCTGTTGGCGGCGGTCTGGGGTCGCTGACCCTGCTCAATCAACCCTGCTCAATCAACCCTGTTCAGCCGACCCTGTTCAATCAACCCTGTTCAATCAACCCTGTTCAATCAACCCCTGGGTTACGGCTCGACGGTCACGTTCATCCGATAGGTGAGCTGTCCGATGTCGCCGCCCAGATCGTGGGTGGCCTCCCAGGACGCCTGGAGCGACCCGTCGGCGTTGATCGCCCCGGAGAACTCATCGGCGTATCCCTCGGCGGCCAGCCGCCCGACGAAGTCAGCGTCGCTCGTGGCTGTAGCGGCGATGGAAAGCGGGATCTCACCGACCCGGTCGCCGTGACTCGAGAGCAGACACGTCGATGTGACATACAGCGAGCCGCCCGTGGCGCTCCCCGAGAGCGTCCCGGAGCAGTGATCGGTCACGCCGTAGCGCCCGGAGGTGACCTCGACGTCGAACCGACCTGTCTTGCTCCCATCGGCGATGCCAGCCGGCGCAGAGATGCCGCTCGGCCCGGCGTCGTAGACCATGTCCATGAAATAGTCCCAGTCCCAGCCCGAGCCCGGATCGGTGTGACAGCTGGCGCCGCCCCCGCTGCTGGAGCTGCACCCGGGCACCTCCGCGTGGGCGATGATGTGATCACGGTCCAGCGGGATCCCGTTGCGGTCTGCGATGTCGCGCACCAATGTAGCCGAGGAGCGATACATCGAGTCGGTGTACCAGGTCTCGGGCGAGTCGACGTAGCCCTCGTGCTCGATGCCGACCGAGCGCGAGTTGGTGTCCCAGTCGCCGGCATGCCACGCGATGTCCTCTTCATCGACCATCTGCGTGATCTCGCCGTCGCTCGACCGCACGACGTAGTGCGCAGACGCCGACGCGTCGCTGTTGCCAAACCAGGAGATGCAGCCGGAGTACGAGCCCTGCACGGTGTGGATGACCACCGTGTCGATGTCGGTCACGCCACGGGAGCTGTCGCTGTAGTTGGCAGACGACGCCGGCACGTACTGCGAGATGAGCCCGCTGCCGCTCATCGCCATGCGATCGCCGATCCACTCGAAGTCGTGCGGCGCGACCTCGATCCAGCGCCCCTCGGGCGTCTCTGCGATGAATCCCTGCGCCATCATCGAGAAGACCTGGTAGGCGAAGCCCTCTGCCACGAGCGGATCGTCGACGCCCGCCCAGGCTGCGACGACCGGCACCCACTCGGCCATGGTGTCGACCTCTTCGCCCGTGCGGCTCTCGTACTGCTTCGCCAGCCCGGCCAGCACGGCCGCGCCGCCGCGCACGTTTGCGACCATGTCGTAGCGGATGGTGTCGGCGTCGAGTCCCACCGTCTCTGCTGCCGCGTCGATCGAGGGGGTCCGGCCGTCGATGTGGAGGTTCATCACGCCCACGCCGCCGTCCTTGGAGGGCGCGCCGGCCCGACCGTCCATCCGGCTCACGGTGTAGGCCACGGAGACCAGCAGGTCGCGGGGCACGCCGAACTCCGCAGCGGCGTCGTCGAAGACCACCTCGAGGTCTTCAGACTGGTAGAGCTGGGGGCCGCAGGCGATCATGGTGAGAAGAGCGATCATCGTGGGTCCTCCTGACGCTCTCTCCTTGTGCATCGTCCGTGCCAACACTCTCCTCCTGGATCGAGCGCTCTCCAGATGCACCGGACCATCACCCTGAAACACGGGTTTGACGGTTACAATCACTGACACGCGCGCCAGCGATCGCCGCTATCTCCGGTGAAGATGACGCGGACTGCCTCAGCGGTGGGGCCTCGTTGCCCCTTCCGTGGGTGGGACAGGGATGCCCCAGCGGGGACCGCGCGCCCCACGGCGGCCGCTGGATCCAGCGGCAGCTTCGACAGAGCCTGTCTGGGCCCTATTGGGGAACGTCAGCCGAGAGCAGCCGCGCGTAGCGTCCCTGGCTTGGCTCATCAGCCGCGCCGACCACCCGGATCATCCGCGCCTCGGCGTCGAGGCTCTGCCCTGCGCCCAGCCGCTCGGAGGGCATCCCGTCCAGCTCGACCTGGAGCGTTCCGCGATCGCAGATGAGGCGATACGGCCGGGCCTGCTCTCCGCGGAAGATGGTCTGCTGATCTCCGTCAGTGCCCTGGGGCGCGACAGCGATGCGACCGACGAGGCGAACGGGGCGGCTCCGCGGACCACGCAGGACCCGAACCCGTGTGGTCACGGGGGGCTCGGACTCCGGCTCGTCGTCCTCGGCGGGGGTGGCGATCCGCAGCTCTGGCCGCTCCCCTGAGGTCGGCGGCGTGTCCGCCATGCGTCCGCCGTCGACGACCGTCACCGTGGGGCCGTCTCCCGAGATCGACGTGAATGCATCGCGCACGCCGTCGAGGAGCGCCTGGCGCACCGCGCCGTCTTTCAGCTCGGCCTCGTCCAGCGCGTCCGAGACCTGCTGGAGAAGATCGCCGATCAACGCGTCCCCGCCGTGGGTGTCATCAGGCGGCTGCGGCACTTTCACTCCCAGCGCACGAAACCAGTGCATCGAAAATGGGGGGTGGGAACCAGTCCCACCCCCCTGGATGCTAGCTGGTGACCGCCGCCGGCGCCACCGCGGGTGCGGCAGAGATGCCCTCCGGCAGCCATCGCCGACCGTGCAGACGCGCCACCAGCACGATCATGATCACGACGATCTCAGCGGTGAGCCCCAGCCACGCGCCAGCCGCCCCCATGCCCAGCGGCAGCGCAAGGGCCCAACCCAGCGGCAGCTTGATCAGCCACGCAGCAGCGACGCCGCAGCGCAGCGTGAAGCGGGTGTCGCCAGCGCCGTTGAGCGCGCCCCATGCCACGATGGCGAGGGCGTCGAAGATCTGGAACACCGCCGCCACCCGCAGGAGAGCGAGGGCCTCGATCGCCACCTCCGGAGGTGGACTGAACACCGCCAGGAAGGGCCACGGTGTCACCCAGAACAGCACACCGAACGTCGCCATGATCGACAGCGCCAGGGTCGCTCCCGATCGCCACGCCTCACGCGCCAGCCGCTCGCTGCCCGCGCCGACCGCTTGACCCACGAACACCCCCACCGCCTCCGAGACGGCGAGACCGGGCAGAAAGCTCACGCCCACCACGCGGATCACCATCACGTGCGCTGCCAGGGGTGCGTCGCCGAGCCGAGCCAGGAGGCTGCAGAAGATGAGGAAGCTCACCACCTCCAGCAGCCCCTCCATGCCCATCGGCGCGCCCAGGTTCCAGATGCGCCGCAGGGCAGCGCGATCCGGCCGCGTAGACGCCGGACTCAGGGCCGACCGCGCGCGCAGCAGCAGGTAGAGCGCCGAGGCGCCCAGCCCGATCGCCGTGGCCGCCGCCGCACCTGCCAGCCCCGTTCCCGGGATCGGTCCCAGGCCGAAGATGAGCAGCGGGTCCAGCGCGATGTTGAGGCCGTTCGCCAGCAGCGTGCCCACCATGGGCGTGCGGGTGTCCCCGCGGCCCGCGAACCACGCGTTCATCGCCAGTGTTGCAAAGAGCATCGGGCAGCCGAGCAGCCGCACGTCGAAGTACACCCGCGCCTGCGCTGCCACGGCCTCGGAGGCGCCGAGCGCCCCGAACAGCCACGGGCTCAGGAGCAGGCCTCCCGCCGCCAGCGCGCTCGCCAGCAGCGCCACCCACAGGCCCTGGAAACCCAGGTGACGCGCCGCCTCCGGGTTCTTCGCGCCGGTCTCCTGGGAGATCGCCACGCGGACGCCGGTGAGCACGCCGCGGCCCAGCGCCTGCACCAGATGGACGGCGACGGCGGCCAGGCCGATGGCCGCCAGAGGCACCACGCCGAGCCGGCCTACGAAGATCGTGTCGACCACGCTCATGGCTGTGTAGGACAGCATGGAGATCATCACCGGCCAGGCCAGGTCGGCGACCTCTCGAATTCGGATTCGCGCGGGAAGGGCCCGCTCGGAGCAGATCATGATCCACCTCAGAAGAGGAGCGACGGTCGAGCTGCTGTCTCTCGATCAGCAGACGTTCAGGTCGTCGCAGCGGCTGCCGCTCCTGGGAGTGCAGGAGCTGCGTGGCAGGAGCTGTGCGGGAGTCAGCCGACCTGTGGGGGGGTCGGCGCGCTGAACTGCCTGGGGTAGAACCACGCAACGCGGTGCTGAAGGCAGTGGCGCTGAAGGCAGAGGCGCTGAAGGCAGCGGTCTCCGCTGGAGGAAACGACGAGTCGGCGCAGGTACATCGGATTGCGCATGGTCTTCCTCCGAGGTGGATGTCGGCCGGGCTGGCCGACCCCGTCCTGCGCACCCGCCGCCGAACGACAACCCCTTCCTGCGGTAGCATTCATTCGCCGCTTCTCCTGGGCCCGGTTGCAGTCGATCCTCCACCAACTCCACGGCGCGTTCCACCGCCCGAGCCACCCCGCATTCCGGTGGGTGGAGGGCTTCGTGTGGGGCCTGATCGGTCTGTCGATCCTGCTGCTGCTCAGCGAGCTCGCGTTCGAGGACACCTTCGCGGCGCTCCCCGTCCTCGGCCTGCTCGACAACGCGCTGCTGTGGTTGTTCGTGGTGGAGCTGCTGCTACGCGTGGGCAGCTACCGACCGGCCGAGCTGGACATCTTCGCCTACAACCGCGCGCGCTGGGCGCGAGCGCAGATCCTGGGGCGGGTGCGCTACTGCCTGAACCCGCTGACGCTCATCGACATCGCCACGGTGCTCGCGTTGGTGCCTGCCCTGCGCGGTCTGCGCGCGTTGAGGCTGCTGCGCCTCCTGCGCTCACCGGTGCTGTTTCGTCGGCTGACCCCGCTCTCAGGCAGCATCCAGGCCTTCCGCGACAACGGGCTGCTGTTCACCCTGGCGTTCGGCATCCTCGGCGTCACCACCATCACCGGCGGGCTCTCACTGTTCCTGCTGGAGCGTAAGGTCAACCCCGCCATCTCCGACATGGCCGACGGCATGTGGTGGGCGCTGGTGACCATCACCACCGTGGGCTTCGGCGACATCGCGCCGGTCACGCCCGTTGGCCGGCTGCTGGCCGCCGTGCTGATGGTGGGCGGCATGTTCACCCTCGCGCTGTTCGCCGGCGTGGTCGGCAGCACTCTCCTCAGCGCAATCCTGAGCATCCAGGAGGAGCAATTCCGCATGAGCCACACCGCCGATCACGTGATCATCGTCGGCTACGATCCCGGCGCGCGCATGCTCCTCGACGCCATCTTGACCGAGGTGGACACCGAGCGGCATGAGCTGGTGCTGTTCTCCGATCGCGAGCGGCCGCCAGGGCTGCCGCCAGCGTTTCGCTGGGTGCGCGGCGACGCCACCAAGGAGAGCGAGATGGGCAAGGTGCGCCTGGCGCTGGCCTCCGCTGTGGTGCTGGTCGGCTCGCGGGAGCTGTCTCCACAGGCCGCCGACGCCCGCACCATCCTCACAGCGTTCACCATCCGCTCGTACCTCAGCAAGCAGACCAGCAAGCGCAAGGCGGCGGTCTATATGGTCGCGGAGATCCTCGACTCCGAGAACGTCGCCCACGCCCGCACCGCCGGAGCCGACGAGGTGATCGAGACCACCCGGCTCGGCTTCTCGCTGATCTCTCACGCGCTCCAGCAGCGGGGGTCAGCCGACGTGCTGTCGCTGATCTCCACGCCGGGCGCGCAGAGCCTCTACCTCGGCGAGGAGCCAGACGAGGTCGATCTGCCCGCGCCGTTCCATCAGGTCGCCATCCAGATCAAGGAGCTGACCGGCGCGCTGCTGATCGGGCTCCACGATCCGCGCACCGGGAAGGTCTTCTTGAACCCGACCACGAACACGATCGTCGAGCGGGCGCATGTGCTGATCTACCTCGCGCAGGCCCCCATTCCGCACGATGAGCCGCCGCCGCCGTGACCCCGCGGCGCTGTAGGTCCGTCACACAGGTGGAGTGTCGAGAGCATTCCGAACAGCGTGAAGCAGGGTCTTTCTGATGAATGGCTTTTCGAGGAAGTGGTGCTCGCCGTATTGCCAGGCCGTACCACGAACCGCCGCGTGATCTGCGTAGCCCGACATGAAGAGCACGGGCGTCCCGGGGGCCAGCGCGCGTACTCGTTCAGCCAACGCGGCCCCGTTCATTCCGGGCATGATGACGTCTGTGAAGAGCAGGTCGGGAACGCCGTGTGTTCGGACCATATCCAATACCATCTCTCCGTTCTCTGCGCTCTTCACGGTGTAGCCGGCCGTGTTGAGCTCCTTCTCGACGAGGTTCCGCAACGACTCTTCATCCTCCACCAGAAAGATCGTCTCTGTCCCACCGCGAGGCAGCGATACGGCCACCTTCTCCGTCTCAGGTTCCCGGACAGAGCGCGGCAGCCGAATGATGAAGGTGGCTCCTTCTCCCTGCACGGACTCAGCGGTCATGGCCCCCCCTGCCTGACCGATGAGACCGCCGCAGGTCGCGAGCCCCAGCCCGGTCCCGATGCCCTTGGGCCGTGTGGTGAAGTACGGATCGAAGCAGCGGGAGAGCGTCGTTTCATCCATACCCGGGCCGCTATCCTCGCACCGTATCTCGACCCATGTGTTTGAGGTGTTGGCAACGATCAGATCCAATCTGCCGCCGTTGGGCATCGCGTGGCGAGCATTGGCCGCCAGGTTGACCAGGACCTGTTCGAGGGCCCCAGGGTCCATCTCCACAGACCAGACATCGGATGGAAGTCTGGTCTGAAGGTCGATCCCCGCGCCGAGGACCCGGGCGAGGACTGGCGTCAGACGGGAAATCAGAGATGTCGGTGAGAACACGGAGGGGGAAACCGGACGGCGTTTGGAGTATGCCAGGAGCTGAGAGACGAGATCGGCGGCGCGATCACTCGCTTCGGAGATCACGTCGAGTTCTTCGACGCACTCGGCACAGTCCCCACCATCGACCGATTCTCGTGCGATCGCCGCGCCCATGAGGATCACGCCGAGGAGGTTGTTCAGATCGTGTGCGATCCCACCAGCCACCTCTCCGATCGCTTCCATTCGGTGAGCCAACTGTGCGGCGCTTCGGCGGCGCTCTTCTTCAGAGATGTCCTCGAACACCACGAGGGCCGTCTCGTTCGGTCCGCGCGAGACCGTGTGACGAAACGTCCTGCGTTCGATTCTGTCGTCGCTTAATTCCATCTCCTCGGTGAAGGACTCGCCGGTCAGCACGACCTGACGATACTGTTCGAAGACCCCCGATTCGACGGCCGGCCCGAAGACCTCTCCAGCCGTCAGACCGACCAGCAGACTCAAGTCGGTGCCGGCGTGCTTGGAGGCCGCAGCATTGCAATGCACGAAGCGGAAGGACCTCGGGTCGCCGCGATCCTCGAGTCGCCACACAGCGACCCCCGAAGCCAGGTGATCGAGCATGGCGGCGTCGAGCCAGATACGCTCGTCTGAACGTCGGAGCGCTCTGATATCGACGAAGCTGATAACGACGCCTCGACACTCAGTCGACGGAAACTCCAGGTAAGGGCGGACCTGCATCAACGCCAATCGCCCGTCTTTGAGGCCGACCTCTCGGTCCACCGGCTCCCCGGTCCTGGCGACATGGCGAACGTCCTCCACCGTGGCCTTGTGATCCGAGAGGCAGACCACCTGATCGATGGGGCGGCCGATGTCCGACGGAAGGAGAGAGAAGACCGAGGTCGCTGAGTCGGTGAACGTCCGAACGCAGAGCTCAGCATCCAGGAAGATCATACCGATACACGCCGAATGCAGCAGGTGCTTCATGTCGCTCGACAGGCGCGAGAGCTCGGCGTCTTTCCGCTTGTACTCGAAATTGACTGACTGCAGCGCGCTGTCTGTCCTTCGCAGCCGCTCCTGGTTGGCGGCGATGAGCTGGTCTTCGTACTCCTTGAGCTTCAGGGCGCTCTTGAGGCGGGCTTGCAGCTCGACGCGATCCGGCGGCTTGGGGACAAAGTCCACTGCGCCGAGGTCCAGCGCCTGGGAGATCCGCTTGGAGTCCCGGTGGCTCGTCACCATGAGGACGGGAATTCGGACCGTTCGAGGATCTTCCTTCAAGGACTTCAGGAAGGCGAGACCGTTGGTGCCGGGTAGCTCCCAGTCCAGCAGGATGGCGTCGGGCAGGGTGGTGGAGATGAGCGCTTGCGCCTGCTCCGCGTCGGCGGCCTCCAGAAGCTCATGGTCTGAAGATCTCAGATGGCATCGAAGCAGGAAGCGCTGGGTCTTTGAGTCCTCCACGATCAAGATGGTCTTTCTTCGTCCCAAGGTCCCTCCTCACGCCTGGTCTGTCGCCAGGTCAGAATACTGAAGAAGCCGGCACGACCAGGTTTCGCCCGTTCATCTTGGCATTGTACATCGCGAGGTCAGCGCGGCGCAGCCAGTCCTTGAAGGGCTCTCCGAGGCCGCGCTCGCTGACGCCGAAGCTGGCGGTGACGTGGAGTCCCTGGGCGGTGTGCGCCCAGTCGTGGTGGGCGATCGCCCGTCGCGAGCGCTCGGCGACATCCACCCCGGTTGCCTCATCGCTGCCAGGTAGGAACAGGATGATCTCCTCGCCGCCGTACCGCACACAGGGATCGGAGCTTCTCACGCAGATGAGCAGAATGCGGGAGACGGCGCGCAGGACCTCGTCACCGAGCTGGTGACCGTAGCGATCGTTGATGGACTTGAAGCGATCGATGTCGATGAAGGCGCAGGTGAGCGGCACCCCCGCTCGCTCACAGCGCTGGCTCAGCAGAGGCAGCTCGTCGTCCATGTAGGCTCGCCTGAGCAACCCGGTGAGGGGGTCGTGGTTGGTGGCATGCAAACGGCGGACGACACACTCGAGGTGGGTGATCTCTTCTGCGGGGAGCAGATCCAGTCGGAGGGCAGCCGCGCCGATCTTGAGGCTGTCCCCAGGGCGCAGCACCGCGCGCCGGATGGGACGGCCGTTGACCGTCGTTCCGTTGGTGGAGTCCAGATCGGTGATCGTGATGTTCCCGGAGGCGTCAGCCGTCACCTCCGCGTGCAGGCTGCTGACGGTGATGTCTGTGAGCTGTAGCTCCGCACCTCTGTCGCGGCCTATCCGAACTCTCGCGTTCGGTGAGATCGCTGAGAACCGGGGCATGTCCCGCCCGGCGACCACCCGCACGGTGGGAACATAGGTGCACTCTGCTCGCGGATCGACCCCGGGCTTCAGCGCATCATCCAGTCCGACGCGCGCAGTAGGCAGCGGCGGGAGCCGGGACCGAGGCCGCTGTTGACACACACCTGCGGACTCATTTCTTGAGAGCTCGCAGAGTGATGGACAGGTCTCTGCCTCGCTGCAGTCAACCTCTTCCACGACCATCGACCGCCTGAACACTGGCTCGTCTGTTCTGAGCAAGGTCGCCTCCGAGTCGACTACTTTCGCTGATGACGGCGCTGCTGGAGCCAGTCGGCTTCCAGCGCCTTGACGATCGCCTTCAGCGGCTTCGGCGGTTTGAGATCGTCCTGCTTCATCACGGAGGGGAAGAACAGCCCGAGCTGGCCTCGGTCATCGTTCCGCCCATGAGCCGTAAATCTCCACCGCTTGGGCGG
>CAYXGP010000140.1:0-9615 GCA_964464515.1 uncultured Enterobacterales bacterium
CCACGTCAGGAGAAGCAAGAATATCCCGTTTTAGCCATAACCGGAGTCACTGTTAAAACTCGATCACCATCCCGACCCGTATCGACGCATCCCGATCCCCCGCGCCGTCGAGCCCTGCATCATCAAGCCCCGCATCAGATAGGCTATACCCTGGATCCGCCAACACATCGAACGCACAGACCCGCTGACTCCGCGTCAGCTCGTCGCCGTCCAGCGTGGGCTCCAGCGTCTGATCCGAGAGCGTCCCCCGGACGGGATCGACGGCGGCGGTCCACCGCAGCGCCCCGGGCCGCTGCGCGCCGTTGAAACACGCCGACAGCCGGGGCCCGCGCGCGATCACCTGGAGCTGCAGAGACGCGAGCCACGGAACGGGGGCCGGCGGTCTGCTCCGGTAGGTCGGGCGGTGTTGCGTGTCGATTCGACCCCGCAGCGGCGGCTCAGGGGGCGGCTCGGGCTCGGCCGCCTCCGGCGCAGGGCCCGCTGCCGCCGGCTGGGCAGGCTCCGGTGGAGGCGTGCACCGGCAGTCCCGCAGCAGGAGCAGCGCAAGGATGATCAACAGGAGGATCAGCAGGCGCCGACGCCGCCGGGCGTCTCGCTCAGCGGTGCGGGCCTTCACCGAGGAGCGGGCCGCGGCCTTTCGCTCCGCGAGCTCGGCGCGGAGGGCCCGACGCCGGGCGCGCAGAGCAGCGCGAGATGCCCGCCGCCTCATCCCTCGATTCGCCAACCGAGCACCATCTCGCCCGCGGGATCGCGCCACTCCGCGGGCGTGAGGTTCAGCGGCGTGAAGACCGAGGGCGTCGCCGGCGCCACCGGCCGGAAGGGCCAGGGGAGGGGATCGGCGGGCGCGAGTCGGACGCTCCCGGCGAACACCGTGGCGCTCGGGGCCATCGCCCCCGCGTTGCCCGTGGGATCATCAGGGCCCTGGCCGAGCCCCTCCGCGATGGCGCGCATCCGCTCGATCAGCGCGGCGGCGGTCCTCCCGCGGCGCGCCGAGGCCCCTCCCTCGGCGGCGACGGGGAGCAGCAGCGCGCGGATCCGACGGAGCGTGGGCAGGTGGAGCGCCCGGATCGACGCGTCCTCCAGCTCGATGCGCTGAACAAACTGATCGAGCAGGCGCATGGTCTCGCCGGGGCGCTCCGTGAGCCCCGAGCGTATCCGCGTCAGGAACGCCCCCAGATCACCGCTGGCCAGCGGTTGCATCAGCGCGAGCCGGCGGCCCAGCGCGCCGCGGCCGACCTGCCCGGCCAGACCCCGCTCGAAGGAGCGCCGGTCGGCGTGGAACGCCGCGCGCCACATCAGGTCTTCCAGGATCAGGCTGTAGTCACGGCGCGGGACGAGCGCCTGGAGGGTGATCAGCAGCTCCTCGGTCAGCTCGAAGCGCCCCGTGACGTGGGACAGCCAGCGCAGACTCAGGGCCGCCACCCGATCGGCCGCGGCGGAATCACCGGCGTGGGTGCGCGCGAACGCCATCGCCCGCAGGGCCTGGGGAAGCTCTCCGCGCTCGAGGTGGTCCACTCCCCGGTGAAGGGCGATCACCGCGCGCTCGCGAAAGCCCGTCTGTGCCTCCAGCGCCATCAGGCCCCGCCCCCGCGTGCCGCTCCAGAGGGCGCGGCGGTCCTCGACGGGGCCGCCCACCGCCGCGAGGTGGGCGATCCAGCGCTCCAGATCGCGTCCCTCTTTGCGGGTGATCAGGCGATCGACGATGTCGAGACCCACGCGCTCCAGGGCGATCCGCCCGTCCGGCGTCGCTCGCTCTCGGGCGGTGGTGTAGAGCAGCAGCCGACGATCGGGCTCGATCGTCATCCACTCCGACGCGTACCAGGTGGGACAGGCGCGCAGCACCCGCGCCGCTGGCGACGCCGGGTCCAGATCGACCGTCACATCAAGATCAGCGATCGACTCCCGCGGCAGCCCCGCCTGCCGGCCCGCCAGCGCCTCCGCGCGGGCATCCCGGAGCGCCTGCCGCGTCGCGAGCGTGGCGATCTGCAAGTCCACGTCGAACAGGCGCGCGGACACCGCCGCCCAACCGCGCACCCGATCCGGCGTGAGCGTCGAGAGTCCGCGCTCCAGCAGGGAGCGCAGCAGGCGCGCCGCGATCTGTCGATCCGACAGCTTCGCCAGCCGGCGCTCACCCGCAGCCTGCAGCGCCAGGCGAGGCGTCCTGCACCGCCCACGCGCCAGGTGCACCGTGCCCATCTCCGCCACACTCAGCACGTCCATGATCGACACGAAGCGATGCTGGCGCCCCACACCGAAGGCGTCGTAGGGTCGCGGCCGACGCATGCGGTGCCGGCGGCGCATGTTCTTCACCACCCAGTTGTGCAGCGCCAGCGGCCACAGCCCCGCCCCCCCGTTGTCGCGGGGCAGCCCGTCGGGGCAGACGCCGAGGGAACCCAACGCAGCCCAGGTGATCGAGCGGAAGTCCGCGTCGTGTGCAGAGACACGCTCGGTGTGGTCCTCCAGCGCGTTGCGCAACATCCAAAGCTGGATCGCCTCCAGGGGTCGCTCTTCGCGCAGCGCCATCCGCGCGTTGTAATAGACCAGGGTTTGATCAGTGACCAGGGTTTGATCTGTGACCGGATCGTGGTCGGCGACAGGTGTCTGCGCGGTTGTAGCCACCGCCGCCGCGATGAGCGCCACCCACAGCGTCCCGGTCACAGCGACAGTCCATTCATAGCGCCACCCCCACCACGAGCGAGAGATCTCCCCACAGCAGCAGCTCGGTGCCGGTGGCGGGCGCCAGGAGCGGCAGCGACAGCATCACGCGCGGAGAGATGAAGAAGCCCTGCGCGAAGTAGATGTCGTCGCCGAAGCCCACCATGAGTCCGTACCGCCCCGTGTCGACCGCCATCGCGTCGAGTCGGCGGTCTTCCAGGTTGTCCAGCTCGGTCTGCGTGAGCATCGGCGCGAACAGCGCCCCCATCACCTCGCGGGCCTTCATCCCCCCGAAGCTCCGCGGATAGAACAGGTAGCGGAAACCCGCGTACACGTTGAAGACCAGCTCGACGGCCGGAAACCAGCGCGGATAGGTGGTGACCAGACCCTCCGCGAAGGGGATCGCCACGCCGAGATCGAGCTCCACCCGGCTGGGCCTGCCCGGCTGCCGATACGGCGTGTAGGCCAGCAGCTCGCTGCTGGGGGTGTCCCACGCCCACACCCAACCCAGCCCTATCTCGGTGAGCATGTTCTGTCCGGGCACCCGCGCCATCCCTCCGGCCCGCAGGCTGTTGAAGTTGTTGAGCTCGAACAGGTGGTCGCCGGTGGCGGCGAGGTGAACGTTGGTTCGGCGCCAGTTGAACGCCACGGGACGTGAGGCCGTTCCGACGGTGCGCTTCGCGAGGACACCGAAGGGCGTGCGGTGTCGCGACAGGTAGTCCGGGGTCTCCTCTTCTTCCTCGGGTTCTTCTGCGTGGGAGACCGAGAGGAGGAGCGCGCCGGCGATGGGGAGGAGGCTCACGGGCGCTGCTCCGAGATCGCGTCTACTGTCCGCGCTTCCTCGGGGACCCGGCTCTTCGATTCCGCCGAACCGCGATTTCGCGCTCCAACGGCCCACGATCCTGCGATCCACGGGGCCACGATCAACGGGGCCGCGATCAACGGGGCCGCGATCCCGCGATCCGCGATCCGCGTGAGCGACTGCGCTCGGCCGCATCTCGTAGAGTCATGGGCTGAAAAATCAAGGATCACTGGGGAACCCCGAGTCGCCGACCACCGGAAAGACCGGAACATAGCAGACGTTCGCGTAGGTGTCGCGGAACGGGTCCAGCACATGGTAGACCCCGGCCGAGTCGAACGTCGGGTTATCGCAGAAACGCGTGCACTGGGTCAGCAGCTCCTCCAGCGAGACCTCATCGGACGTCCACAGCGTCGTCCCCAGGTATGACTCGCCGCTCTCGCCGACTCCGAACGGAACGCTGAGCCCGAACGCGCTGACCGAGCCGGCCGCGTACACCTCGTACTCCATTCTAAGAAGGAACGGAAAGTCCCAGAACAGCCCCAGCTCGTATGTGTCTTCGAGAAACCCGTTGTGCCAGTCCGCCAGCCACTCGATCGGCATCAGCCCGACGTCCGCGGCGTCGCAGACGTCCTGGTGGAGCTCGTAGCCCTCGCAGGCCTCCTCGATGATCTTCGCGAACTTCTCGCTCTGCGTGACGTCCGAGCGGAACGCGACCAGCGAGAGGTCGCCGCCGGTGCAGATAGAGAAGGCGTCGTCGGGCTCGGCGCTGATCAGCTCGCCGTTGAGGAACGTCACCACGCCGTAGTCGCCGATGTCGACGTGCTCTGAGGTGGTCGCGAACTCAGGCGTGAGGAACGACAGCTCCAGCACCTCCCCGGCCTGGACCGTCGAGTAGGTCTGGATGAACTCCAGGTACTGCTCGCGGGTAGGCAGGATGGGCAGCGCGCCGAACGTGAACGGACCCAGCTCGATGTCGGTGTCGTCGGGCGCGACGGCGCAGGCGATGGACGAGAGGTTGGTGACCGCCGTATCGAAGTCGAAGGAGATCGTGGAGGGACACCACAAGGTCGTCTGCGAGACCTCGGAGAGCGCGACCTCGTGCGAGAAGCTGTCGAAGACGAAGGCCCCCGCCAGCCGCGGCGAGGTGCGATGACGCTCGGCGGGGAGGATCTCCGCGAGCGCCGCCTCCAGCAGGTCGTCCGGGCCCTCCTCGTCGCGCTGCAGGCCGATGACCAGCACCATGTCGTCGCCGGCCGCGCGCTGCGCCTCCACGGCGTCGGTGAACATCGCGATCAGCCTGTCTTCGAACCCGTCGGCGCTCCAGTCTTCGATGCAGGTCGTGGGGACGTTGGTCATCTGCAGCCGCTGCCGCTGCATGGCCTCGTGCAGCTCCGAGATCGTGCGGTCGCACGGCGACAGGTAGAACGGCACCGGCGTGGCGTCGCGGATGGGGCTGTGCAGCACGGGAAAGGCCGGTCGCACCTCCGGGTTCTTCCGCGCGATGGCCCCGGTGGTGAACGTGCCGGTCGCGTCGGTCACCGTGGCCTGCGCGCACACCACCGACTCCGTCGTCGCGTCCTGCGGCAGATCGGTCGCGTTGAAGACAGCACGCTCGACGGTGCTGACCAGCTCCTGCGCGGCGTCCGCGAAGACCTCAGGGCAGCTCGCGCCGTAGCCGTAGGGGTTGTTTGTGTTTGCCAGCTCCGCGGTGCCGAATCGCTGCTCGTCGACGACCAGCGCGCGCCGCAGGCCCATCTCCTGCGCCTCCTCGTTGCGCAGCGTCGGAAACCGGTGGCGGCCCCGCCACTGCACGCGCTCGTTTGCTTCGTTGAAGACGCCGTACGCCAGGTAGCTGCGATGCGACCAGGGATCGCCGGGGCCCACCACGTCGTAGATCGTCTCAGCGTCGAGAGCCAGCTCGCCGTCGCGGTGGTAACGCAGCCGCACGCCGACGTCGCGGGGCTCCAGCGGGACGTGCAGACTCGTGCTCCCGCACAGCGAGTCTGCTCCGCAGTCCACGGGCAGGTGCGTGTGGATGGTGGGGAACTCCTCGATGGGTGTCCAGTCGACGGTCGCAGCGTCGGTCCGGTAGGTCAGCTCGATGACGCTCGGCTCGCCCAGCCCCTGATCTGCGGAGACCTCGTAGAAGACGAACAGCGTCTGCTCTTCGGCGAACCACGCCGCGTCGGCCAGCGAGAACCCCGCCGAGACATCGTGGATGGGGACCTTCGCGCAGCCTGCCAGTGGCAGTAGGGCCAGGAGCAGCGGGGCCACCACGAGCGGCGAAGCAACGGAGCGCAGGGCGGCGCCCCGCGCGATCACGGCAGCTCCGACGGCCCGATCACCCGCGCCAGGGGGATCCCCGCGCGCGCGAGCTGATCGCCGAAGCCCCGAGCCAGCGAACGCCGGGCCTGCGCGGCCAGGGCGAGCTGACGCTCCCGCGACGGGAACACGCTCTGGGCTTCTACCGAGGTGCGCAGGGCCGCCGGCATGTCCGACAGCAGCTCCGCGCGGCGCTCGGCGAGCGACAGCCAGGCCGCGAGCGGCAGCACGTCGACGCCCAGGAGCAGATCGGCCCGCGCCTCCCGCGGCAGCGCCGAGAGCATGTCGGGGATGAAGATCTCCCGATACCAGGCCGGCAGGGTCCCCCCGAACCGGTCGAGCGCGGCGCCGAACAGCACCCCCCGGAGATCTGCCCCCAACCGCGGCAGCAGCACGGCCAGCGCGCCGGGCGCGTCGAAGGGGAGACCGCGATCGGTGATCTCCGCGTTCAGTGGGGCGGTGGGATCGGTGCCCTCGGCGACCAGCGCGCCCGTGAGGGTGCTCATCTCCTCGGGGCTGATGCGGTTCGAGCGCAGCAGCGGCGCGGCGAGACCGGCGACCTGCCGCGCCGACAGCAGCGCGACGGCCTCGCTCTGCGTGACGGGAGCGGCGAGGGCAAAGGCCACCGCGCCGATCCGCGCCGGGAGCCGCCGGATGAAGCCCACCAGCCCCGCAGCGCCGAAGTCCGCGTGCAGGCCCGCGATGGCCCGGGCGTCTTCCTGGGCGGAGAGGGCCGCGGCGAGGGAGTGGCGCTGCAGCGCCGCGTAGAAGGTCGGGTCGTCGGGCAGCGCGGTTGGATCGACGGTCCGCAGGTGCTCGGCGAGCGCCAGTTTGGCGGGACCGAGCCCTTCGCCCTGGGGGAACGCCGCCAGGAAGCGATCGCCGAAGCGCATCACCGCCCCCGCGAGCAGCGGGGTGTCCCCGGCCCGCAGGCGCTCGGTGATCAGCGCCTCCAGCTCGCGATCGGGCGCGGACGGGTCGAGCGCGGCGAGGCGGGCCTTCCATTGCGCTGCCTGCGCGGCGACTGCGAGGTCTTCGCCCGGCTCCTCAGTGACGACCGCCTCGGGCGCGGGCTCGGGCGGAGGGGGCTGGGTGAGCTCGGCCAGCAGCGCCTGCTCCTCGATCGATGCCTGGCCGACGCGTCGGCCGGCCCAGATCAGCATGGTGGCCGCGAGCGTCACCAGGCCCACGCCGATCATCCAGAAGAAGTGAGGCAGCAGAGAGCTCCACAGCTCCCTGCCGGCGACCTCGGAGCTCCAGGCCTCTGGCGCCTCGGGCACCTCCGGCTCAGGCTCGGGCTCGGGCTCCGGGGGGGCGGGCAATGGCGGCAGGACCGCGTGGTCGACCGACACCACCGTCCAGCCGTGGGTGAGGCGTGTCTGCAGGCGCTGCACGAGCACCGCGGCGGTCTCGGTCTCGAGCGCCTCCTCGTGGGCGAACGAGCAGCGCGCCCGGGTGAGGTACTCCTGCGTGGGGGTGTCCTCTTCGGCGGCCTCCACGCCCAGTCCGGGCAGCGCGCGCCGTCGGGGGCGGTCGGACACCGCGTGATCGACGTACACGCAGCCCCGCGAGGCACACAGCTCCGCCGCGCAGTCGTCCGCCAATGCGAGCTCGAAGGCGTCCTCGATCCGCTCCAGCTCCACCAGCACGGAGGGCGGGATGCGCCGCTCCGGCGGCGCCGCGGCCAGCGCCGCGCCCAGCGGCGCCGTCAGGGCCACCCCCGCCGTCAGGGCCAGCCCCGC
This sequence comes from uncultured Enterobacterales bacterium, assembly GCA_964464515.1. Taxonomy (GTDB): domain Bacteria; phylum Myxococcota_A; class UBA796; order UBA796; family UBA2385; genus CAYXGP01. The sequence continues at coordinate 7,522 of CAYXGP010000140.1, forward strand.
CATCAGAAGATCCTCACGACGACGCGTCGGTGCCGCGCCAGGCTCTCATCGGACGAGAGCCCCTCCAGATCTTCCGCGGGCAGCGGGACGGTGTCGGCGTAGCCCTCGACGCGGATGCGATCCTGGGTGACGCCCACGCTCTCGAGGCGGGAGCGCACGGCGTTCGCGCGACCAGAAGACAGCTCCCAGTTGGAGGGGTAGAGCCCCCCCACGACGGGGGTGGCGTCGGTGTGCCCCTCCACCGCGAAGGCGTACTGATCGGCATATGGCACGAGCGTCTGGAGCATCTGGTCTACGGTGAGCGCCTGCTCATAGCGGATCTCCGCGCGCCCCGAGTCGAACACCAGCCCCGAGTTGAGCGACAAGCGCAGGCCGTCGTCGTCGAGGTCGGTGCGGATGAGATCCTCCAGCCCCTCCTCCTCGATGCGCGCGTCGATCTCCTCCTGGATGGCCGAGAGGCTGGCCGGCTGCTCCACGCCGGAGAGCGCCTCGGCGATCTGCTGCATGCGGGTGCGGCTGATCTGCGCGGCCGCCAGGAGCATCGCGAAGAAGATGAGGAGGTTGGTGATCAGATCGGCGTAGGAGAGGAGCCAGCCCTCGTCGCTGCCGTAGGTGCGCCGCTGCACGCGCTATGCCCCCCCGCCGCTGGCGATCAGCTCGCGCACGGACTGCTCGCAGCGCTCCAGCACGCCTAGCCGCTCGTCGAGCAGGTTGCGCAGGTAGTGCCCGATCGGACCGGCGACGCCCGCGCCGAACGCCACGCCGTACAGGGTCGCCAGCAGCGCCAGGGAGATCGCGGAGCCCAGGTTCATCGCGTCCTCGCCCATGTTCTGGAACAGGCGGATCATGCCGGTGATCGTGCCGACCATGCCGAACGACGGCGCCAGCCGCGCCAGCAACTCCCAGTTGGCGATGGCCGGCTGCCAGCGACTCAGCTCGGCGTGCCGCAGCTCGGTGAACGCCGCCGCGCTCGCCTCCTCGGGGGCCCGACGGAGCACGAGCCGGAGCATGCGATCGATGGCGGGGAAGCTGCTCTTCTCTGCCAGCTCCACCGCCTGCGCCCGCCGACCCTCCAGCCACAGCCGCGTGAGCTCGACGCGCTCGGCCTCGAGGGCCTCGTTGGCGGGCGCGATGGTGCCGAGACCGGGGAGGATCTCGCGCAAGCACGAGAACGTGCGCAGCGTGGTCATCGCCGTAGAGGAGATCATCACTGCCGACAACGAACCGCCCAGCACCATGATCAGCGCGTGCAGATCGAACGCCGAGATGGTGGTGTCCGCCCGCTCGGAGAAGCCGTACCAGATGACGACTGACAGGAGCGCGAGTCCGATGATCTGCACGGTCTACGCCCCCCCGATCGGGGGTTGGTTAACCGGCCGCGGCGCGGAGGCGACGCCGCTCATCGGCCGTCCTGGCGCTGCAGCTCTTCGAGCTTCTGGCGAACCGCCGGATCGGTCTCGACCTCCTCGGCCTCCTCGTAGATCTCGATGGCCTTCTCACGCTCGCCGAGCATGAGCAGGATCGAGCCCTTGGCCCGCAGGGTCTCAGGGTGCGACGGATAACGGCCCAGGATCAGCTCGCACCACTCCAGGGCCAGCTCCGGGTTGCCGTCAGCCAGCGCCTCCTGCATCCGCATTCGCGAGGTGGTGAGGGACACCTCCGGGGCCCCGGCGTCGACCCGCAGTCCGCGGTCGCGGTAGGCCTCCTCCAGCGTCTGATCGGCGGCGTTGGGGGGCGGCGGCACGAGGCGCGTGGCAGGGATCGCCTCTACGCCCGTAGCCCCGGCGGTGTGCTCGATGACGATACGCTGACCGCTGGCGAGCATGGGGATCTCGACCTCGGTGATCATCGTGCCGTCGTTCCAGCTCACCTTCATCGCCGTCGTCGAGCCGAACGCGAGGGGACGGATCTGCGTGCCCTCCGGCTCCTCCAGCGCCGGGTTCACCGCGGGAGCCGGCTCGATCAGGTAGTGCGTGTAGTTGCGGGCGGCGCAGCCCAGCCCGAGCGCGATGGAGAGCAGGATCATCATGGCAGTATCTTCATGGCAGTATCTTCATGGCAGTATCTTCATGGCAGTATCTTCATGGCAGTATC
>CAYXGP010000140.1:9715-22134 GCA_964464515.1 uncultured Enterobacterales bacterium
TTCATGGCAGGAACGGTAGCAGGCTGACGTTCATGAGGGAGATCCCCAGGCCGAAATTGCCGTTGGTGGAGAGGGTGACGATCGCGCCGTAGTTGGAGCGTCCAAACGGCACACGCGCGACGCCCACCACGGTCAGCTTGTTCTCGAGGAGGAACCCGCCGCTGTCGCCGAGGCTGTCGAGGATCACGGAGGGCAGGCTGATGAGGAGCTTGCCGCCCACCAGCGTGTCGAGCAGCGGGATGGCTCGGTAGTGCGACACCCCCAGGCCGAGCACCGGATCGATCACCGACAGCGTGATGCCCGAGAGGTTGGCGTTGCTGGTCCCCCACTGGTCGGTCCAGTCCAGCGCGATGTGCTGCCCGGGGTACACCGCGAAGTCCACGAAGGCCTGGGTCACGGCGTCGCCGCGCGCGCGTCGCTCCAGCTCTTCCGCCCGCGTGAAGGAGCGCCGCGTCCGTCGGAATTCATCGAGATCTGGATCGACGTTCTGGGCGTGGATCACCCGCGAGGTCGCCAGATCCAGGACGCGGATCGACACGCCGTGGGGGCCGGCGTCCACCCAGATCGCGCTCTTCGCTGGCTCGGAGGTTCCCCGGGCGCCGTCGTCGAGACGGACGATCTCCTCCACCGCGACGGGGCCGGTCTGCAGGGACATCCGCCCCTGCTCCACCAACAGCCGCGGGGCCATGCAGGCCTCGCACAGCCGCAGCCCGTCCGGGCCGAAGGCCCGCTCAAGGAGCTCGATGACGCGGGTGACGTACCAGGCCGACGCCTCCTCCGTCCGGGGATCGGCGCTCACGAGCAGGGCGGGCAGCACGTCGTCCGGGGACAAGCGGCCGTCTTCTACTCGCAGGACGAGGGACTCTTCCAGGCGGTCCAACGAGTCGGCGGTGGTTGTTGGTCCGGCGCGGGCTGGCCTTGCCAGGAGTGCTCCCAGGAGCAGACTCATCAACAATACGGAGGTTTTCATCGCCCCCCCTTTGGAACCCCCCAATTTCGGGCCCGGGTTCAACTCCCTGCGTCGCCCGATGAGTCCAGGCTTGTTCCCTTCCCATGGAGCCAACGCTAAATACCGACTCGACGCGACACCCAACAGGCCCGGGGATGAACCGATGGGGCCGCCCAGTGGGAAAATCAAAAACAAAAAGTCACCTCCGTCCCGATCGTCTGGTAGATGACGCCAGCAAACCGAACGTACTCCCCCAGGTTGGCCGAGCCCCGCAGGGCCGGAAGCGCCTCCAAAAACCCACCGAACCCGACCCGGTTGCCCACCCGCAGATCGAATCCGTAGTGATAGGCGCCGAAAGCTGTGCGGGGCCCCTTGCCCTCGTCGGCCGCCAGGATGTCATCCGACGTGAGCGCGCGATCCTGGAACGGGGCCGTCGCTGGCCCCCACACCGAGATCGCGGCAGCCCCGGCGAAGATGTACAGGTTCGGGCGGGTCAGCGAGCGCACCCGGCGGTTCACGAGCCGGCTGATCCGGGCCTGTCCCATGACGCCCTGGTAGGCCTGCGGGATGAAGCTGTAGCCCATGATGAGGCTGGTGGTCCACGCCCGAGCGCCGGTCGATCCCATCTCGACGCCGGTCTGCAGCCACAGAAACGGCGGCGGCGCGATGCCTGTCGCGAAGCCCTCTGGCTGGGCGTAGGAGCGGATGGTGAAGCGCAGGGGGATGGTGATCGGGCCGCGGTCGTGCAGCGCGTCGACGTACTCGGCGCGGGCCTCGGCGGCGGACTTCAGATCGTGGGGCTGACGCAGGAGCGCGGCAGAGGACGTGGAGCTGGCGATGGTGTGGCTCCAGACGATCGGGAGCTCGGGCGTGAGGCGGGTGATCCGCGCCCGCAGGACCAGCCACGCGCCCTCCGCCTCCACGTCGATGAACAGCGCGTGCCGCCCGGTCTCGCTGCCCAGCTTCTCCAGCGCCGCCGGGTCGTCGACGCCGCGGGAGATCACCGTGCCCTCGGGCCCGGAGTGGACCACCACGGCGGTGCAGGCCGGACAGTGAACCAGCTCGACGTGGCTGTCGGGGTTGGCGGTGAGCACGCCGGCGATGTGGTTCTCGAGCAGGGCCTTGAGGCCGGTCCCCAGCCCGACCGGCACGGTGACGCCCGCGAGGATCACCGGCGTGGGGGACTCGAAGACCGGCTCCTGCACCCAGCCGTATACCAGCTCGTCGACCAGATCGTAGGCGTACAGTTGGATCTCCCCGGCGACCTCGGCGCGGGCCCGGTCCAGCTCAGCCTCGCGGGCGGCCTCCAGGGCGTCGGAGGCGCGCGCTGGAGCCAGCAGGCCGAGCAGCAGCGACAGCAGGAAGAGGGGAGCGCTCACCGCAGCCAGGTCCAGCGGCCGTCGACGCAGATCCCGGCGTGCAGCAGCGTCTCTCGTGGATCGCGCAGGACCACAGCCAGCAGGGCGTCGCCAGGGCCGAGGCTGTGGTTGCCCTCGTAGCGTTGACACGCCGCCGGGAAGGCTGCATCAGGCGGCATACGGGTGATCACGTCCACGTCGCCCGCCGTCAGGATGGGCGTGCGGTCGGAGACCTGCAGCCCCCGCGACGCCAGCGCGTCCTGCACCGCGAAGCGCACCTTGCCGGCCACCGGAGCGCTGGGGACGTGCGCGTCGACCAGCCAGTTCCGCGCCCTGAGCGCCGTGGGCAGCGCCTCGAGCGGCGCGGTGAGCTCGGCCGCCTGCGCGCTCAGCGTGGACAGGACGGCTTCGTCTCGCGCCACACGCAGGCCGGGCCGCATCCAGCGCTCGCGGCAGACCACCGTGAGGTGCTCGACGTCCGCGCGGCGGGGCGGCGGCGGGGCGATCTGGTCGGGGTAGCGGCGATGGGCGTCGGACGCGCCCACGGTCTCGCAGTCGAAGCTGCGCGAGCGGGTCCGCGAGGTGGTCAGGCCAGGCGAGGGGTCCGGGCGCAGCAGCACCGGCAGGAGGGCCAACGCCAGCACGAAGATCACGGAACCCCCGCTTCTGGCATCGCGGCTTCGGGGGCCGCCCCCTGTGTCTCTGCGTCCGGCTCTCGCGCTACTCCGGCGGCCTCCTGCAGCACCCGCCAGCGCATCGCCGCGTTGAACGTCGTCTGGGAAACCTGCTGGTAGAAGTCCGCGGACAGATCGCGATGCGCTGCGCCGCGCCCGATCTCGTCGGCGTCGTCTCGCCACAGCCAATTGAGGACCTTGTTGCCGGCCCACGCACCCGCCCCGAAGGTGCGGACGATCCGCCCGCGCAGCGTGTCGGTCAGGAGCAGGAACCCGCTCTCATCGCGAATCGTGATGTCCTGGATGAAGGTCGACTCGGTGAGCGCGGGAACGAGCGTGAAGGTGGCGAAACACAGCGCCCACGACACAGGGTCCTGGGAGGTCTCGACCTCGCGGGTGCGCAGCTCCAGGCGCAGATCGGTGACCACAGGCGCCGCCACCTGCTGCTGGGGAGGCGCGAGCGCCGCGTCCAGGCCGTCGGAGCGCCCGCGCGGATCCGACGTGTAGGTGGCGACGTCCGCGCCCTGGTTGGTGAGCAGCGTGTCCATGCGGCGGCACAGCTTCTCCGCCTCGCCATGCGTCAGGTGCGCGCCGGCGGGGCAGTGAACGGCCACCCGCAAGCCCACGAGGTTCGGCAGCCGCGGATCGATCACAGCGGCGTCGTGCAGCCCCGACAGCGGCTGGTAGACCTTCACGCAGCCGGTCGCCCCGAGGAGCGACAGCGCCCCGAGGCCGGTCGCCATTCGCCGAATCACGACTCCGATGGCAGCACCCTGGGAACGGTCACCGGCCAGGGTAGCGGTCGGTCGCGGTGCGGTCAATCGGCTGGCTCGCCGATCGTCCGGGGCAGGGTTCGGTCAGGGCCTGGGCGTCGTCGAAGGGAGCGATTCGGGCTACCGTGGCGGACATGCCCCCCGCGCGTCCGATCCATCACCTGAGTGTGCATCGCGCGGTGCTGCTGATCGCGCTGGGCTGTCAGTCCGCGCCGGACTCCGACGCGACCGACCAGGTGGCGACGATCGACTCTGCCGAGTCGCTGCCGATCGAGGACCTCGACGTCGAGGGCTGGTCGCTGCGCTGCGTATCGCTGGCCGCGGGCGACGACTGGCTGTCCGCGAACGCCGGCGGGTTTGGCTTCTCCAGCGCCGACGCCGGGCGCTTCTTCATGCAGCCCACGGATCTGGCGACCTACCTGCTGTATGACGCCGACGGTGGCTACCTCGTGGCCGAGGACGGACCGCTGCTCCGGCAGACGACGCTGGAGTCCGAGCTGACGCAGGTGACCGACATGGTCATCGACGACGCGTGGGTCTCGGGCGCCGAGTGGATGCTGGAGCCCTCGGAGCAGGGCGGGACCCGGTATCAGCTCCGCAATCGGCGCAGCGGCCGACTGCTGGGCGCAGAGGGGCTGGTGGACGCCCCAGGCGACGCGGTGGCGCTGACGCTGGCGGAGGCCGACGGCTGCGCCGAGCACCCCGAGCTCAGCCTGGACGCCACCGGCGCCGTGAGCCGGACGACCTTCGACGATGGCGATCTGTACGGCATCGTCGATACGCACTCCCACATCATGTCGAATTTCGGGTTCGGCGGCGGGGTGTTCCACGGCGCGCCGTTCCACCGGCTGGGCGTGGCGCATGCGCTGCCCGACTGCTCGGTAGTACACGGTGAAGAGGGCCGCCTGGACTTCTTCGGCTTCGTCTACGACCACGGCGGCAACGACAGCTCAGCGCTCACCGCCGGCATCGCCGCGCTGGCCGCCGGCGAGCTGGTCGAGCCAAACCACACAACCGACGGCTACCCGACGTTCACGGAGTGGCCGGACGCGCGCGAGCGCGCCACCCACCAGACGCAGTACCACCGCTGGCTTGAGCGGGCCTGGCTGGCGGGCCTGCGGCTGGTCGTGCAACACGCCACGACGAATTCCGTGATCTGCAACCTGATGGTCGGCGAGGGGCTCCAGCCCAGCCGCTACGACTGCGAGGACATGACGGCGGTCGATCGCAGCATCGACGAGACGTGGGCGATGCAGGACTACATCGACGCGCGGGCGGGCGGCGCCGGCGAGGGGTGGTTCCGGGTGGTGCGGACGCCCGCGGAGGCCCGCGCGGTCATCGCGGACGGCAAGATGGCGGTGGTCCTCGGCATCGAGACCTCCGATCTGTTCGACTGCCACCTCACGGCGCGGCCCGGCGGTCCAACCTGCGACGAGGCGTGGGTGGAGAGCCAGCTCGACGACTACCATGACCGCGGCGTGCGCGCGCTCTTCCCCGTCCACAAGTACGACAACCGCTTCACGCCGGGCGATGGCAGCGGCGACTTCATCGAGCTGGGCAACTTCCTCAACAGCGGCCACTGGACGAACATGACCGAGGAGTGCCCGGGCGATGGTATGCCCGGCGGCTTCGACGGGGGCTCCGTCAGCTTCGGCGGTCTGCTGAGTCCACGCGACGAGTTCGTCTCCGAGCCACCCAACGATATGTCGGACTTCCCCGACGCCCCGCTGGAGACCGCGTTCTCCTACGCCGCCGAGATCCTCGAGGGGCCGATCGACGGGGAGTGGTGCCAGAACGGCTCCCTGACTGAGCTGGGCGAGTTCCTGTTCGACGGGATGATGACCCGCGGGATGATCATCGAGGTCGATCACCTCCCGATGTGGTCGTATCGGCGCGCCTTCGAGATCCTTGAGACCCACGACTACCCGGCGGCGGGCACCCACGGCCGGCACTGGGACGGCCGCATCTACGAGCTGGGGGGGACCTCCAAGGTGGGGCTCGGCCGCTGCCACGACCCCGAGAACCCAGGCTCGACCCTGAGCAGCCTGCAGAGCGAGCTGGAGATCATCGAGGCAGCGGGGGCCTATCCGGCCGTCGGCTTCGGCTTCGACCTCAACGGCTTCGCGGGGGCGCACGGTCCGCGGATGGGTGAGGGCGACTGCTCGACGAAGCAGGTCAACCCCATCACCTACCCATTCGACGCCTACGCGGGCGACGTGCAGTTCACGGCCCCGTATGTGGGCGAGCGCGCGATCGACTTCGGCACGGAGGGCATGGTGCACATCGGCCTGCTCCCCGAGCTCCTCCAGGACGCGCGCACGGACGCCGTCAGCGACGCCGATCTGGAGCCCCTGTTCCGATCGGCGGAGGCGTACGTGCGGATGTGGGAGAAGGCCGAGGAGCGGGCCGCCGCGCTGGGCCGTCCACCCCGGGGCCATCCACCCCGGGGCCATCCACCGCGGGCTCGCTGATGCGCTCAGGCAGACAGGCGTGATTCAGTCGCCGCGGCGACGCACCATCCCCAACACAGCCATCCCCAGCACAGCCGACCATAACGCAGAGAGCGATCCACCGGCGGGGCCAGCTCCACACCCACACGTTCCGATCCGCTCTGGTCCCGGGAGCACGAGCCCCGCGTGTTCATCGGCTGTCTGCACGGCCGGGCCCGCCGTATCAGCGGTCGCGCCGGTCGCGGCGCTGGAGTCGTCCGTCTCTTCGGTGACCGTGAACGTGAGGACGAGATCCCCCTCGGCCGGCCCCCCGTCGTCGGGGAACCACGTCACCCACTCCTCGACCAGAGCCAGCGAGAGCGCGTGATCGCCGATCGCTTCGGTGCCCACGGAGAACGAAAAGGTCGCGGTCTCTCCAGGACCTGTCTCGGCATCCACGCCGGTCACCCGCCCCTCAGAGAGCCAATCTTCGGCCGCGAAAGGTGACGACTCATCGCGGGGCAGGGGAGCCAGGTTCGTATTTCCGGGCGTCCAGGTCTGTCCGCCGATGTTGTCGATCTCGAGCTGACAATCCAGCGGCTGCCCCTCCTCCACTGAGCGCGAATCGCAGCTCAGCGCGACCAGCTCCCCCGCGTAGTCAGGCACCAGCGGCGCCAGCAGCTCGTCGAATCGCTCGAGGATGTAGTCGCCGGGGCAAGCCGTGGCGTTGTCCGGCCAATCCTGGTGGCCGCGGACATACTCGGAGGTGCTCTCGATGCCGTGCAGCGCGGTGAACGTCTGCACCATGAGCTGCCCGCCGTCCATCATGTCGTCGGTGGCGTCGTGAGACGTCGAGCATCCGTCCGGGTGGTAGCAGCCCAGGAAGCACACCGCTGAGTTGCCGTCGTTGTTTCCGCCGCCCGTGGCTCCGCTGTAGTAGCCGTAGGGCCGCCCCTCCCACAAGCTGCCGTCGTAGCCGACGAGGAACTGGTAGGGGATGTCGCAGTAGACGCCGGTTCCCAGCGCGTAGGCCTGCAGCGACTGGACAGCGCCGTGCACCGTTCCGCCGGATGTCTGCGAGCCGGCGGTGTGGTGGATCGCCATGCGGTACCACTCGTCCTCGACGGAGCTGCAGGTGGTCGCCTGGGCGCCCCAGTCGTCGCGGGAGACCACGCCGATGTCGATCAGCTCGGTCGGGAGCACGCCCAGTCCGGGGGGAGGGGTGCCGTCGTGGCGGGGCTCGGGTGGCCCCGGCGTGAACAGATCCCAGTCGATGTGGTCCACGCGGTCGCGATCCGGGCTGCGCACCATCAGTCCGGTGGTCGAGGCCACGTCCAGACGCGCCACGCTCAGTACGTCGCGGTGCCACAGGGTCTCCAGCGGGCGCCAGCGTCCCCCGTCCAGGGCCTCCAGGCGCACCGGCTGGTCATCGGTGGCCTCGATGAGCACCAGGAGGCGGGTGCCGGGGGCGTCCACCACGAGCGGCGCCGACCAATCGACGAGTCTGTGCGGTGGCGGGACCGCGGGGCCGGCGAGGGCTGCCGCGAGCAGGGTGAGACAGATCAGCATGCGGACCTCCGAGGTCCCTGGTATCCCGGCGCCGGCCGACGTCTCGACGTTCGCCCGTCGCGGTCAGTACCCGGCATACCTGCGCGCACTCAGCGCGTCTTCGCCGCCGCTCTTCAGCGCCGCCGCCAGCCGCCGCACCGCCGCCCGCGTGTCGGACCCCTCCGGCTCCGTGAGCTGATCTGTGAGGATCGCGGAGAGCGCCGAGGAGTCCATGTGCGTGCTGCGGTACAGGAAGGGCAGCCGCCCGGCCATCTGCCGCGCACCGAGCGCGCCGCCGGCCATCTCGAGCCCTCGTGCCGCCGACGTGAGCAGCCCGCCCGGTATGTGTCCGCCCAATGTAAGCAGGAACGCGAGCGGCGCCCACCAGGGCCGGGGTCCTTCGCCAGCCGAGAAGATGTCGAAGCAGTCATCGACCATCTCACCGTGCGTACACGCCCGCCCCGGGCAATTCCACGCCCGCCCCCACGTCTGCGCATCGGGCGGCTGCGCGGCGAGCAGCAGCGAGACCTCCACAACCTCTTCTGCGGGGTGGAACTGGGCGAGGAGACCCCGATCGGCGATCGGCACCCGCACCCCCGCCCGCGCCAGCTTCGCGGCCACCGCGATGAGGGGGTCGTTGTAGTTGCGGGCCTCCAGCGGCTCACCCGCGGGACCCGCGTTGACCATGACGATCGTCCAGGTGCGGAGCGCGGTGACGCGGAGCACGCCGCCGCGCGTCGGGCGACCGTGCGCCGCGATCAGCGCCTGCTCCTCGGCCCACTTGGCGCGACCATACGGGTTGAACGGCGCCTTGGTGTGCCCCTCCGCGTAGGGCGCCCCCGGCGGGGCCCCGTAGACCTCCGCGGTGCTCATGTGAAACAGCGTGGCGTCGCGCTCGGTGTCGCAGAGCGCGTCGAGCAGGCCCGACTCGGCGATGGGGTCCTCCCAGCGGCCGGCGGTGGGGCTGGTCTGGATGGCCGCCAGGTTGAAGACCGGCCCCAGGGTGCCGATCGCGCGAACGTCAGCAAAGAACGCCGCCACCGCTGCTGCGTCTCGCAGATCGAGCCGCCGGTAGGTGGCGCCCTCGACGCGGTAGGTGAGCTGTACGTCCACGCCGACGACCGGGTGACCGCGCAGCAGGAGCGCGTGGACGAGGTCGGGCGCGAGCGCCCCGCCCGCGCCGAGGACCACGCAGATCTGGCCTGTCGCGCCGGCCGCCGGCTGGATGCGTCGCGCCAGATCGGGGCTGCGGGGAACGACCTGCTGCCCCCACGGGGGGGCTGGCGGCGGCGTCCCGGGGATCCCATCGAGCATGGCGGGCTCTTGTATCCCGTCTGGTCGAAAACGCCGGACAGCCTCCGCGGCCCACCGCCCCTCCGCTGTATTCAGCGCACGCAGCGCGCGTGATTCTCGATGCGGATCACGTCACCCTGAGGGCCGTGTCCGTAGGGATGGTCGGCTGCGTCTCCCGCCTTGGGATCGCTCCGCTGGGCGCCGGCGCCGTGGACGTCCATGAGCTCGTAGGCCCCGCTCGACTGGCCCTGCATCCAGCCCAGCGCCTCGCCAAAGGCCACGTAGGCCGCCGCCGCCCCCGATCCATCGACGCTGGCGTGGGTGGTGCTGCTCCAGTAGAATGGGAAGTTCTCGTCGCCGCCCTCGTCGGTGATGACGGTGACCTCGAAGACGGGATCGAGGGCCGCCGTGCCGGTGGTCTGGGGGGAGCGGCTGTAGTCGACGATGCTCTGCAGCTCCTTGACGTCCGGCAGGCGCCAGTCATCGTGACCGACCATCGACAGCCCCTCGCACAGGGCCAGAGCCTCCTCCCAGGACAGCGCCCCGGAGGACAGGTTGCTGGAGGATAGAGCACCGCTGTCCTGCTGGGTCCACATGAGCCCGGTCGCCTCGTCCCAGACCGTGTCATCGCCATTGTCGACGAAGGCGTTGATACCGTACTCGGTGTTGGCGCGCACATACTGCACGAAGAACGTCTTGTCGCCGCCGGTGCCTGGGTCCGTCAGACCGTACCCCTTGATGCGGCCGTCGGCGAAGTTGACGCCGAACACCGTCTCGTCACCGCCCATCGTGGTGCCTTCGTAGACCGTGTCGCTGGCGTACTGGGCGTCGATCATGCGCTCGCCCGTGGACGTATCTCCATACTCGAACACGAAGTAATCCTCGTCGATGAAGGAGATAGCGTCGCAGCTCGAGTCGTCGGCGCAGCCGCTCGGGTCGGTCCCGCTGAACAGGATGAGGGAGTACAGCTCCTTGATCGTCGGCAGGCGCCAGTCGTCGTAGCCGCCTGTGGCGCACGTCTCGGCGCCGTCGAGGGCCTCGTCGAAGGTCATCTTGTCGCCCGGGTCCTGCGTCCACATCAGCCCCGTGGAGAGGTCGGAGACGGTGCCGTCCCCGTTGTCCTCGTAGGCGGGGACTTCGCCCTCGTAGGCCCCGTCCTGGCCCGTGTAGCTGCTGCCCGAGCAGGCGACGGAGCTGGAGTCGTCGTAGCAGGTGGTCTGGTCTGTATCGACGACGGTGTAGCCTCCGGCCGATCCTGCGCCTGTGTTGGACGAGGAGCTCTCGGACTCGGCGCAGGGCGAGGACGCGCACCCCACGAGTGCGAGCGCGGCGGGCAGGACGACGGAGTGAGAGGAGAGTCGCGACACGGGGGCCTCCAGGGGAAGTGCGTGGAGATGTGGGCCGGTTGACCGCACACCCACTTCGACGCGTGGGCTCCTTGGATGGGCAAGGGAGTTCGCGTTCTTCTTCCGCCACTGCCGATGGGGAGCGCTCGTCTCCTGCCGTCAGGCGGCGAAGCGCTCCCCCCAGGCCATGCGATCCTCGGTGAGCTCTGCGGCGGTGCGCGGGCGCAGCGCCCCGCCCGCGTGCAGCCGCGACAGCGCAGCGGGGCGGGAGAACGCCGAGGCCCCCCCGGCGATGCAGCCCCGCTCGTGTCCCAGCGCGAGGTGCCCGCCCCGGTGCGGCCGCCAGGTGAGCTGAAAGCTGCCCATGTCGATGAACCTCCCCCGTGCCCCCCGCGTCACGGTGGACTTGCGGGTCGGCAGGCAAGCGCACGCGAACTCTCCTGATCGTGGGCGGGTGTTCCGCCGCGGCTGAGTCGTTACCACCCTGACAAGCACCACACCACAGGAGCAGAAGATGGCCGATTTCGGGGCTGCCAGCACCGCTGAAGAGGTGAGCAATGGGATCGATCTGAGCGGGAAGGTCTACCTCCTGACCGGCTGCAACTCAGGCATCGGTGAGGAGACCCTGCGGGTGCTCGGGCTCCGGGGCGCAGAGGTCATCGGACTGGCCCGCACCACCGACAAGGCCCGGGCCGCGCTCGATGCACACGGGGTCACCGGGACCGCGGTAGCGTGCGAGCTCTCGGATCCCGCCTCCGTGCGGGCGGCGGTCCAGACCGTTCGCGGGCTCGGCAAGAAGCTGGCCGGTATCATCGCAAACGCAGGGATCATGACCCTGCCCGAGCCGCGCACCACGCTCGGCCTCGACCTGCAGTTTCTCACAAACCACATCGGACACTTCATCCTGGTCACCGGGCTGGTCGACCTGCTCACCGACGATGGTCGGGTGGTGGTGGTCTCCAGCGGCGCGCACTTCATGGCGCCCGCGGTCGGCATCGAGTTCGATAACCTCAGCGGCCAGCGCGACTACCAGCCGTGGCGGGCCTATGGACAGTCCAAGCTCGCCAACCTGCTGATGGTCAAGTCGCTGGCCAGGATGCTCGACGGCGACAAGACCGCCAACGCCCTCCACCCGGGGGTCATCCAGACCAGGCTCGGCCGGCACCTCGACGACTACGATGGCGTGCTCGACGACATCGGCCGTGAGAACCTCAAGACGGTGGGACAGGGCGCCGCCACGCAGGTCTACCTGGCCGTGCATCCGGACGTCGCCGGCAGGACCGGGCTCTACTTCTCTGACTGCCGCGTCAAGGAGCCGAGCGGGCCCGCGCAGGACGAAGCGCTCGCCGACCGTCTGTGGGCTGAGAGCGAGCGGATCGTGGCCGCGCTGTAGGTCCGCTTCACCAGCGCGGGACCTCGGCGAGGCCACGGGCCCTGTGCTCCTCGAGCTGTCTCGACTCGGGACCCGCTTGCCGGTCGACGGCGATCTGCGCCGGGCAGGCAACCTGAGGGTGGCGGTCGTCACCCTCAAAGAGGCTCTCTCCAGAACCCCTGCGGACCCGAGCTTCCATGTGGAGCTGCGAATCGCCGGCGAGCCCCTCGACATTCACGCGCGAGAGGGAGGCGTCCGCGTGCAGTGTGGGGCGGCGCACGTACCGCAGGCTGTGCCATCCGTGCCCTACGAGCCCATGATCGCGTGCGGAGACGGCCGCTTCTCCCAGGAGCTGTTCGCACAGTAGCGCATCATCGAGGGCGACATGAACGCGGCTGGTCGCTTCTTTCAGCGCTTGAAGCGCGCCATGCGGTCCGAGACCAGCTCGTCGGGGTGAAGACGCGCCGTCCTTCTATTGGATGCAGATCTGCCTCGCCCCTGAGCCTGATCGACCTGGCCGGCGAGAGGACCCACCGTTGGCCGCTCCGACTCAGAAACAGGGGAGGAGCCCACCACCCCAACAAATCCCTGGCACCTGAAAAAAACAGTGACTCCGAATACAGCTAAAACAGCTCAATGTAGCGCTGCTCCAGCTCCATGAGAAGTTCCGGGCGCAT
>CAYXGP010000141.1:0-1526 GCA_964464515.1 uncultured Enterobacterales bacterium
TGGTGCCACCGGTCGTGGTGCCACCGGTCGTGGTGCCACCGGTCGTGGTGCCACCAGTCGTGGTGCCACCGGTCGTGGTGGTGTAGGTGGCGTAGCTGGTGGTGGTGGTGGTCGTCGTGGTGCCGTCGCAATCCGGTCCTGACGAGCAGCCAGGATCATCGCAGTCGAACACCCCATTGGCGTCGTTGTCGGCGCCGTCCGTGCATTCGCCGGGGTTCATCCCCTCGGTGGTGCCGCAGCCCACGAGGGCGATCAAAGTCAGTGTGCTCAGCAATCGGTTCATCTCATCCTCCCGGAGGTTTGATCGGCATCATGCCGCACGAGAATGGTCGTGCGCAAGCCAACCCTCAGCCGTCACCAAGCTCGCGGTCGATGATCGCCTTGAACTCCGAGAAGGGCTGCGCTCCGGAGAGCATCACGCCGTTGACGAAGAAGGCGGGCGTCCCGGTGACGCCGGCAGCGCTGCCGTCGGCCATGTCCTTCTCGACCTCGGCGACCTGCGCGGGATCGGCGCGGCAGGTCTGCCAGCGGGCGATGTCCAGCCCGATGGCCTCGGCGTGGCTCATCAGCGTGGCGTCGTCGAGCGCCCGCTGGTTGTCCATGAGCCGGGCATGCATCTCCCAGTAGCGGTCCTGCTCACCGGCGCAGTTGGCGGCCACAGCCGCGGGGATCGCGCGGTCGTGGAAGCCCAGCGGGAAGTCCCGGTAGACCATGCGCACCTTGCCGTCGTACTCCTTGAGCACCTGGTCGATGGCTTCGCCGGCCTTGCCACAGTACGGGCACTGGAATTCTGCGAACTGCACGATGGTGACCGGGGCGTCCTTTGGTCCCAGGAACGGGTCGTCGTCGGCGCTCACCTCGATCCGCGGCAGGTCGGGGTAGGGCAGCTCCAGCTCAGCGGCCTTGCTGTCGAGCACCCCCTTGACGAGATCTTCGTACAGCTTCGCCTCCATCGGGCGCCGGATCTCCGCGAGGATGCGATCGCGCAGCTCCTCGTAGGGGCGGTTGCCCGCCCGGGCCTTCACCTGCTCGTAGAAGGCGCGGAGATCAGCCTCTGGCGGATCGGGCACCTTGTCCTTGATCTCGGTCGTCAGGAGCGCCTCGATGTCTGCCAGCCCGCGGGCCTTCGCCTCCTCCTCCAGCAGCCTCTCGGTGACCATGATCTCGAGGGTCTGCCCCTCCTTCTGGTAGCGCTGGGTCAGATAGTCGATCTCCAGACGAATCAGGTCACTGGCGATCTTCTCGTGCAGCTCTCCGTAGGTGACCTGGCCGCCGTTCCAGCGGGCCACCACGGCGTCGTCGGCCATACCCGCAGCGGGCACGCCAGATGTAGGAGCAGCGGCCTGCGCCGAGCTGGCCAGGGGCGGACTCGTCGCAGGCCGGTCGCAGGCGAGGAGCGCGGTGAAGGCAGGGATCAGGAACATGGTCAGGTCTCGTCGAGGGAAGGTCGAGGGAAGGAAGGTGGGTGTATCGCGGCCGCGCCGCCCCCGGTGCTGGCCCCAGCGGCAGAACTGTT
Organism: uncultured Enterobacterales bacterium; assembly: GCA_964464515.1. Lineage (GTDB taxonomy): Bacteria > Myxococcota_A > UBA796 > UBA796 > UBA2385 > CAYXGP01. The sequence goes on from CAYXGP010000141.1 coordinate 1,517, forward strand.
TATCAATGCG
>CAYXGP010000141.1:1536-22090 GCA_964464515.1 uncultured Enterobacterales bacterium
GTAACTTGGTCTGGTGTGGTCGTGGTATGGGGTTGGTATGGATGGTGGGGGTATCGGGGCGGCGGGGCCGCGGTTCAAGCGCAGAAGTCCTCGCCGCCGTCGACGCGGATCACGTTTCCGGTCATCCAGCGCGTGCCAGAACGCGACAGCTCGAGCAGACAGTCCGCGACGTCCTCAGGGCGGGTGAGGCGATCGTGGGGGTTGCGCCCCAGCGCGCGGGTCTCGATCTGATCGGCGTCGGGGATCTTGGCCAGCGCGGGGGTGCGCGTGACTCCAGCCATGATCGCGTTGATCGTGACGCCGCGCGGGGCGAGCTCCAGGCAGAGCTGCCGCACGTGCGACTCGAGGGCGGCCTTCGCTGCCGAGACGGGCCCGTAGCGGTTCCAGACCATGCGGCTGCCGGTGCTGGTCATCGCGTAGATGCGCGCGCCCCGGCCGAGGAGCTCGGCGGCCAACAGATCCTGCACCCAATACACCAGGCTGTTCGCCATCACGTCCATCGTCATCTCGAGCTGCCGGCGCGTAACAGCCTGCCGCTCTCCTTTAGCGGGCACCAGCGGCTGGAGCGATCCGAAGGCCAGGGAGTGCATCACCATCACCAGCCGACCATCGCTCTCCGCGATGGCCTCACGCAGCGCTGCGATCACCTCCCCGCGCTGCGCGTCGTCGGCGGCGTTGCGGTTCAGCAGCAGGGCGCGCCGACCCGCCTGCGTGATGTCGCGGGCGAGAGCGTCCACCCGCGGCTGACCGGAGCGGCGATCGAGATGAACGCCGCAGATGTGGTGACCCGCGGCAGAGAACGCACGCGCCGTGGCCGCGCCAAACCCCGACGAGACTCCGAGGATGAGGGCCCAGGGCTCGCTCACTGCCCCGCCGGGCTCGCGGCGCCCCCGACACGCTGGACGTCCGCGGCGTCACGCAGCTCCCGCGCGAGCTTCTCACGCGCCTCCATCTCCACGTTGGCCTCGACCTCTGCGCGCACCTCGTCGAGCGAAGCGTTGCGCTTGAGCTCCTCGACGCGGAACAGCAGCCACCCACCGCTGGCGTTGACGGGGCCCACCACGTCACCCGCGCTGGCGGCGAAGATGGGAGCGGCCAGGGCCGGCGGGAGATCGGTCTTGCGGATCCAGCCCAGGTCTCCACCGCTGGCGGCGGCCATGGGGTTCTTGTTGTGCTTACCTGCCAGCACCGCGAAGTCCCCGCCAGCGTTCAGCTCGGCCAGCACGGCCGTGGCGGTGGCCTCGTCGGGCAGCTCGATGATGCGCAGGTGGGCGCGCGGGCGCGAGAACTGGACCTTGTGATCCTCGAACCAGGCGGTGACCGCTTCGTCGGTGACCTGCGCAGCCACCAGCTCGCCCAGCATGGCATCGGCCATGGCGTCGCGCGCGGCGATGGCGGCGGAGAGGAGAACCTCCGGTCGGTCGGCCAGGTTGGCCTCGAGGGCCTTCTTGTAGAGCACCGTCCGCACGATCACCTGCTCCTCGGTCTGCTTGCGGATCGCGTCGGGGCCGCCCATCTGCTGGATCACATGTGAAGGGATGCGGGCGGCGCTGGCGTCGATCATCTCGCGGGTGATCTTCAAGCCGTCCACGGTCATCACGACCTCGCCGCCGTCGGGCACCGCTCCGGGTGCAGCGGTGGTAGCCGCGGGGGTCTGGCAGGCGATCGCCAGACAGAGACAGGTCAGGGAGCGATACATCGGTTCTTCCGGTCAAGCGGGGTGGCGGCATATAGATGGCCCCGGCAGGAATGACAAGCCATTCCCCCGTCCCCCACCCCGCGCCGGAGTCTCCATGCGGTTCCTCCCACCCGTCGCCTTCATCGGGGCAGCGGTGATGGTGCACTTCTTCAACGCTTCCCGGAACGATCGCGTGCTGGCGCTGCCCTTCCTCGATCAGCTGTTCCCCAGCATGGCGCGCCATCCGCAACAGATGGGCGAAGCGACGGTGCTGATCCTGGGCGCGATCGGCGGCCTGATGCTCCTGCGGACCCTGCTCGGATTCGCCCAGAACAGGGGGGCATGATGTTGCTGACCCTGTTGTCGATGTCAGCGCTCGCGGCGGCGCCGAAGGTGGTGGCGGAGTGGGCCAGGGGGGCGGCGCGGCTGCAGGTCGTCGCCCCCGAGGGGGAGAAGCTCGCCGAGGGCGCCCCGGCAGATCTCGTGGCGTGGGTGGCGGGCGCGCGCACCCGGCTGGAGACCGACAGCGCGGGCCTGGAGCGCGGCGTACTACTCGCGGTCCCACAGGAAGGGGGGCGGGTCGAGGGAGAGCTGACGCTCTCGGTCTGCGCGCTGGACGGCACGCAGTGCCGCGTGTTGGAGCTGACATTCGCCGGTGATCTGGCCGGAAAGCGCGGCAAGGAGGTGGTGCTGGACACCGCCGATCCACGGAAGCGTCAGAGCCACGACGGAGATCTCGACGCCGCCCTGGCAGCGGCGCAGGGCTCCGGACGGCTGGTGCTGCTCGACTTCGGCGCGATCTGGTGCCCACCCTGCAACCGCATGAACGCGGAGGTGTTCGACGATCCCGCCCGGGCAGACGCCCTGGGCCCCTTCACGGTGGTGCGGGTAGACGCCGACGCCCAGGAGAGCTGGTCCTTGAAGGACCGCTACGAGGTGGGGGGGTACCCCACGCTGGTGGTCACCACCGCCGCAGGACGCGAGATCGGCCGGAAGGTCGGCTACAACAACGCCGAGGACACCCTCGCCTGGCTCGCCGACACCGGCGGCCTCTCCCCGCTGGAGTCCCTGCCCTCCGCGCAGACGCTGGCGCCCGCCGAGGCCGCCGCGGCGGCCCTGCGCCTGATCCGCGCTGAGCGAGCCGACGACGCGCAGCCCTACCTGGAGCAGGCCGAGCTGGCGCTGACCTCGGTGCCCAGCGGAGAGGTCGAGGACGGCTGGCTGGTCGACGACCCCGTCTTCCGCGAGGCGCGCTTCCTGCTGTCACCGTCGGCGGACGACGCGCGGTGGCTGCTGACCGAGGCCCCAGAGGGCTGGCCCCGCTGGCTGTTCGACGTGGTAAAGCTGGCCGACTCCGAGCCCGAGCTCGCGCCGACGCTGCAGGCCTTCCACCGCGCGCAGATCCCCCGCGCCGAGACCGACGCCGCCGCAGAGCTGCTGTGGGCCGCCGCGATGGGCGCGGACGAGACACAGGCGCCGCTGCTGTACGCCGCGGCGGCCCAGCTCGTCGCCGCCACCCTCACCGGCGATCCCTGGCGCGACCGGGGACGCTGGCAGGATCTCGCGTCCGCCCGGGAGCGCGCGGGAGACATCGAGGGGGCCGCGATCGTGCTGCGACAGGCCGCCGCACAGTACCCGGACGAGTTCACATTCCACTACGCGCTGAGCGGAGTGCTGCAGCGGGCGGAGCGGTTCGAGGAGGCCGAGGCGCCCGGTCGGCGAGCCCTGGAGGTGGCCTACGGCGACAACCACCTGCGCGCCGCCGGGCGGCTGGCCCGCACCCTCCACGGTCTGGACCGCACCGACGAGGCGCTGTCGTTGGTCCGGAAGGTCCGCGCCGACGCCCCGGAGCCCGACGCGGAGCTCGCCGTCCGCACCACGCGGTACCTGGACGGCCTCGACGCGCTGGTCGCCGAGCTCGAGGCCCCCCCGGAGCCCCCCACCGAGCCCACCGGCGACACCGACACCCCACCCGCGGAGCCCTGAGCCATGCGTCCCTCCCCCCTCGCCGTGGCTCTCCTGACCGGCTGCACGTTCACCCACGTCAGCCCGATCATGACGGCCGATCCCGCCGGCGCACGCCACTTCGAGGCCGCCTTCGAGCCGGGGGCCTCGCTGGTCACCCAGGAAGATGAGATGACCGTCTGGCCCCGAGGCTCGGTGGCGCTGCGGTACGGCGTCGGCCCGCGCCTCGACCTCGCCGCCCGGGTGGGTACCGGTGGGGTCCAGCTCGGCGGGCGGGTCGCCCTGGGCGATCCGACGGCGCGTCGGCTGTCGGTGGCGCTCGCGCCCATGGTCAGCAGCGGCCAGCGCGGGATCGGCGCGTACGGCGGCAGCGCCATCCTGCCGGTCCTGGTCGGCGTACCGCTGGGGACGCACCAGCTCGTGATCGGCCCGCATCTCCAGGGCTGGGCGATCACCGAGCTCATCGAAGGGTCCGGCCGCGAGTGGGCGACCTACGCCGGGCCCGGAGGCAGCCTGGGGCTGGCCCTCACGGCGAGCGAGCGGCTGCGGATCCTCCCCGAGGTCGCGGCGTTCATGCCGCTCTGGCAGGGCGGCGATCTGACGGTCGGCGTCGACACCCTGCCGCGGGTGATCCAGGGGACGGTGGCGTTCGTCTGGCGCTGGGAGGCGCCGAAGCCCAAGCCGCGGCGCTAAGGCCGCTCCTCGTCCGGCCAGGGCACCCGGTACACCAGCAGCTCATCATCGGGGTAGCGACGGGGCTCGCCGAACAGCCCGGACAGCACCGCCTCGACCTGATCGCGCTTGAAGCTCGGGTAGAACGACTCGTGCACCACCACGAAGCGGTACCGCTGACGCCCCAGCAGGCGGGCGCCCACCACCATGTCCAGCTCAGGGAGGCGCGGCGGCAGGCTCCACGCCCGCGACGCCTCCAGCCGGATCAGCGTGGTCACCAGCCGGTTGGCGAGGAGCGAGCGCGGGAGTGGGTCGTTGAGCCCCCAGGGCACCGGCCGGCCGTGGCGGGTCTGGTACCAGACGTAGACCGCCCGCTCCAGGTTGGGCACGGTCATCGGCAGATCGAGCACCGCGCCAGGGGCTTCGTCGTCGGCCATGTGGCCGTAAGCCGCCGGGATGCGCGCGTCGGAGGTGGGCAGCGGGATCCGCGCCGGCGAGGCGAAGAAGATCTCCGCGGTGATCAGACCTGCCAGGAGACCCACCGCGGCCAGCCGGATGGCTGGAGCGCGAGCGCGCAGCAGGTGCCTCAGACCGTGGGCGGCCAGCACCGCCACCGTCAGGCTGACCCCCACCACGAAGCGGAAGGGGTGGGAGATGCGGTCGAACACCGGAAAGGCGTCGAACAGGAACAGGAACGGCAGCGGCAGGCGGCGACCGCTCACCTGGAGGTAGGTGCCGCCGACGTTCAGGTAGGGCCCCAGCGAGAAGACGAAGAAGATCGCGCCCAGCCACAGCCAGGGCGCCAGCTCACGGCGACGCCGCGTGAGGAGCACCGCCGCCCCCGCGAAGAGCAGCGCCGACCAGCCCAGGTAGATGACGATCAGCAGCTCCTCGCCGTACAGCGTGAGCAGATCGGGGCTGGCGGTCTTCGACGGCCGGAAGAACGCGACGATGTCGGTGATGTTGTGGTTGAGGAGCGATGAGCGCACGAAGTCCGGATCGCGGGTGACCAGCGCGTCGGCGGCCCCCAGCGAAGACTGGAACGCGAAAAAGAACGGCGCCACCAGCGCACCAGACACCGCCATCGCGACGACGCCGAGCAGCAGGGTGCGTCCCCAGCGGACGGTGTATGGCTGGCGAGCGCCCTGCCAGAGCACCAGCGCCGTCGCCGCGATGGCGGCGAACAGCCCGTAGTACCAGCTCGTCAGGGTGCAGAGCGCACCACAGGCCGCCAGCGCAAGGGCGCGCCACAGCGTCGGTCGATCGAGCATGCGCACGAGCGCCCACAGCGTGAGCGGAAACCACCCGGCGCAGACCGTCTCGGAGATGCCGTTGTAGGCCTGCCCCAGCAGGTGCGGGGAGGCGCCGTAGACCACCATCGCCAGGCCTGCCGCCGCGGCATCGCCGGTGAGCCTCCGAGCCAGCAGCCACGCCGCGAACCCCGCCAGCCACAGCCCCGCCAGCACCACCAGGTTGTAGGCCACCGCAGGGCCCGCCAGGATCTGGAGCGGCCACGACAGCACCGCCTGGATGGTGTCGATGAAGTAGAGCGTGCCTCCCGTGGGGTGGGAGAGGAGGTCGGTGCTGGTCGGCCATCGCCCCTCGGAGAGGTTCTGACCGACCCACCAGTAGCCCCAGACGTGGTTCCAATTGTCGTTTCCCGGATGACCGGCCAGCAGGCGCGCCGGGTGGAGGACCAGCGGCCAGGTGAGGACGACGCTGAGCGCCAGCGACGCGACGGCGGCGAGCGCGGGGGACCGATCGGACATGACCGGGGCGTCGTAATGTCGGAGACGCGGGCCTGGGAGGGACGAGATAGGTCCGAGCCATGGTCACGGCGCTCAATCCCGCCCGATGTTCAGGGCTCGCGGGCTTCGGCGCACGCCTATGGATCAGGACCCTCTGGAGCGGGATGCTGTTGAGCGCAGTGCCATGGATTGAGGGATGCGGCGAGCCTGCGCCCACGGAGCTGCCGTCGGTGGCAGCGGTCGCCGAGCTGGATCGCGCGGCCCAGCCGCCGCTGTACCAGCTCCTCTACGACACCCCGAGCCTGCCCGCTTCGGCGCCGGACCTCCAGCGGGTGCGGCTCCTCATCTGGATGCGCCACATGGCGCTCAGCCGCGATCAGCTCCAGCGCCTCGAGGCGCTGCGGGAGCTGGCAGAGCAGCGACGCGCCGCCATCGCCTCCGCCGAGCAGGAGATCCACGCGGGGTACACCGAAGAGGCCGGCATCTACGCCAGGCTGTGGCAGGAGCTGAGCGCGGGCGCGCCGCTGGACGCCCCCCAGATGACGGAGCTCATCGACGCGCTGCGAGAGCTGCGGGCGGGCGGGGAGCGGGAGCGGGAGCTGCTGGCCGTGCGCCTGCAGGGGATCCGCGCCGTGCTCGACGCGGAGCGGGAGCTCCTGATCACCTTCTCTCCCCGGCAGGAGGCGCTGCTCACCGACGCGCTCTTCCTGCTGCGCGACCAGCTCGATCCGGTCGCCAACCCGGGTGACTTCCAGGCCCTGGTGGGCAGCATCTACGACCCCGGGCAGTACGCGGTGCTCACGCGAGGCACCGACGACTACAGCAAGGCGCCGCTGAACATCGGCGCGCTGTGGGCGGACCAGCCCACGGTCGAGACCCACGAGCTTCACCTGGCCCGGCGGGAGGTGCTCCTGTTCCTGGTGCTGCTGGAGCCCGCGCTGGAGTCGGCCATCGCCGCCGCCCTGGTGCTGGCAGAGCGAGAGGCTCCGCCCCCTGTGAACCCACCGGTCGTGACACCACCGGTCGTGACACCACCGACCGGGACGCCGGTCCCAGACGCCCCCACGGACTCCCCTCCCGCAGCGCCACCCGGCTGAGAGCGCGCGCGCTGCCAGTCCCGCCAGCCCGCGGCGATGGCCCACAGCCGCTCCCGCGGCCCCCGCTCTGCGATCACCTGGGCTCCGGCCAGTCCCAGCACGATCGGCGCGCGCCAGCCGCCCCCGACCAGCCGCAGGTGCCCCGACACCGCGTGCCGCTGGGCGCGCGGGCTCCGTCTCGCCAGGGTGGCCCCTTCGAGGTGGTGACAGCGGGCCCCCGGAACGAGCAGCACCAGCCGACGATCCCGCGCCAGCTCGCGGCAGAGCGCGATGTCCTCCATGCCGTGAGCGTAGCGGGGATCGAAGCGCGCGGAGGAGTCCAGCAGCAGGCAGGCGCCGCTGAGCGCGTCCGCGGCCCGCGGGTGGGCGGGAGCCGGGAGCGCACGCAGGCGTCCCCAGGAGGTCAAGCGATGGCCGCCCCACGCGCGACCGTCGGCGTCGATGAGGGCGGGGCCGATCGCGCCGACGCCCGGCCCCCAGGCCGCCGCGAGCGCAGATACGCAGCCCGGCGCCACCCGAGCGTCGTCGTTGAGGAGGAGGACATGGCTCGCCCCGCGGGCGCAGGCCGCCAGGATCCCCGCGTTGGCCGCCCGCGCGAAACCCTGCTCCCCGGCGGTGGAGATCACGGGGACGCCGCAGGCAGGAGGCGCAGCGGGGCCGTCGTGGACCACGAGGACCTGCGCAACAGCGGGGTCGGCCCGCAGGCTGGACACCGCCGCCGGCAGCAGGTCGCGGCGGCTGTGGTGTGGGATCACCCCGAACAGGCGCATCACGCCTTCTCCCTACTGCATCGCCCCGCTGGGGGGCGCCTTCGGCGGCGCGAGGGTCAGCTCCAGGCCGCTGACATCGCCGTCGATGGAGACCGGGTTGCCCGTGTACCAGCCGGAGGGATCACCCGGGCCGGGCCGGCCGTCTCCGTCCACATCGACGAAGCCCCCCAACCAGACATACCCAGCGCTCTCGGGCACACGGATCTCGAACGCTCCGGGCTTCTCCAGACGCCCCACCGCCACCACGCTCGGACGCCGGGTGGCGGTGATGTCGCGCTGGTCGCCGTCGAAGACATCCAGACGCACCTCACCGCGCGTCCAGCCCTCCACCGTCACGGTGCCCGAGAGCACCACCGCCGGTCCGGTGGTGATGTGTCCGCCACCCGGCATGCCCGCCTCGCCGCCGGGAGTGCCGGGATCCGCCGGCGTGGGCTCCTCGGGGATCCCTGGAGCGATCGGGCCCTCACCCGGCTGCCCCCCCGACGGGGGCGCCTGACCGCCCGTCGCAGGTGAACCCTGATGAGATGGCGCGCTGCCCGCCGGTGAACCGCCCGCGCGGCTCGAGGTCTGCTCCAGCTCCTCCGCCCGCTCCAGGATGGGATCCGTCCCGCAGGCGAGCAGGCAGGCCAGCAGGCTGAAGCGAGAAACGGCAAGGGGAGAGGTGGCGGTGTACATGATGGTGGATGATAGTGGGTAGCAGGCTCTGCCTCCACCGGCGGCCCCCTTTACCCTGCCACCCCCCTCGACATGTCCGCACTCGACGGCATCATCCGCGCAGCGCTCAGCCCCGCCATCACCGGGATGGTGGCGAAGGTATATGTGCCGGTGCTGTTTCCGCTCACCTTCCTGATCGCGCTCGTCGCGACGTGGATGGACGGGCTGCTCGGATTTGGGACCGGGTTCCTGCCAGCCCCGACCAACCTCGGCGTCGCCGCGGCCACGTTCGTCGTCGGCGCGGTCGCGTGGCTGTCGACCTACGAGCAGCTCTCTCGGGTCGGGAAGGGCTCGCCGTCGCCCACCGCCGGACGCACGCAGGTGCTGGTGACCACGGGCATCTACGCCCACAGCCGCAACCCCTCGATCTTCGGCAAGCTGCTGGGCGTACTCGCCGTCGGATTCGCGCTCAATTCGGTGTCGTTCTGCTTCGTGCTGGTGCCGCTGCTGCTCACCGGCTCGCTCTTCGAGAAGGTCTGGCGGCAGGAGCCCCAGCTCGTTGAGGTCTTCGGCGAGGAGTACGAGCGATACCGCCAACAGGTGCCGCTGTTCGTCCCCTGGCGGTTGTTTCTTCGTCCGTTCCTCAGAAGACGATAGATAGACCTCGATCTGCAACATTGAGGTGAACCCCACCGGGCTCCGGTGGGTACAGGAGCCACCATGGACATCACGCTGGTCAACCCCCCGGAAAAGCTGCGCGTCTGGGCAGGGATCCCCAAGGCCCACGCCCACGGCGTCTACTGCTTCCCACCGCTGGGGCTGATGTACATCCAGGCCGCGGTCGAGAAGCGCTCGAACTACAAGGCCGAGATCTGCGATCCGGTGATCGACGACCTCGACTACCCCGACTTCGAGAAGATGCTCGCTCGCTACCCGCTCGATCTCGTGGGCATCAGCGCGTTCACGCACTCGCTGCCCGACGTGCAGATGAGCATCAACCTGGTGCGAAAGATCAACCCGAACGCGACCATCGTGCTCGGCGGGCCGCACTGCTCGATGTTCCCCGATTACGCCATCAAGCTGGACGGCATCGACGCCATCGTCACCGGCGATGGCGAGGATCCCTTCCTCCAGATGGCGCAGGCCTACGACGCGGGCAAGGACTTCTCGGACGTCCAGGGCATCTGGTTCAAGGACCGCGACAGCGGGCAGATCGTCAAGAACGCCGATCTCCCGTCCACGCGCGATCTGACGGCCTACCCCTGGCCCGACCGTAGCCGCGTGCGGTTCGCCGACTACTACCTGCCGGGCACCAAGCAGCCGATGGTCACCACGGCCATCACCAGCCGCGGCTGCCCCCACTCGTGTCCGTTCTGCCTGACCTACAAGAAGCAGTACCGCATCCGCGCCATCGATGACATCATCGATGAGGTCGAGCACTGCATGTCGCTGGGCATCACCGAGTGCCACTTCATCGACGATCTGTTCACGCCCAACAGCCAGTGGGTGCTGAAGTTCTGTGACGGGCTGGAGCGGCGCGGGATCCGCGGCTTCAGCTGGGGCTACAAGACGACGATCGCGGGCACCACCCGCGAGCAGATCCGCCGCTGCGCCGAGACCGGCTGCACGAAGATCCACTTCGGCGTGGAGTCCGCCAACAACGAGGGGCTGGACGCCTGGGGCAAGCACTGCGACACCGACGACGTCCATCGCGTCTTCAAGTGGTGCCGCGAAGAGGGCGTGCGGAGCGTGGCCTACATCATGCTGGCCGGCCCGCACGAGCGCACGATGGACGAGGCCGTCTCCAACCTCGACGAGATGCTCAAGCTCGACGCCGACTACGCGGTCTTCGCCGTCTTCTCGCCGTACCCGGGCACCGACAGCTTCGCGGAGGGTGCCAAGATGGGCCTGTACGCCGCCGACTGCTGGGACCGGATGATGACCGATCCGCTCAGCGGCGTGGAGGTGCCGGTGTGCTGGGAGGAGCACCTCTCGCGCGCGGAGATCCTCGATCTGCTGAAGATCGCCCATCGCAAGTTCTACATGCGCCCGCGGTTCGTCGCGCGGCAGGTGCTCGGGCTGTCCACCAGCGCCGAGTTCAAGCGGCTGGCGCAGGGCGCCCTCTCCCTCGTCAAGCTGGAGCTGCTCGACTCCCGGAGTCGCACGGCGCCGGTATAGGCGTGCGTTCTCTTCGGCTCGCCCCGACGCGGCTCGCGCTGCGGAGCCTCGCGCTCGGCGGGTTGGTGCTGTTGTCACCGGCGTCGGCGGACGACCGCTGGCCCGTGCGCACCGCCCGAATGGAGGGAGCCTCGGTGAACATCGAGGAGGCCGCAGCGCAGGCCGAGGAGACCGCCCAGTCCATCGCGGACTCGGGGCGACTGGTCCGGATGGTCGAGCTGCTCAGCGACGCTGCCGAGCTGAACCGGCGCGTGGTCTCCGCAGAGCTCGCCGCCGGAGTCCTGGACGAGTAGCGCTCCCGCGCCGCCAATCCCCTCCGCCCTCTTGTCACCAGCGAACCGGTGATCCCGATGGGACGGCGACTCTCATGGAGGCCTTGGAAAACCCGCAAACTCTTGCTATGTCAATAGCACCGTTGAAGCCTCTTCCCAGGGCCGATCGGTCAGCCCCCCCCGGCCTGCCGGGGACCGGGTCGTCTTCACTCTCCGCATCTGTCTCCCGCAGAGTCTCCCACGACAGAGTCTCCCATGACTGCATCTCCCGTGACAGCATCTCCCATGAGCGTGCTCTCCTCTCTCGCCTTCAACGAAACGCCGCGCGGCACCGGCGCTCCCGATGGAGTCCAGCAGATCACCCGGCTCCTGCAGGAGCGGGGGATCCACGCCCCGGACGCCATCTACGACGAAGCCATCGGCCTGATCGCCGCCGGAAACATGGCGCAGGCCGAGGAGCGGCTGCGCATGGTGCTGGTCCTCGACCCCACCGATCGCGACGCGGGGATGCTCCTGGGAAAGGTGCTGGCCGACCAGCGCAAGTGGCAGGAGGCCCTCTCTCGCCTCGACTCCGCCGCGCAGGCCGGCGCGGCCATCGACGCCGAGCTCCGCGCCGACGTGGTCGAGCAGCTCCGACGCGAGAACCAGGAGAGCGAAGAGCAGCGGCGCCTCCAGATCGCCCGCAACCGCGAGGAGGTCCACGCGCTGCGATCCAGCTGCAAGCAGCTCCGCACCGAGAAGGCGCAGATCGAGCTGCGCGCACAGGATCTCGAGCGCCGGGTGAAGGTCTGGTCGAGCGCGACCGCCCTCGTCGGCGGATCGGCCGCCGCCCTGCTGTTGGCAGCGATGATCTTCGGCGGTCCCTCGTCCTCCGAGGAAATCGCCGCGCCCTCCACGCCGATCGCCGCGGCGCCGGCTCCAGTCCAGGTGGGTGCCGCGCCGGTGGCGCCCGTCGCCGCCGCGCCTGTCGCTGCTCCGGTCGGACAGGCCCCCGCTGCACCAGCGCAGCCGGCCGGCGACATCGTCACCGTCCACACGGTCACCAAGGGCGACACCCTGGGCCGGATCGCGCGGCGATACTACGGAAAGAGCAGCGAGTGGCAGCGTATCCTCGATGCCAACAGCGGAACGCTCGGCGGCTCGGTCAAGGCGCTGCGCCCCGGGATGAAGCTGAAGATCCCGCCCAAGCCCTGATATTTGAGCCCTGCAGATTCGGGCCCTGAAATCAGGTCCTGTAGATTTGGGCCCACCAGTTTCGGTTCGCATGCTGTCATGTGAGCCCTTTTCTGGGCGCTCATGAGCTCTTCTGGATTCACGATCTGGCGCTTATGACTCAGCGCTTATGAGCCTCATGACTCGGCGCGCTTCTCCTTGACCCGCTCGATCTTTTTCTTCGCGCGCTTGATCCGGCCGACCTTCCAGGCCTGCTTGTAGTACTTCTCTGCCTCGTCCCAGTTCTTCTGCTTGTAGAACAGATTTCCCACGTAATAGAGCGCAGAGGCGCGGTCGTCGTCGTCCAGGTCAGGGAACGCGAGGTAACGATTGAAGCTCGCCAGCGCCTTGTCCAGCATGCGCTGTCGCAGATAGAGGCGACCGAGGTAGTAGTGGACCCGCTGGTTCTCGGGGGCGGTCTTGATCACCTCGCCGAAAGCGGCCTCGGCCTCGGCGTACATCCGATTGTACATGTACACCCGGCCGAGCACGAGGTTGTTGATGACGTTCTGCGGGTACCCGGCCTGATTCTTCAGCGCGCTGGCGAGCGCCCTGCGCCGCTGCCCCTCCTCGATCCAGGTGAAGGTCAACGCCAGGGTCGCGGCGGGCCGCAGATAGATGCCCTGCAGCTCGACCTTGACCATCTGGGTGATGCCCTCCTGGCGGCGGTCGGCGGTGTCCGGAACGGCCTTGGATGAGCGGCTGATGATCGTAGCCCAGTAGTCGAACAGCCCATCACCCAGGTAGACATCGGCGAAGTCGGGCGCATGCTCCTTGGCGTTGGTCACCGCCTTCATGGCCTCGTAGCCGCGGTTGAAGGCCGTGACGTACTCCTCGCGCCGCATCGCGTGGATCGAGTCGATCCCCAACATACCGGCCAGCATGAAGTACTCCCAGCCGTCGTCTCCAGGAACCAGGAGCGCCTCTTCCAGCTCCTGGCGGGCCCGCTTGTAGGCCACGCGGTACTGGCTCTCATACTTGAAGTCGAAATTCTCGATCATCATCGCCTGCCAGATCAGCACCTGTCCCACTGGACCGATCCCCTTTCCGCGGTACTTCACGCCCAGATGCTCGAAGTGGGCTTTGCCCTCCTTGTATTGGCGCTTGAACATCATCTCGGTGCCCTGCTGCGTCTCGTAGACGAACTCCGGAGACAGCGAGAGGGCCTCGGCGCCCAGGTAGATGTACGCGGGATACTGCCGCCCCTCGAAGGTCGCCAGACGGGCGTCGAATTCCGCCTGATTGGCAGGGAGGTACTTCTGGTTCCGCAGCGCGGGGGAGGCCTTGGTCCCGATGGTGTCGCCGTGGTCGGGGGCGTCCACCGGTCTCTTGGCGGGACCACCGGTGGCGGCGATGGCCGGCACACAGAGCAGCGACAGGCCCAGGAAGGTGAGGGTTCGTAGATTCATCGCAGTCTCTCCCCGACAGCGGCCTCGACCGCGTCCGTCAGCTCTCGCGCCAGATCGGTGCCCATCAGCGTGTCGATCTCCTGAAACCCCGTGGGGCTGGTGACGTTGATCTCGGTCAGGTGCTCACCGATGGTGTCGATGCCGACGAACAGCAGCCCCTCGGCCTTCAACCGCGGCGCCAGCGCGTCGCAGATCTCGCGGTCGCGCCGGGTCAGCTCACACGCGACCACCTTCGCGCCGACGTGCATGTTGCCCCGGTGGTCTCCGGGCTGCGGCACCCGAAGCATCCATCCCCGCGGCTCGCCGTCGATCAGGATGATCCGCTTGTCACCCTCCGCGATCTCCGGGATGTAGCGCTGCACCATGATGAACCGGCGCTCCTCGTCGGTCAGCAGCTCCAGCATCGCCCCGAGGTTGGGATCGCTGGCGTGCGTGACCAGCACGCCCCGGCCGCCGTTGCCGTCCCAGGGCTTGATGACCACCCGCTCGCCCAGCTCCGCCGCGAACCGGCGGGCCTCAGAGATGCGCCGCACCACCCGGGTGGGCGGACAGAGCGCCGGCCACTGCAGCGCGTACATCTTCTCGTTGGCGTTCCGCAGCGACTCCGGTCGGTTGAGGACCAGCGTGTCGGGCCCGGCGAGGTCCAGCAGGTAGGTGGCGAAGACGTAGTCGATGTCGAACGGGGGGTCCTTGCGCATCCAGACCACCGCGAAGTCCGACAGCGGGACGTCTGCGCGGGGCTCGGGCACGAAGTGCGGCGCCGCCCGCGACACCGCCACCCGCTGCGCCCAGGCGCGGGCTCTGCCGTCCACCCCGAACAGATCGCCCGGGGTGCAGAACCAGACCGGCCATCCCCGCCGCTGGGCCTCCAACATCATCACAAAGGTGGAGTCTCCCGAGACCTGAATGCGGTCGAGGGGGTCCATGACGAACAGGGTGGGCAGCGCCACGTGTGAGGTCCTCCCGGGCTGGCGGCCGCTTTGGCCTTCTCTCCCCGGTGTGGCTAACCCACGCTACCCGGAGGCCCCCACGTGCTGTTCAACAGTCTGGATTTCGCGCTGTTCCTGGCGCTGGCCTGGGGGGTGTGGCGGGTCCTTCACCGGTGGCGGCTGCCGCGCCTGGGCTGGCTGCTGCTGGTCAGCGCGTTCTTCTACGGCTGCTGGCGGCCGTGGTACCTCATCCTCGTCGCGATCTCGATCGGCATGCAGTACGCGGTCGGGCGCGGCCTGGCGCGAACGGACCATCCGGGCCACCGACGCGCGCTGCTGATCGCCGGGGTGACTGGTGATCTCACGCTGCTGGGCATCTTCAAGTACGGCAACTTCCTGCTGGTCTCCGCCGAGGCCGCGCTGGCCGCGGCGGGCGCAGCAACCCCGCTGCCGCGTGTGTCCAC
Source organism: uncultured Enterobacterales bacterium (assembly GCA_964464515.1). Taxonomy (GTDB): domain Bacteria; phylum Myxococcota_A; class UBA796; order UBA796; family UBA2385; genus CAYXGP01. The sequence continues at coordinate 16,585 of CAYXGP010000141.1, forward strand.
CGAGCTGCCGGTGGGCATCTCCTTCTACACCTTCCAGAGCCTCTCCTACACCATCGACCTGTACCGTCGGCGGATCGCCCCCGCGCGCAGCCTCCTGGACTTCGGCACCTATGTGCTGTTCTTTCCGCAGCTCGTCGCCGGCCCCATCGTGCGGGCCCGCGAGTTCCTGCCCCAGCTCGAGCGACCGCCCCGCGTCGATCGCGGGATGCTCGGCGCAGGACTGTTTCTGATCCTCGCCGGGCTCGCCAAGAAGATGATCCTCGCCGACACCCTGCTCACGTGGGTGGTCCGGCCGTTCTTCGAGAACCCGGTCGGGCGCAACGGCTGGGAGGTGCTGGGCACGCTGTGGGCGGCCAACTTCCAGGTGTACTGCGACTTCTCCGGCTACACCGACGTCGCCACCGGCGCGGCGCTGCTGTTCGGCTACCGGCTGCCCCTCAATTTCAACCGCCCGTTCCGGTCGCGCTCGCCGATGGAGCACTGGCGGCGCTGGCACATCAGCCTGTCCACCTGGCTGCGCGACTACCTCTACATCCCGCTCGGGGGGTCACGCGGCTCGGCCTTCCGCACTGATCTCAACCTCGTGATCACCTTCCTTCTGGGCGGGCTGTGGCACGGCGCCGGGTGGACCTTCGTGGTCTGGGGACTGTACAACGGCGTGCTGCTCGTGGTCTGGCGCCGATGGGGACCCGCCCCCGCCCAGAGCCTGCCGGGCAAGGCGCTCGAGATCTTCTGCACGTTCCACGCGATCTGCCTCGGGCTGGTGTTTCTGCATGCCCACAGCTTCGAGGACGCCTGGCTCACGCTGGCCGCGCTCGGAGACCTGACCGCGCCGTCCACCGGACTGTTCGACCCGATCGCGATCGGCTTCCTCGGGGCCGCCGTCGCCCTGCATGTCACCCCGCAGTCGTGGAAGACAACGCTCCAGGCCGGGTTCGCGCAGGCACCGGCCTGGGCGCTCGGGTTGGCGGTGGTCGTGGTCGGGGCAGTGCTGTCTCTGTTCTCGGGGATGGCGTCGCCGTTCTTCTATTTTCAGTTCTGAAGAGACGGACTCAACGGACTCAAGAGCCGACGACCCAGCCGACTCTGCGCAGAGCGCGTCAGCGCGGTGTCCCCAGCGACGACGGGCCCCGGCGCCTGTTACCGGCGCGCGCTCTGGCAAGTGACTGGACCGGCGCCAGTTTCTGTCTTCGGCGCTGACCAGCGCATGAGCGCGACGTTATCGGTGCATCGTGGACACCGATCGCCGACACCGCGCTCGCGACCTGTTCCAGAAGATCGGGGGGATGCCACCTGCCGAGCGTGGAGCGGCGCTGGACGCCGCTTGCGGCGACGATGCCCAGCTCCGGGGGCTCGTCGAGCGCCTGCTGGAGATCGACAGTCAGTCCATAATGGTGTCGATGAAGGCCGAGCGGGCCCAGTCTGGTATGTCACGCTCCGGCAGACCAGAGCCCGGCAAGCCCCGGCGCCTGGAGCCGGGACAGGAGATCGATCGCTATGTGGTGCACCACCTGCTCGGGGCGGGCGGCGCGGCGCAGGTGTGGGCGGTCAAGCACCAGGTGCTGGGCACATGGCGAGCGCTGAAGGTCCTGATCTGGGCAGAGCCCGGCCTCCAGAACCGCCTGCTCCGCGAGGCGCGCGCCCAGGCCGCGTTGGTACACGAGAACATCGTGCAGGTAGATGACGTCCTGGAGATCGGCGGCTCCCCGGCCATCCTGATGCCGCTGATCACCGGGCCGACCCTGCGCGATCTGCTCCGCGAGCACACCCCGAGCCGTGATGAGGCCATCGCGCTCCTCCGCGCGACCGCGACCGGCGTCGGCGTAGCGCACGACCAGGGCTTCGCGCATCGCGACCTCAAGCCGGGGAATATCCTGCTCGACATCCGGCGCGACGGCGGGGTGGTGCCGCGCGTGGCAGACTTCGGGCTGGTCAAGAACGAGCTGGAGACCACCTACACCCGCGCCGGCACCATGCTCGGCACGCTGGTCTATGCGGCGCCGGAGCAGATCCAGGACGCAGCGTCAGCAGGGCGACCGGCCGACATGTGGGCCCTGGGTGTCCTGCTGTACGAGATGCTGGCCGGGCGGCGCCCCTATCGGGCGGGCAAGCTCGAAGACATGCTGGAGGCGTTCGAAGCCGGGCCCGACCTCGACGGGATCGACCCTGATCTGGCGGAGATCATCGCGGAGCTGCTGCGGCTGGAGCCGAGCGAGCGTCTGCCCTCCTGCACAGACCTCCTCGCCCGGCTGCCAGAGGTCCCGCCGCTGGATGCATCCAGCGCGCTGGCACAGGCGGCGACGAGTCTGCGCAGGGACCCGGCGGGGCCCCAGCCCACGTGGCAGGGCGAAGACGTCTACGGCGAGGCCACCCAGTCACTCGCCACCGCAGACCTCGTCCCCTTCGAGCGCCCGCACGTGCCGCCGACACCAGCGCTTCAGCCGCCGCTGCCGCCCGCTCGCCCCCGGCGATCTCCCTTGATGCCGGCGGCGATTGGACTCGGCCTCGCGCTGGTCATCGGAGGCGTCTGGCTCCAGCAGTCACCCCAACAGCCGCCTGAGTCGGCGCCCCCAGCATCGGCAGCGGAGCCGACAGAGCCGACGGACCCGCCGCCGCGCGAGGCCGCCCGCCCGGCAGGCCCCCCCCGGAGCGAGGCGAGTCAGCCGAACCGCCCCAGAGCGGAGCGCCCCATCCCTGCCGCCGCGACGCCATCGCCCCAGACTGCATCCAGGCCGCGCACAAAGCTGGCTGCGAAAACACAGACCGCAGCGCCACAGGTCGCAGCGCCACAGACCGCAGCTCCTCAGACCGCAGCGCCGCAGACCGCAGCGCCGCAGGTCGAGGAGCAACTGACTGGGGCGGATCCGGCCGAGGCGGAGCTCGCTGCTACACCACCTGTCACTCCACCGGCTCCAGCTCGGGTGATCGTCACCGGAAACCCCAAGAGTGTGCGCCTCCTCGCGGCAGACGGCACCGCCCACCCCGTGGGGGAGATCCCGCCGGGTCGGTATACGCTCGAAGCCCGGTTCGAGCGCGGGGGGTGGGACCGCCTCCCGCTGGAGCTGACGTCGGGGCAGGAGGTCACGGTCCACTGTGGCGGCGGCTTTGATGTGTGTGACCGTCGTGGGGGTTGAACGCGCCATCCCGTCCCTGCTCGCCGTCGCGCTCGCGGCCGGCTGCTTCGTCACGAGTGAGGACTGGACGGAGGCCTTCGATCACGACGGGGACGGCTACCTCCACGAGGAGTTCCACGGAAACCCCGATCATCCGCTGGTCGATTGCGACGACAACAATCCCGACATCAACCCCGGGGCCTTCGAGAGCTGCATCGACGACGAGGACAGCGACTGCGACAACGATCCCTGCCCCGCTCCGGTGGAGTACAACCTGGAATCCGACGAAGCCTGGGCCCGTGGCGAGAACCCCGGCGCCGGGCTTCGGGTCACGGACGCCTTCGGAGATCTCGACGGAGACGGTCTGCCGGAGCTGGTCCTCAGCGCAGCCCCTGAGGACGCTCCTGGCGCCGTGTACCTGCTGAAGACCCCGCTCACGCAGACGGTGGTCTCGCTGGGAGAGCTCCCTGTCTTGCGGGGGGAGGGACCGCTGTGGGCCCACCTCGCGGGCGATCTGGACGGCGACGGCGACCTGGAGCTGCTGGTCTCGGAGCGAGAGACTCGAGAAGTCAAAGGGAAGAAGAACATCGGCTACCTGTGGCTGGTGGACGACGGCTTCTCCAGCGGGCCGGTCTCCGCCCTGCCGGACAGCCTGAAGATCACCGATGAAAAAGACAGCGACGACGACACCCCGTTCGGCGCCATTCAGCGCCTCGGCGACTGGGACAGCGACGGCGACGACGACTTCATGGTGTTCTCGCCAGGCTCCCCCGGCGAGGGCGACCCAGGAGGGGCGGCCTACCTGATCCTCGATGGGTTCTCTGGCGAGACGGCGATCACCGATGTCGCCCACACCAAAATCCAGGGCCTCGGCGCCGAGGGGCTGGGCGGTCGCGCCGGCGCAGCGCCCGACACCGACGGCGACGGCCGGCTGGAGCTGCTGCTCACGGCCATCAACGCCGATCTGCCAGGCTCGGAGGACGACGGAGAGAACGCAGCGGAGGACATCGGCGCGGTGTACCTGTTCACCGGGCAGCTCGGCGCCGAGGTGAGCAGCTCCGACGCCGACGTGGGCATCATCGGCATGTACGAGAACGCTCCGCTACGGTACGCCACGAGCCTCGGCGACATCAACGGAGATGGTAATGACGATCTCGGCGTCTACAGTGAGTCCGGTCCAGGCGACCTCTACATCTTCCTCGGGCCCCTCCCCGGCTGGAGGAAGCCCACCGACGCCGACATCCGGCTGCTCGGTGACGCCGGCGAGACCGAGTCCCAGGACTTCGGCTCCACCGTGGTGGCGGCCGACATCAACGGCGACGGCAACAGCGACATCGTCATCGCAGCCCCGGCAGAGGGCGCGGGCGGCATCGAAGATCTCGCTACGCCCGGAGCCGGCGCAGCCTATCTGTTCTACGGGCCCGTCTCTGGGGTGAACGGACCCGATCACGCCGCGGCGCGCTGGCTCGGGAGCGAACCCCATGGGGAGCTATCGACGCTACTGCTGGCGGACATCGATCAGGAGGGAACCCTCGACCTCCTGCTCGGAGCCCCCGCCCTGGAGGCCGAAGGAGAGACGGCCAGCCACGGGCAGATCCATCTCCAGGGCGATGTCTACGCGGCGGCCCCGCGATGAGTCTGCTGGCGCTCGTGATCCTGGCGGCCCTGATCCCAGCGGCGATGGCGCAGCCCTGCGCAGAGGCCCTGGAGCCCAGAGCGGTGGTCGCGCCGACTCGCGCGGCGCGAGAGGCGTTCGCCACGGCCGACGGGGAGACCTTCCACGCCGCCCTGTCCACCATGGATGGTGTAATCCCCTGCTTGATGCAGCCACTGAGCGCCGAGCTGTCGGCGCGGGTGCACACGTCGCTGGCTCTCGCCGCCTATCTGGAGGGTAACGAGGAGAAGACCATCGGCGCTTTCCAGGCCGCGCTCGCCGCCGATCCCTCGACCGAGGTCGGGAGCTGGCTGCCCGAGATGCACCCGATGCACCTGCAGTTCCACCTCGCGTTTCGCCTCGATCCCGCGCCGCCGAGTCTGCTCAAGGTGCGCATCGGCGACGAGATCTGGATCGACGGTCGGCCCCGCGACGCCCTGATCACCAGCCAGCCCGCCATCGTCCAGCTCCGCCGGGATGGGGCCCTGCTCGCTGGTGATCTCTGGCACCCCGGCGATCCGCTGCCGCCCTGGCTGGAGCTGGCCCCGCCGCGTCTGCCGCCCGAGACCCGCGCGCGTCTCCGGCTGGCCGCTGCCGTCGCCGGCGGGACGATGGTGACCGGCGCGCTCGCGGCGCGCTCCGCGATCTACAACAACCCCATCCACACCCCCCCGAGCGCCTACGAAGACCACGACGACTACAAGCCCTGGGCGCACATCAGCCGAGGGGCGGCCATCGG
>CAYXGP010000142.1:0-22054 GCA_964464515.1 uncultured Enterobacterales bacterium
GCGGCGCCGGTGTGGCCTGGTGCCCCTGTGTCTTCGGGTGCGCCTGTGTCTGCGGATCCGCCTGTGTCTTCAGCACCGCCGGTGTCTCCAGAACCGCCCGTGTCTCCAGATCCAGTGTTTTCAGATCCGCTCTACATCATCGGGACGGAGCGCTCCGGCTCCAACCTGCTGCGGGTGATCCTGGGCGCGCACCCGCACATCGACGTGCCACACCCGCCGCACATCATGCGGTACTTCTCGCCGCTGGCGCCCGGGTACGGCGACCTGTCAGTGGCCGCCAACCTGCGTCGGCTGGCAGGAGACGTGGATCGCCTGCTGCGCATCCACATCTACCCGTGGGACGTCCCCATCGACATCGATCGCGCGGCGACCGAGGCCCGACCCCGCTCGCTGCTGGGGCTGACGTGCGCGATCTACGAGCAGCACCGTGAGGCCACCGGAAAGGCGCGATGGGGCAACAAGAGCACCTTCATGCTCGATCACACCGACGCCGTCCTGGAGCGCGACCCCGGCGCGAAGCTGATCTGGCTGGTCCGTGACCCCCGTGACGTGGCGGTCTCATCACGCAAGTCGGTGTTCTCTCCGTATCACCCCTACCACACGGCCCAGCTCTGGCAGCGGCAGCAGGCTCGGGGGCTGGCGTTGGCCGCGCGGCTGCCCGAACAGACGCTCCATCGGCTGCGCTACGAGGATCTCCTGGCGGATCCCGAGGGGCGCCTGCGCGAGGTGTGCGACTTCCTGGATGAGCCCTTCACGGCCGAGCTGCTCTCGTTCTCACAGACCGCCGCCGCGAAGAAGGGCGCCGGCCTGTCCGAGAGCTGGGCCAACACCGGACGCCCCTTGATGACTGGAAACACCGGCAAGTGGCGGACGCAGCTCTCGGCTGAGGAGGCCGCCGTGGTGGAGACGGTCTGCGCGGGCGAGATGGACGCGCTGGGGTATTCGCTGGAGGGCGGCGCGCGGTCTCCCGGCCTGCGCGATCGGGCAAGGTATCGGCTCCAGGGCGCGCGCTGGCAGCTCGGCGTCGAGTGGCGCTCTCTTCGGCACGACGACAACCACTGGCGTCGCTGGGGGCGGGCCGCGCTGATGGGCTCGCTGCGGCTGTCTTGAGGACGGGTCACGGCACCCCACGGCGCGCGAGCTGATCGACCTGCTTGAGGAGGGTCGGTATGCGATGCGGGCCGTGCATGGAGCGGAGCCGTTGGATCGCTCGCGCCGTGGGGATCCCGACAGAGGAGACATAGAGCGGGCGCAGGCTCTGCCCGCGCAGCACGGGCTCCGCCCCGCCGGAGTGGTATCGGCTCTTGGCGACCCCGAGCACGGGGCAGCGCTCTCCGAGTGCTGTCCACACGAAGTGACCGAGCCCGGGCCGCTCGCCCAGCCAGACGTGCCCGTCGACGATCACCGTGGAGATCGGACCGGTCACCTGGGCGAGCACCGCCTGCAGGCAGGGCAGCTCCCGAAGATAGAACTGCCCGGGGACATAGGGCGCGACCCCGCTGAGCTCGGCGATGAACTGCGACTCGGCGTGATCTGCCTCCCACGTGGTGAAACCGAGCGCCGCCGCGCGGGCTGTCCGTCGCGTGTCGTCGTATTGAACGTCGGTCGCGATGATCATCGCCCCCCCGGATCGCGATCAGGTAGGCCCCGATCTCTCCAGGACAAGCCCCGAGGTGTGGCCTCAGGGGCACCGCGATACCCGTTCATCATGCCGACTCAGATCCTACCGACTCTGCACCCTCCGAATCAGCTCCTGGATCCCGAGTGGGAGGCGCGCCGACGCGCGCTGGCTGCGGTGGGCCTCGACACCGGGGGTGGGGCCGATGGAGCAGCGTGGCAGCACGTGCTGCCGGGGTGTCGATCGGTGGTGGTCGTGGCGTCGAGTGGCCGCGCCTTGTGGAACGCCTTCGTCGCCGACCTGCGGGCCCACCCGGAGCACCTGACGGGCGAGGCGCATCCGCTGGACGCCTTCGTTGTCCGGTCACTGGCCCGGCTCGACCCCGAGCCGGACCCGGAGCGCCGGTGGGTTCGCTGCGCCGCCGAGCCCGAGATGTTCGTGGACTTCCGCCCGCTGGCGGCGGACGCCGGGCTGGGGTGGACGAGCCGGGTGGGGCTGCTGCTCCACCCCGAGGCGGGGCTGTGGATCTCGCTGCGGGCTGCCTGCTTCACCATCGAGGCGCTGCCGGTGAGCAGAGCGCTGGTGGGAGAGGGACCGTGCGGCGACTGCCCGGCCCCCTGCGAGCCGGCCTGCCCGGGCGGCGCGGTGGGTGACGATGGCTGGAGCGTGGCGGCTTGCGCGCGCTTTCACCAGGAGAGCCGCGGCTGCCACGGTCGCTGCGACGCTCGCCTGGCCTGTCCCGTCGGCGCTGGGCATGCCCATGGGCTCCTGCAGCACCACTACCACAACGCGCGGGACACCGGGCGGCCGCTGCTCGCCCGGCTGCTGGGTGCCGAGGACGAGCGCTACGCGGGCGTCGGGCCTCATTGGGAGAGCTGGAGCCCTGCAGGGTGATGCTGCGATGGGGCTCATGATCGCGGGGCTCCGGTCGGGCAGTCCCAATCATCAAGCTGAGCTTGATCAGCCCCGTGGGGTTAGTGCGCCCCACCCCCGGAGAAATAATGAAGTATTTTGCTGGTCTTTCGCTGAGCCTGCTCCTGTCCTGTGGCCCCAAGGCGCCGGTGACCACCGCCGCTGCTGCCGAGGCCGCTGGTGCTGCCGCCGTCGCTGAGGTCGCCGCTGCAGAGGCCGCCAGCGCTGCTGCTGTGGAGAAGGTGTCTGTCGATGGGATCACCTTCCTGACCGAGCAGTATCCGCCGTTCAACTACGAGGTCGATGGGAAGGTCCAGGGACTGGCGGTGGATCTGCTGGAGGCGATGCTCCAGGAGATGGGCGCTGGCACCACGCGCGCCGACTTCGCGGTGCTGCCCTGGTCCGAGGGGTACAGTCGGGTTCAGAGCGAGCCTGGCACCTGCCTGTTCTCGATGACCTTCACCGAGGAGCGGGAGCCGCTGTTCCGCTGGGTAGGTCCCATCGCCGACACACGGATCGTGGTGCTGGCGAAGAAGGACGCCGGGATCACGGTCTCGTCTCCGGCCGATCTGGCGAAGCTCACCCACGGGGTGATCGCCGACGACGCTGGACACCAGCTCCTGCAGGCGACCGGCGTGCCCGACGCTCAGATGACGGTCGCTGCAGACGCCGCCACCATCATCACCGCGCTCGGCGACGGCGCCATCCAGGCCTGGGCCTACGAAGAGGCTTCGGCCCGCTACCAGCTCGCCGAGGCCGGCCATGACGCGGCGGCCTTCGAGACGATCCATGTCCTCAAGGAGAGCACCACCCGCTACGCCTGCCACAAGGACACCCCCGACGAGCTGATCACCGGATTCTCGGCGGCCCTCTCCAGCCTCGAGGCGAGCGGGAAGCAGAAGGAGATTCAGGAGCGCTACCTGAAGTGACGGGCCGCTACTCCTCGCGCCACTCCGCCTCGCGGCGGTAGATCGTCCGCGCGGTGATCCCCAGGAGCTGTGCAGCCAGGGCCTTGTCGCCATCGGTCTGTGAGAGCGTGGCCTCGATCATCCGGCGCTCGACCGTCTTGAGGGGAGTGCCGACGGCGAAGGTGAGGGTGTCGGGCGCGACGCTGTACTGCCGGATGGCTGGCGGGAGATCCGTCGTCTGGAGGATGTCTCCCCTCGACAGCACGACAGCGCGCTCGATGGCGTTCTCCAGCTCCCGCACGTTGCCCGGCCACGACCACGACGACAGGGCAACCAGCGCCTCGGCGGAGATCCCCGTGACCGGGCGACCGTTGCGCCGGGCGTGGATCCCCGCGAAGTGTCGGGCGAGCAGGGGGATGTCGCTGGGGCGTCTGCGGAGCGGCGGCACCTCGAGACGGATGACGTTCAGACGGTAGAACAGGTCCTCGCGCAGCTGGCCGTCGGCGATGGCCTGCTCCGGGGAGCGGTTGGTCGCGGCGATGATCCGCACATCTGCGCGGAGGGTCTTCGTGCCACCCACGCGCTCGTACTCACCGTCCTGGAGGACCCGCAGCAGCTTGACCTGCACCTGCGGGAGCATCTCGGTGACCTCGTCGAGGAACAGCGTGCCCCCGCGGGCGAGGTCGAACCGGCCTGCCTTGCGCTGGCGCGCGCTGGTGAAGGCCCCGGCTTCGTGACCGAACAGCTCGCTCTCCAGCAGGGCTTCGGGCAGCGCGGCGCAGTTGACGGTGATCAGACGGTGCTCTCGGCGCGGCGACGCCTGGTGGATCCATCGGGCCAGGAGCCCCTTTCCGGTGCCGCTCTCTCCGGTGATGAGCACTGAAGCCAGCGAGTCGGCGACCTGGCGGCCCTCTTCGAGCAGGCGGTGCATCGCCGGAGAGCGGCCGATCAGCTCGCTCTGCGTGGCCTGCGCGAGTCGGTCCTTCAGCGAGCGGTTCTCCACCACCAGCGCGCGCTTCTCGAGGGCCTTCCGCACCGCTCGCACGAGGTCGGAGCGCCGCAGCGGCTTGGTCACGAAGTCCCAGGCCCCCTCCTTCATCGCCTCGACGGCTGTCTCCACCGTCCCGTAGGCGGTCATCACGATGACCTCGAGGTCGGGCTCCAGCGTGCGCGCCGCGCGCAGCAGCTCCAGGCCGCTCATGCCCGGCATGCGCAGGTCCGTCAGCATCAGATCGGGGCGCTCTGCCCGGAGGCTGGCGAGGGCCTCTCGCCCCGTGGCTGCATGCCGGACCCGGTACCGCTCGCGGCTCAGGATACGCTCCAGCGCCTGCCGGTTGGCTTCCTCGTCGTCGACGACCAGCACCACAGGAGTGCGCGTACTCATGGCTCTGCTCCGGGCCGGCGTCGCAGCACCACCAGCATCGCGACCCCCGCGCAGAACATCGCCACGGCCCCCCACTGAGCGGGGGTGAGGCCGGCCCAGCGCACGTCCGCTCCTGGAAGATCGTTGTTGCGTAGGAAGTCCAGGATGAACCGGATGGGGGCGTAGAGGGTGGCGAAGAGGGCGGTGAAGAACCCCGGGCGGACCGGTCGCTTCCGCAAGGCCCAGAAGACCGCCGCGATGCCGATGGTCCACAGCGCCTCGTACAGGCCCAGGTCGTGCCGCGGGCCCCACAGCGCTTGATCGACCACGCCCCGCGCGATGTAGAACCGATCGGCGAAGTCCACCGCGAGGAGGGAGTCGCTCCGCGCCCCCACGTGGTCGTGAGCGGTGAAGCAGCCGATTCGGCCCAGGGCCCAGCCGAACGGGAAGCCCCACATCACGGTGTCTGCGTGCACCCAGAAGGGTCGCGGCCGGATGACCTTGTAGAACAGGAGCGCGCCGAGCACCGCCCCGATGAAGCCGCCGGTGCTGGAGAAGCCTCCCCAGATCTCCAGCAGCGTGATCCATCCCTCCTCCTCGATGAGGTGGGGGTTGTAGGCCAGCACGTGGACCAGATGCGCGACGATGAAGCCCGTCCCGACGATCACCACGATTCCGTCAACCACGTCGCGGACGTCCAGGCCGCGGCCCACCCCGCGCGCGCGCGCCAGCTCCAGACCGGCGATGAAGCCCAGGCTGACCAGGGCCGCCCACGAGTCGAGGAACAGCGCCCCCCACTCGAGGACCGGCAGGCTGAAGTAGGGGATCAGCGCGAGCATGGGCGGGCACCTGAGAGGGGAGCACGGGCCGCGCGAACTCCGCGCAGCGCCCGTGTTATATCGGGCTGACCGACATGACTGTCATCACCACCGATCTACTGCTCACCGGGATCAGGCGAGACGCCGCGTTCGCCTGGCTCTCCAAGCCCGACAACCACACCGGGATCCTCTCCGGGGCCTTCGCCGATGTCTCCGGCAGCGCCGGTCAGTACGACATCACGGTGCACACATCGCTCCGCAGCCGCAAGATGACCTACCGGTTCGATCGCGCCGACGACAGCCACGGCGGGCGGCGCGTCCTGGTGACCATCTCCGGAAAGCGCACGCGGGGAACGCTGCACTACAGCCTCCGCACCATGAAGCCCAGCACCAACACGCTGGTCACCATCCACATGGACTACGATCCAGGCTCGTTGCTCGGCCTGGTCGCCAACAGCACGGGGCTGCGCGAGGCCCTGGAGACCGGCTGGGCGGCGGTGCTGAAGAACATGTCGCGGGCGCTCGTCGACGCCAGCTGACGCTCCCGCCCAGCTGCCCGGCCTCACAACCTGCCAGCCGCCCGGCTCACACGCGCCGCGCCATCAGCAGATCATCCCGCAGGGTGCCGTCGCGCTCGCGGTACTCGCCGCGCCGGTGTCCCTCCACCGCGAAGCCCATCGCTTCATAGAGCGCGCGGGCGCGGGTGTTGTCGGCGAAGACCGTGAGCGCCAGCTTGGTGATGCGCGGGCTCTCCGTGGCCCAGGTGATGACCGCCTCCATCAGCAGCCGGCCGATCCCGAAGCCCCGGCTCTCCTTCTCCAGCAGGATCTCCAGCCGCGCCACGTGCCGCTGCCGACGGAGCTGACCCGTCTCGACGAGCACCAGACCCACCACCCGACGGTTGAGCCGCGCCACCAGCAGCGCTCCGCGATCGCTGCTGCTCAGGGTGGCGATGCGCGCGGCCTGATCGTCCACCGTGCTGGTGTACTCCTCTGGCTCGGTGACGAAGTAGCGGCCCTCGCCCAGCACCGAGACGAACAGCGCATGGAGCGCGACGGCGTCGTCTGCTCGGGCGCGCTCCAGCACGACGCGCCCCGTATTCCCAGGGCGCCCAGCGCGCCCTGGGAGCGGGCCTACGGTGCGCACCAGGCGAAAGGTACTCGGCAACGGGGTGGTCTGGCGCTGCTTAGAACGTCGCGCCGGAGACCGGCGCCGCGGCGCCTGCGTTGGCGCCCGTCATGCCCTCGAGGCGAGCCTCGAAGTTCTTGAGACCCTGGAGCGTGCCCATGGCCTTGGCGCGCTCGATGGCCGGGTTGCGGCTCACCTTGCGGAAGACCTGGAAGGACTTCTGCAGCATCTCCCCCACCGGCGTCATGTAGTCGCTGGTCGCCAGCTTCACGACGCGCTCGTCGATCAAGAATTTGAGGAGGGGGTGCGGGAACCGGCCCGAGCGCGCCAGGAACAGCAGCGTGTTGGTGTAGCTGTCGTGCCGCTCAAAGAACATGCGATCGTAGATCTCGGCCTTCTCGTCGCTGATCAGGCCATCACGCTCGGCGATCGTGTGGAGGCTGGTGCCCGGGTAGTAGATGACCGAGAAGACCTGCAGCCGGTACGGCTTGGGCAGATCCGAGATGAGGCGCAGCGTGTTGAGCTTGTCCTCCATCGTCTCGTAGGCGAGATCGTAGATCACGTCGTACTGCGGAGGCGCGGTGCGATCAGCGAACCTGGTGATGACCTCGGCGCTCTTGATGATCTTGTCGTTGCCCATCGTGGAGCGCTTGAACATCTTCTGGATGCGCGGTGAGCCGTGCTCGACGCCCATCTGGATGCAGAGCAGCCCGGCGTCGACCATCGCCTCATACTTCTCTTCGGTGATCGTGCCCGGGGAGCCCAGCAGGTAGAAGGGATCGCCGATGCGCTTCTTGTACTGCTCGGCGAAGTACAGCAGATCGGGCAGCGGGCGGCCGAAGAACGAGTCGTCGGAGAACCAGATGAAGTCGATGAACGGGTACTCCCGCTTGACCTCTTCGAGCTCCTGCAGCACATGCTCCGAGCTGCGGTAGCGGACGTAGCGCTGGCGCTTGTAGAGGTCGCGGTAGAAGGAGTTTCCGCAGTAGGTGCAGGCGTGGGGGCAGCCGCGGCCGGTCATGGTCTGGTAGCCGGTGCGCCCGAACATGCGGCTGACGGTGCCGTTGTGCAGGTAGCGGCGCAGCAGATCCTTGGTCACGGGCAGGAGCTGGCCCTCAAACAGCACCCAGTGGTCGTCGCGGGCGAAGTCCGGCGCTGGGTAGAGGTCGAGATCCTGCTCCAGCGTGCCCACCGGGTTGCGGATGACGGTGTCACCTTTCTTCCAGATCAGCGACTTGATGTCGTGGAGATCTTCCAGCTGGTCGTTCTCCATGCGCTGCACCAGCTTGAGGATGAGGTCCTCGGCGTCTCCGATGGCGACGTAGTCGGCGTGGTGGATGCACTCGTCGGGGCGCACGCTGGGATGGAAGCCGCCCCAGATGACCGGGATCCCCAGGCGCTCGCGGACGGCCTTCGTGATCTGCTTGGCGGAGTCGAAGTAGTGGGTCATCAGCGTGACGCCGACCAGATCGCTGCCGCGCATCGTCTCGATCATCGTGTCGATGACCTCGGGCGTGTAGCGCTCCTCGGACATCTTGACGTGGTGGCTCTCACCGTCGCCCGCGAAGTCGGGCAGGCAGATCATCTGGGTCTCGTAGCCCTCTTTTCGAAGAACCGCAGACAACGTGCGGATCCCGTAGTTGGTGATGTCGGGGTAGGGGCTGACGAAGCTGACTTTCATGGTGGAGGCTCCGAGGGAATTCTGCCGGGAGGCGGCGCGATCTGTCGTTAGCACAACCGAATTGCGCGGTCCACCGTGCCATCGCAATCCAGCGATCGCCGTGTTGTTTCACCCAGGTGTGGCCGTCATCGCGGCCGATCGAGCTTCAAGCGCGCGACCTACCAGTGGGAGTCCTTGTCGCGCATCTCCGCCACATGGTCGTCGTCCAGGATCAGCTCGCGGACGAACAGCCGGGTGGCCTTGTACGCCGTCTTGCTGTTCGGCTCCCACACCAGGATCGAGCCATCGGAGTGGCCCTCGAACCGGTAGATCAGCAGCTCGGAGCGCTCGGCCTGCCGACCCGGCTGCTTGCGGCGATCGTAGGGGGCACCCCATGCCATGTACACCATCTCGCGCGTCCACCCCGTCTGGACCTCGCCGCCGATGATGCGATCGCGGATGTGGGGCTCGTACTGGTAGAAGCGGTCCCACAGGTCCAGCTCCTTGAGGTAGCCATCGCGCGCGTCGCGGGTCTCCCCCTTGAGGTAGGTCTTTCGCTCGGCCTCGTCCATGAAGACGCGCAGGGCGTAGTAGTGGTCGAACTCCTCAGGGTCGAGGAGCTTCACCCGCTTCTGCCAGCAGCCGAGCTGCGTCACCAGCGCCAGGAGGATCAGTCCGCGCATCACCTGCTCCCTTGCTTCTGCGGCCCGTCGCCGCCAGTCGCTGTATCCGAGGGCGCTCTATCCAGGCCCACCGGGTCATCGCCAGGGACTCGCGGGAAGGTGGCGCCGGGCTCGTCGGGGCTGAGGCCTGCGCTGGGCACCCAGCCCTCGCGTGCCTGGCTTCTGCGTGTCCTGTCCTGGAGCGCCCAGCCTCCGAGCGACCGGCCGCTGAGCGTGTCCGGCAGGCGGATGAGCTGCTCGTCTCGTTCGCTCTGTATCAGCTCGACCTGTGTGCCCGCGGGTACAACGAACAGCAGCCGCCCCTCGGGCCCGGGGCGGCTGAGCACCGGCAGGCCGTTCGAGATCACCGTGGCGGTCGGCGTGGTCCAGAGCGCCGCGCCGAGGGCGAGCGCGCCCAGCAGACCCGCTAGCGCCAGCCGGTTGCGGCGGCGCAGCCCCGCGATCAGCGACAGCAGGAGGGCCGCCACGGCGCCGGCCCTGTGGAGGGTGCGGTCGGTCGGGGGCGGGGCTGGCACCTCCAGGGCGGCCGCCACATGGCGCAGGTTTCCGGCTTGTCCGGCGTCGCGGGGAGACAGCACGAGCCCCCGACGCCACGCGGCCATGGCTGCGCCCGATGCGCCGCGACCCTCCAGGGCGTTTCCGAGGGCGAGGTACACGCTCGCTGTTGGGCCGGAGCGGGTCAGCGCTTCGCGGAGGTGACGCTCGGCGGCGACGAAGTCTCCTCGCTTGAGCGCCAACAGGCCGGTCCGGTGGGCGGCTCCCCCTGCGGTCGCCCCTTCGGTGAGAGGGGGCGGCGGGGAGAGGGCGGGGGTGTCCGGAGCGGTGGAGAAGCGCTCCAGCGCACCACCCACCGCGCCCGGACGGACGGTGATCGTCCAGGGGCCGGCGGTGATCGTGGAGAAGCGCTCGATGGTTGGATCGAACGCCGTCAAGGCCACGGCCGGGATCTGCAGCGCTCCGACCCGCTCGGGTACGATGGTGCGCTGGAGGTGCCCCTCGGCGGCGAACCCGTCCGCGGTGACCCGCGTGGAGATCGCCAGGGGGGTGTCGTAGAACCGCAGACCCTCCACCTCGGGGGTGGGGAGTCGGAGACCCGCGAGGGTGCCGTCTCCCGTGATGCGGACATCGAGGGTGAGCGCGTCGCCGGCCGTCAGGTCTGCGCGGTCGGGTTCTGCGGCGATCGTGAACCGACCGACGAGCCTGGAGGACGCCTCGGGTGTGCCAGCGGGGAGCGGGGATATCTCCACCGGGACCGGCTCCGCGACGCGGTGCAGCGTCTCCAACCCGGAGAACCCCGCGGGGAGCGCTGCCTCGGCGGGCGCGGCCACCCCGAGCGTCAGCGCGGCCGGGGAGATCGTGCGCCGACCCTGTCCGGTCGCCACCAGCGGGACCGCGATCTCCCGCAGATGTCGGGTCCCCTCCACCCGCTCGGTCTGCTCTCCGGAGGTGTGCGGCTCCGGCACCAGCCCGTCCCAGGTCGGCTCGTTCCAGCGCAGCTCCAGCACCCGCCGCTCGTCGCTCACCTGCAGTCGGTAGACCACGGTCTGCCCCAGGAAGAGCGACGCGTCATCCACGACCGCGGAGATCTCCGGACCCTCGGGCGGCGGCTCGGCGTCTCCTGGGTGGACCGTGACGGTGATGGCGGGTGCGATGAGAGAGCCGCCGGGCAGATCGAGCGTGACGGGGCCGACCGACCACGCCCCGGGCGCGGTGGCGCCGAGCGCGAAGCGGTACTGGACGACAGGCGTCCGCCCGGAGCCCGACCGCACCTCCGCGCGCCCCTGCCCCAGGTAGCTGAGGTGGAGCCCCACGCCGACGGGGACCTCGGGGATCCCCTCGGCCCGTCCGTCCACGAGCTGCAGCGTCACCGTGGACGTGCCGCCTACCACCATCTCGGTCCGCGCCGGAACCAGCTCGAGGCGCGCCGCCAGAGCCGCCGGCGTCAGCGCGCCGATCATCAGGATCATCGCGGCGGTCACCAGTCCCTCCCTCCCGTGGGGGGCGGGCTCCCGGGGCGTCGGGGGGTGCCCTCGCGCACCGCGCTGAACAGGCGACGGGCCTCTGTCGGATCGATCGGCGCGCCGCGGGCCGGTGTGTCGGTTGAGGGTGTGTTGGGCGCGGCGGTCTCTCCGCCGGTGTCCTCCGCTTCGTGGTCGCCTTCTTCTCCGGGGGGGCCCTCTGCGCCGTCGACGGGAGCGCCGCCTTCTGGCGGCGTTGAGGTTGGGGCGTCGGACGCGTTCGGCGCCTCGTCGGTCGCCGCGAGCGGAGGGGCCTGGCGCGCCGGAGCCTGGCGCAGCTCCAGCTCTCGGGCCACGATCTCGCGCGCCGCCAGGGCCGTGGGCTGCTCGGGGTCTTCGGCGAGGGCTGCATCGAGCCAGGCCAGGGACTCCGTGAGGCGGCCCGCGCGCGCTGCCGCCAGGCCGGCGTTGGTGCTGACGCGGACGCGCTGGTCCCGCGCGTCTGCCTGCGATGCGACCTCGGCGTACAGCCCCAGGGCCGCGTTCGGCTCTCCCTCCGTGAGCAGGTGCTCGGCCCGACGTTCATCGGCGCGAAGGTCGCGCGCGTCGCCGGCGCCGGTGGAGAACGCTGCCAACCCCAGGAGGCCGAGCAGGGGGAGCACCCGACGCCCGAGCCGCTCAGCCAGCAGCAGGCTGAGCAGTCCGAGCGCCAGCGGCCACTGGTAGCGCTCCACTGGCAGGAGCGCGCGTTGGCGGGCCAGCTCTCCTGCGCGGTGATCGGCCAGGATGCCATCTCGGACCAGAGCGGCCAGCTCGGCTCCGCCCGGGCCGGCGCGGATGGTCGCGCCCCCGCTCTCCCGCGCCAGATCTCGGAGCAGCCCGAGGTCGAGGCGGCTCATCACCACCCGCCCGTCCGGCGCTCGGCGCGGTCCGGTGGGCGTGGGGAGGGTGTCTCCGCTGGGTGTCCCCACACCCAGCGCGTAGATCGGCGCGCCGCCATCTGCCGCCCGCCGGCTCGCCGCCCGCGCTCCCCCCGCCAGATCCTCACCGTCGGAGACCAGGAGGATCGCAGGCGCGTCGCTTGACGAGAGCGACGCCAACGCCAGGTCGATCGCAGCGCCCAGATCGGAGCCGCCCGTCTGCGGGGCGTCGGTGGAGATCCGCTCGGCCAGCGCGGTCAGCGCGTCGATGTCTCGCGTCAGCGGCATGACCAGCGCGGGTGTGCCAGCGGCCGTGATGAGGCCGACCCGACCGCCGGTCAGCAGGCCGGGGAGATCTCGTAGGGCGCGGCGACCGCGCTCGATGCGCGACGGCGGCGTGTCGCGGGCGTCCATGGAGTGGCTGACATCGAGGACCACCATCAGATCGAGTCTGCGCTGCGACAGCTCCTGCCAGGCGGCGCCCCACCGCGGCTGTGCCAGCGCGAAGAGGAGGAGCGTGAGTCCCAGCAGCCAGAGGATGGCGCGCCGCCGGCTGGCGGGATCGGGGGGCAGGCCAAGCGCGCGGCGTCCGGTGTCTCGGTTGCGGTTGGCCCACACCCACCCCAGCGCCAGCGGCGGCACCGCGGCGAGCCCGAGCAGCGCGAGCGGCCATCCCCAGCTCACGGTAGCCGCCGGAGCCAGGACTGACCCAGGACCGCCTGGCAGAGCAGCAGCGCGATGCTGGCGAGCAGGACCGGGCGGAAGCGCTCCGAGCGCCGGACATGCTCGCGGATCTCCGCCGGGCTCTTCTCCAGCGCGTCGATCTGCGCGTAGACCCCCGACAGCGCGGCGGCGTCGGCGGCCTGGAACGACCGCCCGCCCGTGATCCGGGCGATCTCGCGGAGCGTCGATGCGTCCAGATCGGAGCGTCCGGGAGCGCCGAACAGCCCACCCCCCGCGCCCTCGGCGGCGCTGAAGCCGATGGTGTGGACGCGGATCCCCAGCGTTCGGGCCGCCTGCGCGGCGCGCAGCGGCGAGAGCTGCCCGGCGTTGTTTCGCCCGTCCGTGAGCAGGACGAGCACCCGGCCCGGAGACGCGCGCGCATCGAGGCGGCGACCGGCGATCGCGATGGCGTCGCCGATTGCGGTGGCGCCGCGGCCAGCCACGCCGATGCGGATCTCGTCCAGCAGTCCGCGGAGGGCGTCGTGATCGAGGGTGAGCGGAGCGGCGGCGTGGGCGTCCTCCCCGAACACCACCAGACCGATGCGATCATCGGGTCGCCCGTCGATGAAGGACGCGATCGCCGCGCGGGCGATCTCCAGCCGCGAGCCGTCGCGACCCGCGCGGGCTGACATCGACCCCGAGGTGTCCAGGGCCAGGATGATGTCGACGCCCTCCCGCACCACCCGCCGCTGCGTCTCGATCTCCTGCGGTCGCGCCAGGGCCAGCACCAGCAGACCGAGGCCGAGCGCGCCGAGCATCGGCGGCAGGTGGCGCAGGCGCGTCCGCCAGGTGTCGGGTGTGCGGACGACGGACAGCGCCGCGACGGGGAGCGCAGGGCCTCGGAGGAGCCACGGGAGCAGCAAGGCCACCGGCAGGGCCAGGAGCCACAGCGGACTCGCCAGCGCCATCACGGCGCGGTCTCCCAGGTGGCGGCGATGAAGGTGCGCAGCTCTTCGTCGAGGCGCTCCAGAAGCGCCGCTGTCTCTACCGCCGCTGCCTCCGAGGACGGCGCGCCGAACCGCAGCGGTTCGCTGGCTGCGAGCAGCGTGATGAGCCGGGACCGCAGCGCAGGGGGGAGGGCGGCGGAGTCTCCAGCGAGCGCGGTCAGCTCCCCGGTGGTTCGCGTGGGCGCGGGCCAGCCGTAGCGCGCGGCGAGGAACCTCCGGAGGATCCGCGCCAGCGCCAGGGCCAGCGCGCGACCGGTCAGCGTCGCGCGGGCGGCATCCCAGGCGTCGAGGGCGACACGCTGGGGCGCGAGCGGAATCACAGCAGGGAGCGCGCGCCGACGCCACGTGATGACGCCGAGCGCGATCAGCAACGCGCTCACGAGCAGCAGGAGCAGCGGGGCCGCCCGCGCCTCGGGGATCGGGACGGGCGGGGGCAGGGGGGCGACGTTTGGACCGGCGGCCCCGATGTCTACGAAGATCGGTGGGAGGTCGGTGTCCGGGAAGCGGATGATGTGGCTGCCGTCGGCGCCGGTCAGCGTGGTACGGAGCGTACGCCGCGGGCCGAGGGTCTCGTCCAGCGTGATCCGCGGCTCCAGCTCTCCTGCCTCGGCGGCGACGGGTGCCTGCCCCCAGTGGGTCGTCCACAGCACGATCGGGGTGCCGGAGGGGACCCGGCTTGACTCGACCCACGCCTCGACCGGCGCGGCGAGCGCCGCGGCGAGGACCCCCAGCAGCAGCGGCGTCACCGGGCGGTCGCGGACGGGAGCCGCCGGAAGTGACCGAGGAGGGCGTCGATGGGGTCCTCCAGGAGAGAGACCTGCTCGGCACGGGCGCCGGCCCGTCGAGCGCGGAGCAGCCGATCCGGAGCGCTCCGCCCCGAGCCGCGTGGACGGAGTCGCCCGGCGTCGATCACCCTCCGCTTGCTGGTCTCTGCGTCGATCACCGTGACCAGACCGACGTCGGGCAGCGCGGTGTCCTTCGCCTCGCCGAGCACCAGCACGCTGACGGTGTGCTGGTGCGCCAGCCGGGCCAGCGCGCGATCCCAGGGGCCCGGATCGATGAAATCCGACAACACGCAGACAAGGCCGCGCTGGTGCAGCAGTCGCCCCGCGCGCGTCAACGCGCCGGTGAGGTCGGTTCGCCGGCGCGGAGGTGGCGCGAGCAGGGCCGCCCGCAGGACCGCCCAGGCATGCCCACGTCCCGCGCGCGGTGGCAGGAGGCGCTCGGTGCGGTCGGAGAAGGCCAGCAGCCCCACCCGATCGCCGGCCAGGGCGGCGGCGTGGGCCAGCCCGGCGGCCATGCGGGCCGCGAGCTGCAGCCGAGAGCCGGTGTGTCCGCCCGCCTGCATCGAGCCGGAGAGATCCAGGACGATGAGGAGGGTGAGCTGACGCTCCTCGCGGAACACCTTGACGTAGGGGCGCCCGGCCCGCGCGGTGACGTTCCAGTCGATCGCACGCACGTCGTCGCCGACGGCGTAGGGACGCACCTCCTCAAACTCCAGCCCCCGCCCGCGGAAGGCGCTGCGGTAGTCGCCCACCAGCGCGCCCGCTGCGCGGCGACGGAGGGTGTGGTGCAGGCGGGAGAGCCGGCGGCGGTCTCCTGCGCTGAGCACGGTCTCCACGGGCGGTGTCAAGGCGGCGGGACCCGCCCGAGCACGCCCGCGATCACGTCGTCCGGAGTGGTGCCGTCGGCCTCGGCCTCCCAGGTCAGCCCGACGCGATGCCGCAGGGCGTCCGGCGCGAGGGCCTTGACGTCGTCGGGCGTGACGAACGGGCGTCCGCCCAGGAACGCGTGGGCGCGGGCGGAAGCGGACAGCGCCAGGGCTCCCCGTGGGCTGGCGCCGTGGCGGACGCGGGGATCGCCGCTCCGGGTGGCCCGCACGAGGTCTACGACGTAGCCGGTGACCACCGGGTCGATGTGGACGGCGGTGAGCGCGACCTTGCAGTCCTGCAGCGCGGCGGCGTCGGCGACCGGGGAGAGGTCGGGTGTCGGCGCCCCGGCGCGCGCGAGGATCTCGTGCTCCTCATCGCGCGAGGGGTAGTCCACGTGAACCTTCAGCAGGAAGCGGTCGGCCTGGGCTTCAGGCAGGGGGTAGGTGCCCTCCTGCTCGATCGGGTTCTGCGTCGCCAGCACCAGGAAGGGACGCGGCAGCGGAAAGCTCTCGTCGCCGATGGTCACCTGCCGCTCCTCCATGGCCTCGAGCAGCGCCGACTGCACCTTGGCCGGCGCGCGGTTGATCTCGTCCGCGAGCACCACGTTGGCGAAGATGGGGCCGCGATGGACCTCGAACGTCGCGGCGCTCGGGCGGTAGATCTGCGTGCCGAGCAGATCAGCGGGGAGGAGGTCTGGCGTGAACTGGATGCGCCCGAACCGCAGGTCGAGGGACCGGGCCAGCGTGCGGATCGTCAGGGTCTTGGCGAGGCCCGGAGCGCCCTCGACCAGCACGTGCCCGTCGCACAGCAGGCCGATCAGCAGCCGCTCGACCAGCTCCCGCTGACCGACCACCACGCGGGCGATCTGTCGCCGCACCGCGTCGAGGGTTTCGCTAGCTGATGATGCGATCCCAGAACTCGCGAAGGAAGCCCTTCTCCACCACGCGGGAGTCCTGCAGCTCGGCGAGCTGGCGCACCAGCTCCTCCTCCCGCTGGCTCATCTTCTCGGGCACGGCCACGACGACCTGCACATGCTGGTCTCCGTTTCCGCGGCGTCCACCCAACCGGGGAGCGCCCTTGCCGTGCAGGGTGAACACCTTGCCCGACTGGGTGCCCTGAGGAAGCTGGAGTTCCTCTTCTCCGTGTACCGTCGGTACCGTGATCGTCGCGCCCAGGCAGGCCTGGGGGTAGCTGACGGGCACCTGACAGATGATGTCGGCGTCCTGCCGCTCGAAGAACTCGTGCGGCTGCACCGCGATGAGCACATACAGGTCGCCAGGGGGCGCGCCGGGATCTCCCTCATCGCCCTTGCCGCTCAGGCGGAGCTGAAGGTTCGAGGACACCCCCGAGGGGACGTTCACCGTCAGCTTGCTCACCTGTCGGGTGCGTCCCTTGCCGCGGCAGTCGGTGCAGGGGTCGCGGACGACCGTTCCCCGCCCGCGACAGGCCGGACAGGTGGTGCGGATACGCAGGAACATCTGCGCCTGGATCACCTCGCCCGCGCCGCGGCAGGTGCCGCAGGTCTCGGGGGTGGCGCCCTTCGCGGCGCCGCTTCCGCTGCAGGTCTCGCAGCGCGCCTGGCGGGGGACCTCCACCTCCTTGTTGCAGCCGTGGATCGCCTCCATGAAGTCGAGCTCCAGACCGTACTGGAGGTCTGCGCCGACGCGGGCGCCGCCGCCCCCGCGCCCCCGCCCGCGACCGCTGGCGAAGCCGAACAGATCGCCGAAGATGTCGGAGAACTGACTGAAGATCTCTTCGTGGGACTGGAAGCCCGAGTGCCCACCCGACGAGCGCAGGCCGGCGTGGCCGAAGCGATCGTAGGTGGCGCGCTTCTGCTGGTCGGAGAGCACGGAGTAGGCCTCGGAGGCCTCCTTGAACCGCGCCTCTGCCTCCGGGTCGTCGGGGTTTCGATCGGGGTGGTAGCGCAGCGCCAGCTTCCGGTACGCCTTCTTGATCGTGCCCTCGTCGGCGTCTCGCGAGACGCCCAGCACCTCGTAGAAGTCTCGGGGTTGGGACATCGCTTGGCCTCAGACTCACGGTGGGTTCGGGCGCGGTGGGTTCGGGGCCCCTTACCTGTTTGGTTCCGCACACGCAGAAGCCCCGCGTCGGCAGTGTGTCCTGCCAGCGCCGGGCGCTCCGGGGGCCGCTCAGGCCTCTTCGTACTCGGCGTCGATGACGTCGTCGCCGTCTGCAGAGCCGGCGTCGGCGGTGGGCTCGCCGCCGGCGTCGTCCCCTCCGTCGGTCTTGTAGGCGGCCTGCGCGAGGGCGTGGCTGGCCTTCGTCAGCTCATCGAAGGCGGACTTGAGGTGATCGATGTCGTCGCTGTCGAGGGCTTCGCGGGCGTCACCGAGCTGCGACTCCAGCGACTCGACCTCGGCGGAGGGCAGCTTGTCGCGGTGCTCGCCCAGCAGCTTGTCGGTCTGATACACGAGGTTGTCGAGGTTGTTGCGGGCCTCGATGATCTCGCGGCGTGACTGGTCATCGGCTTCGTTCTCGGCGGCCTCGCGCACCAGGCGATCGACCTCGCCCTTGTCCAGCCCGCTGGAGCTGGTGATGGTGATCTTCTGCTCGGTGCCGGTGGCCTTGTCCTTGGCCGTGACATTGAGGATACCGTTGGCGTCGATGTCGAAGGTGACCTCGACCTGGGGCATGCCGCGTGGCGCAGCGGGGATGCCGTCCAGGCGGAAGTTCCCGAGCATCCGGTTGTCCTTGGCCATGGGCCGCTCGCCCTGGTAGACCTGCACATCCACGGCGGTCTGGTTGTCGGCGGCGGTCGAGAAGATCTCGGACTTCTTGGTGGGGATGGTGGTGTTGCGCTCGATGAGCACCGTGTGCACGCCACCGAGGGTCTCGATGCCCAGCGACAGCGGTGTGACGTCGAGCAGTAGCAGGTCCTTGACGTCGCCGGAGAGCACGCCGCCCTGGATGGCCGCGCCCTTGGCCACCACCTCATCGGGGTTGACCGAGCGGTTGCCCTCCTTGCCGAACAGCTCCTTGACCTTGCGCTGCACCAGCGGGATGCGGGTGGAGCCACCCACCAGGATGACCTCGTCGATGTCGCGGGGCGAGCACTTGGCGTCCTTGATGGCTTTGCGACACGGCGTGAGGGTGCGGTCGATGATGGGCTCGATCATCCGCTCGAACTGGTTGCGGGTGAGCGAGGCCTGGAAGTGCTTGGGGCCGGACTGATCGGCGGTGAGGTAGGGCAGGTTGAGCTCGGAGCGCTGGGCGCTGGAGAGCTCGATCTTGGCCTTCTCGGCGGCGTCCTTGAGGCGCTGCAGCACCATCTTGTCGTTCGTCAGATCGATGCCGTTCTCTTTCTTGAACTCCGCGATCATCCACTCGATGAGGACCTGATCGACGTCGTCGCCGCCCAGGTGGGTGTCGCCGTTGGTGCTCTTGACCTCGACCACGCTGTCTCCGACCTCCAGGATGGAGATGTCGAAGGTGCCGCCGCCGAAGTCGTAGACAGCCACGACCTGATCGTCGGTCTTGTCCAGGCCGTAGGCCATGGCCGCTGCGGTGGGCTCGTTGATGATCCGCTTGACCTCCAGCCCGGCGATCTTGCCGGCGTCCTTGGTGGCCTGCCGCTGGGAGTCGTTGAAGTACGCGGGGACGGTGATGACGGCCTCGGTGACCGACTCGCCCAGGTACCGCTCAGCCTCGCGCTTGAGCTTCTGGAGCACCATCGCCGAGATCTCGGGTGGCGAGTAGAGCTTGTCACCGATCTTGACCCGGGGGAGGCCGTCGCCGCTGCGCGTGACCTCGTAGGGGACCCGCTTGATCTCACGCGCGGACTCGGCGTGGCGCTGACCCATGAAGCGCTTGATCGAGTAGATGGTGCGGCGCGGGTTGGTGATGGCCTGACGCTTGGCGACGGCGCCGACCATGCGATCGCCGTCTTTACTGAAGCCGATCACCGAGGGGGTGGTCCGGCCGCCCTCCTCATTGACGATCACGGTGGGCTGATCGCCCTCCATGACTGAGACGACGGAATTGGTGGTCCCCAGATCGATGCCGATAATCTTGCCCATGGATGTGATTCTCCAGCTAGAGGTCAACCGCGCAGGGCTACCCGCCCCGCGGGGTGTCGGAAGTTGATTTCACTGATTGAAGGAGGCTTTTCCGCGAACTGATCTGCGGTCTGCCGTCCGGTGGCAGGAAGGTAATCCCGCCTCTTTGCCCGGCAACACCCCGCACACCGGCGGCGACTGCGACCGCTGATCTGGGCAACCCCTGATCGAGATGTCGCGTTTTTTGAAGCACGCGCCCCTAACACACTCAGCCCATCTGGCCGGGGGTGCGTCATCTCCCGCCGTCGCTGCACCTTCTCGCGCGTGAGCGGTCATTGGCACGCCCCTTGCTTTTCCAACTGGGTGTCCGCCGCGTCGGGTCACAACTTCAATGTCCGTGCCCTGACAACCGCCCGTCGCGAATCGGACACCGGGCCACGGTGGCAGTCAGGTCATCGCGGGTTCGTCATCCAACGGGATCCGGGGGGACTCCCCCCCGGATCATCCGGTGGACCCGCCTCCCTGCGCCGTCTCCACCGGATCGTCTGCTGTGGGATGTCGGCACAAATTCTCGATTCCCCCATTGACGCCCTGGGGGGAAGTGCCTACCGGTAGCTCTTCGCGATCGCAGGGGCCCCCCGAGCGATCGTCGACCGTCCCGATCCGAACGGGCGTGTGGTCTGCCACCCAGGCAGGTCCACAACCCGGGAAGACGCAAAGACCAAATCCCTCCGTGGAGTGCAAGATATGAAGTTCCGTCCGTTGTATGACCGCATCCTCGTCAAGCGGGTCGAAGCCGAGCAGACTACCGCTTCGGGCCTGATCATCCCCGACACCGCAAAAGAGAAGCCCCTCGAGGCAGAGGTCGTGGCGATCGGAAACGGCCGCATCACAGACGATGGCGAGATCCGCCCGGTCAGCCTCGGCGTCGGCGACCGCGTCATCTTCGGCAAGTACACCGGTGACGAGGTCAAGCTCGGCGGCGTCGAGCACATCATCCTCAAGGAAGAGGACATCCTCGCGGTCATCGAGCGCGACTGAGCGCCCCCCCCTTCTACGAAACGAGCCCGCCAGGTCAACCAAGGAGAACCATGCCTGCCAAAGAAATCCTCTTCCGTGACGGCGCCTCCGCCGAGGTCCTCACCGGCGTCACGACCCTCGCCGCCACCGTCAAGGTGACCCTCGGCCCCTGTGGCCGCAACGTCGTCCTCGACAAGAGCTTCGGCGCCCCCGTGATCACCAAGGACGGCGTGACCGTCGCCAAGGAGATCGAGCTGGGCGACAAGTTCCAGAACATCGGCGCGCAGATGGTCAAGGAGGTCGCCTCCAAGACCTCTGATGTCGCCGGCGACGGCACCACCACCGCCACCGTGCTGGCCGAGGCGATCTTCGTCCACGGCACCAAGATGGTCGCCGCTGGCGCCAACCCGATGGACCTCAAGCGCGGCATCGATCGCGCGGTCAGCGCCGTCATCGGCGAGCTGAAGACCCTGTCCCGTCCCACCAAGGACGAGGCCGAGATCGCGCGCGTCGGCACCATCTCCGCCAACGGCGACGAGGAGATCGGCACCATCCTGGCCGAGGCCATGTCGAAGATCGGCAAGGAGGGTGTGATCACGGTGGAGGAGGCCAAGGGCCTGCGCACCGAGCTCGAGATCGTCGAGGGGATGCAGTTCGACCGCGGCTACCTGTCGCCGTACTTCGTCACCGACGCCGACCGCATGGAGGCCGTGCTTGAGGATGCCTACATCCTCATCCACGAGAAGAAGCTCTCCAACATGAACGATCTCCTCCCGGTGCTGGAGAAGATCCACGAGTCCAGCAAGCCCCTGCTGATCCTCGCTGAAGATGTTGACGGTGACGCCCTCGCCACCCTGGTCGTCAACAAGCTCCGCGGCAACATGAACATCGTGGCCGTCAAGGCCCCCGGCTTCGGCGATCGCCGCAAGGCGATGCTCGAGGACATCGCGATCCTCACCGGCGGTCGCGCGCTGATGGAAGACCTGGGCATCAAGCTCGAGAACATCACCACAGACGATCTCGGTCAGGCCCGCCGCATCGTGGTCACCAAGGAGGCCACCACCATCATCGCCGAGCAGGACAACACCCGGAAGGCCGTCAAGGGTCGCGTGAAGCAGATCCGCACGCTCATCCGTGAGACCACCTCCGACTACGATCGCGAGAAGCTCCAGGAGCGCCTGGCGAAGCTTGTCGGCGGTGTGGCCGTCATCCATGTGGGCGCGGCCACCGAGGTCGAGCTCAAGGAGAAGAAGGCCCGCGTCGAGGACGCGCTGAACGCTACCCGCGCCGCCGTCGAGGAGGGCGTGGTGCCTGGCGGTGGTGTGGCTCTCATCCGCTGCCTGTCGGCCCTCGACACCCTCGAGTTGTCCGGCGACGAGGCCTTCGGCATCGACATCGTCCGCTCGGCCATCCAGGCTCCCCTGCGGATCATCGCCCGCAACGCCGGCGTCGACGGTAGCCTCGTGGTCAACCGTGTGGGCAAGGGCGACGCTGCCTTCGGCTTCAACGCCGCCACCGAGACCTACGGCGACATGTTCGAGATGGGCGTGCTCGATCCCACCAAGGTGGTTCGGTCTGCGCTCCAGAACGCCGCTTCGGTCTCCGGCCTGCTGCTGACCACCGAGGCGGTCATCGCGCAGAAGCCCGAGAAGAAGTCTGCCGGTGGCGCCGACATGGGCGGCGGCATGGGCGGCATGGGCGGCATGGGCGGCATGGGCGGCATGGGCGGCA
>CAYXGP010000143.1:0-22007 GCA_964464515.1 uncultured Enterobacterales bacterium
CGTCCTTGTCCTCACAGCCGAGCAGAGCCAGGCCGAGCAGGGGGGCGATGAGCCATGTCAGGGAGGTGGGCCGGGGAAAGGTCATCTGTGCTCCTCGCGATGGGGATTGAGTTCATAGTCCACCCGATCACAGATCGCCTGCCAAAACCTGGACTCACATAGCGGACCGGTACCTTCAGGGCCCGCCGCCCGGACCACCCGTGCTGCCGCCCGACCCCCCACCGGTGCTGCCGCCGGTGCTGCCGCTGGTTCCACCGCCGCCGGGACCGCCGCCGCCAGGACCACCGGTGCTTCCACCCGTCGTGCCACCCGTGCTGCCGCCGGTGCTACCGCCCGTGCTGCCGCTGGTTCCGCCGCTGGTGCCACCACCGCCGGGGCCGCCGCTGGTGCCCCCGGTTCCGGGACCGCCACCGACGCCGTCCAGCTCCGCCGTTCCGTACCAGCCATAGTAGAACGTGTAGGAACCGTACGCGGTGTCCCAATTCAGCCAGTAGCCCAACGTACTACCGGTCAGCTCTGCGTACCATCCGAGGTAGAAATTGCTGTTGTACTCCACCAGCATGAATTCGCCGTACCCATAGTAGTCCGCGGTGTACCCGAGGATCTCGTCCAGCGAGTCCCCCTGGTCGCCACACCCCCCGAGATGGTCGATTCCATCGAGAGCATCGACCTCATAGACCAGGTCGCATTGTGCGCAGACCGCCGACGAATCGACCCCCTTCGTGTCCCACACGATGTCGCAGACGTCACCGTACCCGGAGACCTCGACGAGCATCTCCCGAGTGCCCGCCCACGTGCAGCTCTCTGCGGGTGAGGTGTCGTCGTTGTCGACAGCGCCATCGCAGTCGTCATCGACCCCGTTGCAGAGCTCGGCGGCCGCTGGATGGATGTCGGCGTTTGAATCATCGCAGTCCTCAGCGCTGGCGTAGCCGTCGCCGTCCAGATCTCCCGTCAGCTCCGTGGTCCCGTACCAGGCCAGATAGTAGCTGTTGCTGTAGACGTCCCACTGGCTCTGAACCCAATAATCCAGCGTGCTGCCGACCAGGTCCGCGTACCACCCCAGGTAGAAGGTGCCGTTGTACTCGGACAACATGAACTCGCCGTAGCCATAGTAGTCGGCGGTGTAGCCCAGGGTCTCATCGAGGGAGTCCTCCGGATCTCCGCAGGCGCCGATTCTATCGATGCCCTCGCGAACGTCGACCTCGAAGACCAGATCACACTGTGGACAGAACGCCGATGACTCGACACCTCGCGTCTCCCAGACCAGATCGCAGATCTCTCCGTGCCCGTCAACCCCGAGGATGATCTCACGCTCGCCCTCCCATTGGCAGTCGGAGACACCGTCACAGTCGTTGTCGATGCCATCTTCGCAGTATTCTGAGGCGTCGGGGCTGATCGCCGCGCTGCCATCATCGCAGTCGGTCGCCAGACCGTAGCCGGAGGGAGGCGAGCAGGCCTGCACCGTAGCGAGGTCGTCGGCGTCGCCGTAGCCATCGCCGTCGCTGTCGACGGCGTACGTGGAGCCCGTGCTGAGATCAACCCCCGAGTCTGCATCATCTACGTCGCCGTCGCAGTCATCGTCGATCTCGTTGCAGATCTCGACGCCGTCGGGGTTGATATCAGCGTTCAGGTCATCGCAGTCGTCTGCGAGGATGAAGCCATCACCATCGATGTCTGCGGTAGTCGCGTCGTAGAGCTCGGCCTGACCGTAGCGGGTGATGTAATAGGTGTTGTTGAGGTTCGTGACCGAGAACTGACTCCAGTACTCCAGGCTCGTACCGCTCAGGTATGCGTACATCGCGGGGTAGAAGGTTCCGTTGTACTCAGACAACATGAACTCGCCGTAGCCATTGTAGTCGGCGGTGTAGCCCAGGGTGGTGTCCGCCCAGTCATCTCCCCAGTCAGCGCAGCCGCCGATCTCATCTACGACATCATAGGCATCGATGTCGTAGATCAGATCGCACTGGTCACAGGCCACGGACGACGCCACGCCTCGCGTCTGCCAGATGAGATCGCAGGTCTCGCCGAACCCAGCGACCTCGAAGATGAACTCGCCGCTACCCGCCCAGCCAGAGTACACCGCGCAGTCGATGACACCATCACAGTCGTTGTCGACGCCATCGCCGCAGTCCTCCTCAGCGTCGGGGTTGATCGCGGGATCGTCGTCATCGCAATCGGTGGTCTCCGCGAAGAAGCCGTCGCCGTCCGCGTCGGTCCGTGAGCCGCTCGTGCCGCCCGAGGTGGTGCCGCCCGAGGTGGCGCTGCCCGAGGTGGCGCTGCCCGAGGTCGTACCACCAGAGGTGGTGCCTCCGCTCGTCGTCCCGGTCGTGGCGGTGGTCTCCTCATCGTCCTTGTCCTCACAGCCGAGCAGAGCCAGGCCGAGCAGGGGGGCGATGAGCCACATTGGGGAGGTAGGCCGGGGAAAGGTCATGGTGCTCCTCGGATCGGGGGAGGTGGATTATAGTCCGATCGCTCCCTCTACAGGTAGAGGTTCGCGGGCTCCGCGGCGGCGTGGCGTGACGCCTTCAGCGCCCGTCGGCGAGCCCACTCAGGCGGACCCTGGCAGAAGACCCGCGCAGGGATTAATCCCCGCCCCCCTTCCGTTTGACCCTGGCGCTCCCACGCCCCATTCGAGCGGTCTCGATGCGAACCACCCATCTCCCAATCGCGCTGCTGGCTGCGCTCCTGGCGTCCACCGCTCGGGCGGCCGATCCGGCCGTGCTGCGCTCCGCGGGGCTGACGCCGCTCTCACCGCAGGCGGCCGCAGAGATCTCCCTGCCGGACCTGGCTGGGGTGACCCACGCGCTGTCCGACCATCGCGGGCGCTGGGTGCTGCTGACGTTCTTCGCGACCTGGTGCGGGCCCTGCGCCCAGGAGATGCCGTCGCTCCAGGCGCTCCACGAGGCGCGGGGAGGCGCGGGCCTGGACGTGCTGGGGGTGTCCACCGATCGCAGCGCCGCTCCCCTCCCCCGCTTTCTCGGCCGCTTCGGGGTGTCCTTCCCGGTGCTGCACGACCAGTCCGGTCGGGTGGCGTCCGCCTGGCAGGCCACCGCCATCCCCTTGAGCTACCTGATCGACCCCGCCGGGCAGGTGGTGGCGATCAGCCGGGGCGCGAAGGACTGGACGAAGTTCATCCCCGCGTTCGATGCGCTCGGGGATCCGGTCACCCCGGGGGCCTCACCCGCAGGAACGACCTCCGCAGGGGCGCCCAACGCCGCGGGGGCGTCCGCCGGAACACCCGCCGTGCCGATGGTCGAGGTCGCCCCGCCGACGGCGCAGGTGACAGTGTCGACGCCCACGCCAGAGGTGGGCGAGCCGTTCATCCTCGCCGTGTCGATCCAGTGGAAGGGAGATCTCTCGGACTACACGCTCCACCCACCGACCGTGGGGATCCCGGAGGGGCTGGAGGCCCGCGCCACGACCGCGTCGAGCAGCAGCACAGACGGTCACCAGGAGCTGACCTACCACCTGGGCGTCGTGGGCCTGGAGACGGGGAGCTTCGCGCTGGACCCGGTGCAGATTCCGTTTACGCCCCACGGCGCGGCGCTGCAGACCGCGCAGGTCACCGGCCCGATCGTGAGCGTCGCCTCCGCGACCTGGGCCGGCCTCCCCCCGGCGGCGTGGGTGGGTGGCGGCGTCGCGCTGGCCGCCGGCCTCGGACTGGCTCCCCTGGTGCTGCAGAGGCGACGTCGCGCACCCGCCGCCCCAGATCCGTCAAAGGAGCGACGGGAGCGCCTCGACGCGGCCCGCGCCTGCCGACTGGAGGGCGACGCGGCGGGCTTCCTGGTCATCATCCGTCCGCTGCTCCATGAGCTGGACGCCACCCCCGCGGGGCTCCCTCTCGAGCGGTGGGAGGAGCGGGCGCGATATGCCGGGCAGCCCCCGCCGAAGCGGGACCTCGATCACCTCGAACGCCTGGCGACCCGCGCGCTCCGCGCCGCCACGGAGGACACCCCATGAGCAACATCGCCCCGGAGCTCGGCATCGAGCAGGAGATCGGCCGCCAGCAGCAGGTCATCGCCCGGCTGCGCGAGGAGATCGGCCGCGTGGTGGTCGGGCAGCGCGCGCTGGTCGATCGCCTCATCCTGGCCCTGATCGCCGACGGCCACGTGTTGGTGGAGGGCCTGCCCGGGCTCGCGAAGACCACCGCGATCAAGACGCTCGCGCAGGCCGTCCGCGCCGACTTCGCCCGCGTGCAGTTCACGCCGGACCTGCTGCCCGCAGACCTCGTGGGCACCCAGATCTACCGGCCCGCGCAGGGCGAGTTCACCACGAAGAAGGGCCCCATCTTCACCAACCTGCTGCTGGCCGACGAGATCAACCGCGCGCCCGCCAAGGTGCAGTCGGCGCTGCTCGAGGCGATGGCCGAGCGGCAGGTGACGCTGGCCGACGAGACCCACCTGCTGCCGCGGCCGTTCCTGGTCCTGGCGACCCAGAACCCCATCGAGCAGGAGGGCACCTACCCCCTGCCCGAGGCGCAGGTCGATCGCTTCATGTTCAAGCTGCGCGTGGGGTACCCCGACAAGAACGAGGAGCGTGAGATCATCCGCCGGATGTCTACCCGGGAGCTGCCGAAGACCGCCGCGGTGCTCGACACCGACGACGTGCTCGCCGCCCGCGCCGTCGCCGACCGCGTGATCATGGACGACAAGATCTCCGACTACATCGTGGAGATCGTCTTCGCGACCCGGGAGCCGCGCGTCTACGGCCTGGAGTCGCTGGAGCGGCTCATCGAGTACGGCGCCTCGCCCCGCGCGGGCATCTACATGACCCAGGCCGCCCGGGTCCACGCGATGATGGCTGGCCGCGGGTACGTCACACCGCAGGACGTCAAGAGCATCGGACCGGACGTCCTGCGGCATCGCGTGATCCCCTCGTACGAGGCCGAGGCGCGCGACATGACCAGCGACGACATCCTGCAGGAGATCTTCTCCACCGTGGATACCCCCTGACATCGGCAGCCCCGAGACCACCTGACCGGTCTCTGGCCCCCGCTGACGCGGGGGCGGAGCCCGCCGACACCCCCTGATCAAGATGTCCACCGCCCGCCCCTCCTCCCATCCCCCCGAGCTGGATCCCGCGCTGTTCGCGCGGATCAAGACGATCCAGATCCGCACCCGGCACCTGGTGAGCAGCGCGCTCGCCGGCTCGTACGAGAGCGCCTTCCGCGGCCGGGGGATGGCCTTCGAGGAGGTGCGCGAGTACCAGCCGGGTGACGACGTCCGCAACATCGACTGGAACGTGACCGCGCGGATGAACGCGCCCTACATCAAGGTGCATCGCGAAGAGCGTGAGCTGACCGTGATGCTCGTGGTGGACGTGAGCGCTTCTTCGGCCTTCGGCACCCGCCGCAGGCTCAAGCAGGAGCTGGCGGCGGAGGCCGCGGCCATCATCGCGCTGGCGGCCGTCAAGAACAACGACCGCGTGGGCCTCATCGTGTTCTCGGACCGCGTGGAGCGCTACATCCCGCCCTCCAAGGGCCGCGCCCACGTCTGGCGGGTCATCCGCGAGATCCTGGCCTTCCAGCCCACCGCGCGCGGCACCGATCTGGACGGAGCCCTGGAGTTCATGGGCAAGGTCACCCGCCGCCGAGCGGTGGCCTTCCTGATCTCGGACTTCCTCGACAGCGGGTTCCAGAGCAACCTGAGCGTGCTGGCCCGGCGCCACGATCTCACCACCATCTCGATCTCGGATCCCCGCGAGGCGGCGCTACCCGACGTGGGGATCATCGCCCTGGAAGACGCCGAGACGGGCGAGCGGATCCTGGTGGACACCTCAGACCGGCGGCTGCGTGCGGCCTTCGCGCAGGCCGGCACCTCCCACGACGCAGCGCAGACGGACCTGTTCCGGTCCTCTGGAGTCGGTCGGATCGCGCTGTCCACCGCAGAGTCTCCGGTAGACGCCATCGTGGGTTTCTTTCGCCGTCGAGAGGGGAGGCGCTGATGACACTGCGTCCACCAAACCGCCCCGCGCCCAAA
Source organism: uncultured Enterobacterales bacterium (assembly GCA_964464515.1). GTDB lineage: Bacteria > Myxococcota_A > UBA796 > UBA796 > UBA2385 > CAYXGP01. Next base: position 5,979 of record CAYXGP010000143.1, read on the forward strand.
CCCGAGCGATCTCCGGTCGGTCTCACCGTGAGCTGGGTCGTCCTGGCCGTGGTGGCGGGCGGGCTCATCATGAATCTGGTCGTGGGGACCGTGAACGCGCCGGACGACTCCAGGGTGCACGATCGCCGGCGCACGATCGCCGCGCGCCTGCTGTCGGCCGGCGCGCTGGATCAGGCCGCAGCGCTCTACGCCGAGCACCTGCCGGGCGATCCCGAGGCCCACGCGGCCGTCGCCTACAGCCTGGGCCGCGCATACGCGGACGCCGGGCGCCCCGGGGCGGCGCTGCGGTGGTTCATCGAGGCCGAGCAGATGGGGTCGACGGAGGCGGCGTCGGGGATCGTCGCCGCCCTGGAGCGGCTCGGTCGCGGTTCGCAAGCGCGGGCGGCGCTCTCCAGCGCCAGCGCGCTCGATCCCGCCGAGCGCGCCAGCGGCGATCCGGTGGCCGTGCGTATAGGAGAGGAGGAATTCACCGCCTCCCAGGTCCGCAGGGCGCTGGACGACCTGCCGCCCGAGATGGCCCGTCACTTCGAGGGTCCGCAGGGCCAGCGAGCGTTCCTCCAACAATTCGTCGCCGACGCCCTGCTGTGGCAGAAGGCGCGGCGGCTGGGTCTCGCCGATGATCCCGAGGTCCTCCGTCAGGTGGAGCGGCTGAGCCGGCAGGCGGCCTCCGCGGCCTTCGTCGAGCGCGAGATCGTCGCGGGCATCACCAGCACGCCGGGCGAGCAGGAGACCTGGTACCTGGCGCACCGCGAGCGCTACTCCAGCGACTCTGAGGCCCCCTTCGCGGAGCTCTCCGCAGAGGCGCGCGCGGCGGTCGCGCGGGATCACCGCGCCGCGCGACTTCAGGAGGCTCTGGAGGCGGTGATCGCCCAGGAGATGACAGACAGCGCGGTGCAGGTGTTTCCGGAGGCGCTCGATCCGATCGCGGGGGGTGCCCCCTGAGCACGCTCCTGCTGCTCCTGGCCGCCTGTGATGAGGCCGCGCCGCCCCCCGCCACGCCGCCCCCGCCGGTGGAGGTCCGCGCGAGCGTGGATCCCGCCGTCGCGACCACCGGCGATCGCGTGCGGTACGTCATCGAGGTCCAGCGCGACCCGGCGCTGGAGGTGGAGCTGCCTGAGCCGGGCGGAGAGATCGCGGGCTTCCGCATCATCGATCTGGGTCGAGAGCAGGAGACCCTGCGCACAGGCCGCGAAGTGGAGCGCTGGTGGTTCGAGCTCCGCGCTGATCTGGTGGGCTCGTACGTGCTGCCCGCCACGACGGTCTCGTGGCGCGAACCCGACGCAGAGAGCTGGAACGTCGCAGAGACCTCCACGCTGTTCGTGGAGGTGGCCTCGGTGATCCCGGAGGACGGCACCGCCACGGACATCCGCGGGCTGGGCCCGCTGGAGCCGCCGCCGCCGCCCCCGTGGTGGGTCTGGGCGGCGCTCGCCGGAGGGGTGACGGCGCTGGGCCTGGGCGTCGCGGGAGCGCGGCGCTGGCGGCGGCCGCGCGTGGAGCCGCCGCCCCCGCCCGCGCATGAGGTGGCCTTCGCGGCGCTGGAGGCGCTCCGCGCAGCCGATCTCGATCAGTCCGAGCACGTCCACGCGTTCCACTTCGACATCTCCACCGTGATCCGCGCGTACGTCGAGGGCCGCTTCGGACTCAACGCGACCGATCTCACCTGCGAGGAGATAGTCTCTCGCCTCGGTGAGCTGGATGAGCTGACGCCGGAGCAGCGGCGCGACCTGCGGGCGTTCCTGCAGACCACCGATCGGGTGAAGTTCGCGGGGCACAGCCCGGACGAGGGCGAGATCTCCACCACCTGGGAGCAGGCGCTCGGCTTCGTCGAGTCCACGGTCCCCGCGCCGGCGGAGGCCTGATGTACCCGGCCGGCGCGATGTTCTTCGACGACACGTGGATGCTGTGGGCCCTCGGGCCCGCGTACGCGATCTGGGTGGTGCTCTGGCTCCTCCGCACGCGCGGCGCCCCGGGGGCCAGCGTGCGCTTCTCGGCCCTCCGCCGCCTGTCGGGTCTGCGGCGATCGTGGCGGCTGCGGCTCCGACCGCTGGTGCTGGCGCTGCGGCTGCTCACCGTGGGGCTGCTCGTGCTGGCGATGGCGCGCCCGCAGACGGGACGAGAGCTGTCGAAGGAGCACACCGAGGGCATCGACATCATGCTGGTGGTCGACACCTCGGGCAGCATGCGCGCGCTCGATCTCGACGCCGATCGGCCCATCGCGCGGCGTCGAGATCGGCTGGCGGTGGTCACCGACGTCATGGCGGAGTTCGTCTCCAAGCGCGACAGCGACCAGATCGGGCTGGTCGTGTTCGGCTCGGAGGCCTACACCCAGTGTCCCCTTACGTTGGATCACGGCATCGTCGCGACGTTCCTCGATCGCCTGGAGATCGGGATGGCGGGCGACGCCACGGCGGTCGGCTCGGCGCTGGGCGCGGCCATCAAGCGGCTGCGGCAGTCAGAGGCGGAGAGCAAGGTGGTGGTGCTGCTCACCGATGGGCGCAGCAACGCCGGCTCGATCACGCCGACTCAAGCCGCGGAGATCGCGCGCACGTTCGGCGTGAAGGTGTACGCGATCGGCGCGGGCACCCGGGGGAAGGTGCCCATTCTTGAAGACACGCTGTTCGGTCCCCAGGTTCGGTACATCGAGGCCGATCTGGACGAAGACAGCCTGCGCGCCATCGCCTCGGCGACGGGCGGGGGGTACTGGCGGGCCGAAGACGCAGACGCGCTGGAGGCGATCTACGATCAGATCGATCGGTTGGAGAAGTCCGAGGTGGAGACCGAGCGCATCCTGGAGGTGGACGAGCGGTACCCGCGGCTGGTCTGGCCCGCGCTGGTTCTGTTGCTCCTCGAGCTCGTGCTGCTCTCGACGCGCTTCCGGAGGATCCCGTGACGGGCGACGCCATGGACATCGGTCGCCCCGAGGTGCTCTGGCTCCTCTGGCTCGTCCCTGGTCTCATCGCCCTGGCGATCTGGTCCGCTCGCCGCCGCGCGGTGCTGCTCGCTCGCTTCGCGGAGGCCGCCCTCCTCAAGCATCTGGTGACGGGCGTGAGCTCCGGCCGCCGCCGCGCGAAGACCGCCCTGGTGATCCTCTCGGTCGCCGCGCTGGTGCTCGCGCTGTGCGAGCTGCGCGTGGGGTACCGCTGGGAGGAGATGGAGCGGAAGGGGGTGGACCTCGTCGTGGCCCTCGATGTCTCTGACTCCATGCTCGTCCAGGACGCCGCCGGAGACGATCTCAGCCGCCTCTCGCGGGCGCGCAGGGAGATCCGCGATCTGCTGCGCCTGCTCCAGGGTGATCGCGTGGGCCTGGTGGCCTTCGCCGGCGCCGCCTTCCTGGAGTGCCCCCTCACGCTGGACTACGGCGCGGCCGAGCTGTTCCTGTCCGGCATGGACACCGACTCCATCCCGATCAAGGGCACGGCCATCGGCGAGGCCGTCCGCGCTTCGCTCGCAGCCTTCGAGGGCGGTCGGCGCCAGTCCCAGGCCATTATCTTGATCACAGACGGCGAAGACCACAGCGGCGAGGCCCTCACCGCGGCGAAAGAGGCCGCCGAGCAGGGGGTGCGTGTCTTCACCATCGGCATCGGCAAGCCGGACGGCTCACCGATCCCCGCGGAGGGGGGTGGCTTCCGTCGCGATGCCCGCGGAGAGCTGGTGCTCAGCCGCCTCGATGAGCCCACTCTGCAGAAGCTCGCGCTGGAGACTGGCGGGCGCTATGTGCGCAGCGTCAGCGGGGATCTGGATCTGGAGACGATCTACCACAAGGGGATCAAAGCGACGCTGGAGGACCAGGAGCTGACCTCGGTGCGGCGGCAGCGCTGGACCGACCGCTTCCAGTGGCTCATCGGACTCGCGCTGCTGCTCCTCGTCGTGGAGCCGTTCATCTCGGAGCGAAGCAGGAGGACCGGATGATCGCGGCGTTTCTGCTGACACTGACTGTACGCGCCGGCGACGTCGATCCCTGGGCCGCCTACGCGGACGGTCGCTACGAAGAGGCGATGACCGCATTCGTCGAGCGACTCGTCGAGGACCCGCTGAACCCCGGGCTGCTGCTGAATGCAGGGTCAGCGCAGTACGGGTCCGGCGACTACGAAGCGGCGGCCCGGTCGTTCGCGCAGGCAGCGGGGCTCGGTGACGACACGCTGCGCGCGCGGGCGTCCTACGCACAGGGGAACACCGCCTACCGGCAGGGGGCCCTCGACGAGGCGGTCGCGCACTATCAGCGGACACTCGATACAGACCCTGAGCACGCCGACGCGAAATACAACCTGGAATTCGTACGCGACGAGATCCGCCGCAGACACGAGGAGTCGCAGAAACGCCAACAGGAACAGCAAGACCAGCAGCAAGACCAGCAGCAAGGCGACCAGGACCAGCAACAAGGCGACCAGGACCAGCAACAAGGCGACCAGGACCAGCAGCAAGATGAGCAGGGTCAGCCGGGAGAGCAGAGTGAGCAGCAAGATGAGCAGGGTCAGCAGAGCGAACAAGACAGCGACGGCGACGGACTGAGCGACGCCCAGGAGCAGCAGGCCGAGAACCCCACCGATCCGGCGAACCCCGACACCGACGGCGACGGGCTGAGCGACGGGCAAGAAGACCGCGACGGTGACGGCCGCGTCGGGCCCGGCGAGACAGATCCCAACCAGATCGACAGCGACGGCGACGGCCAGCCCGACGGCGGCGTGGCGCAGGCTCCGGGGCGACAGCTCACCGCCGAGGAGGCCGATCGCCTGCTCCAGTCCCTCGACGAGACGCGACCGCAGTCACGCCGCGGTCGCAGAACCACGAACGGAAAGGACTGGTAGCCATGCTCCTGCTCCTCTCGACGCTGACCGCGCTCGCCGGTAGCATCTCGCTCACTGCCGATCGGGTCGAGGCCATCGTCGGCGATCAGATCACCCTGTCGATCGCCGTGCAGGGCTCCGCGCGCAAGCGCCCGGAGCTGCCGCAGATCTCCGGCTTCCAGGTCTATCCGGCCGGCCGCTCCACCCAGATGTCCTATGAGAACGGGCGCCAGTCCGTCACGCACGTCTACCGTTACACCCTCGTCTCGGCGCAGGTCGGCGACTTCCGGGTGGGTCCGGTGTCGGCGATCATCGACGGCCGGCGCACCCACTCGGCGCCGCTGGATCTGCGCATCCTGCCGGTGGGCGAGCGCCCGACGGGAAACCGCGAGGCCTTCGTGACGGTGACCCTGTCGGAGACCGCTCCCTACGTCCACGAGCAGGTGCGCTACACCGTTCGGTTCTATCGCCGCGTGCGGGTCGTGAACGCCAGCCTGGAGCTGCCCGACCTGTCGGCCTTCATGGTCGAGGACGTCGAGGCGCGCCGCGAGTACGAGACGATCCAGTCCGGCCACACCTACCTGGTCACGGAGGTGGAGAAGCTGCTGCTGCCCACCGACCCGGGCTCCTACGAGCTGGCGCCGGTCGCGCTGTCGGTCGGGCTCGTGGAGCGCCGCCGGGGCAGCAGCCGCGGCCGCTTCTTCGACGACTTCTTCGGCACCACCGAGGCGCGGCCCGTGACCCTGCGCTCGGAGCCTGTGGAGCTCCAGGTGCGCCCCCTCCCCCCGCCGCCCGCGGAGTTCTCCGGGCTGGTCGGTGACTTCCACCTGCGGACCGACCTCAGTCGGACGTCTCTGCGGGTCGGCGAGTCGACGACCGTCACCGCGAAGATCTCCGGCTCCGGCAACGCGCGACTCATCGCCGCCCCGGACTTCTCCGTGCCCGAGACCTTCAAGGTGTACGAGGACAAGCCCACAGGTGAGATCTCCACCCGCGGCGGCGAGCTGAGCGGCGGTCGCACCTTCGGCTGGGCGCTCGTCCCGCTGGCGCCGGGAGACGTGACGCTGCCCGAGCTGTCCCTCGTGACGTTCGACCCCGACCTCGGCGAGTACCGCACGCAGACCCCTCCGCCGCTGTCGCTCACGGTGCTCCCTGCAGAGACCGGAGAGGACCTGAACGCCACCGGCGGCGCGGCGGTCTCTGCTTCGGAGGTGAAGCTCCTCGCTGACGACATCCTGCCGATTCATCCACGCCTGGACGCGCTGCCCGCGGTGGATGAGTCGCAGGCGCGGGCGCTGTGGGCCGGCGCGCTGTTCGGACCGCCGCTGCTCTACATGGGGCTGCTCGTCCGGCTCCGCAAGCGCGACCGCTACCACCGGGACGGCGGGCTGCGGCGTCGCCAGAACGCCCTGCGGACCGCGCGGGCGGCCCTGGAGGAGGTCGGCACGGAGGTCGCGCAGCGGCGCACCTCGAACGCCGCGCAGCAGGGCTCGAAGGCCGTGCGGATCTACCTGGGTGACAAGCTGGGGACCGAGGGCGGCGCCCTCACGCCGTCGGAGGCGCGCGCGCTCCTGGAGGAAGCCGGCGTCGATCGCCTGCTCGCCGAGGAGGTCGAGCGGAGACTGTCGTGGCTGGAGCGCCTGCAGTTCGGCGCGGGCGCTGCGGAGCGGGCCGGCGTCCGTGAACTTCAGCAGGTGCTGCTCGATCTGGTGGAGCAGATCGACGAAGCGCTGGGGAAGGCCCGGTGATCGCCCTCCTGCTCGCGATGAACGTGCATGCAGCCGATCCGATTGAGCCGGCGCAGCTCTTCCTGCAGGCCAACACCGACCACGAAGCCGGCAGACACGCGGCGGCCGCAGAGGGCTACCAGACGCTCATCGACGCCGGGCTGGCCTCCGCGCCCATCCACCTCAACCTCGGCAACGCGCTGCTCCGCGACGAGCAGCTCGGCGAGGCCATCGCTTCCTACCGCGCGGGGCTCGCGCTCAACCCTCGGCACGCCGACCTCACCGCGAACCTGGCGTACTGCCGCATGCAGGTCGCCGACGCCGTCACGCCGCCGGGCGCAGATCCGCTGCAGCGGACCCTCCTGTTCTGGCACCACGGCCTGGGCCGGCAGGAGATCCGGCTGGCCGCTGGTGTCTGCAGCGTGCTGTTCTGGCTGGCGCTGGCCGCGCGGCGGCTGCGACCCGGCCGGGAGTGGCTGACCGCGCTGTGCTGGGGGCTCGGGCTGCCGCTGGTCGCGCTGGTGGGCTCGGCGGTGGCCCGCGCCGGGTGGCCGACCACGGTGGGGGTCGTTCTGGAGCCGGAGATCTCTGTCTACACGAGCACGACCACGGACGCCGTGGTGCGGTTCAAGCTGCACGAGGGGGTCGAGAGCGAGGTGGTCGAGGTCCGCGGCGAGTGGGCGCACATCGCGCTGTCGGACGGCAAGCGCGGCTGGGTCGAGCGGGCGGGTCTGGCGGAGATACCCCGGTGACGGGATAGGTAGGGCGCGACCGGAGATCCCCCATGCTCACGCTCCTCTTCCTCCTCGGCTGCGGTAACCAGGTGACCGGCAACACGGTGGACACCGCAGACACGGGCGTCTTCACGACCGACGCCGACTTCGTGGTCGGCGCCATCTGGGAGGACGACGGGCTGACGCTGTCCATCTCCGGGGGCCACCCAGACGGCTACGGGTTCGGCATGGCCCAGACCGGCGTGGCGGACGGCTGGATGGGGGAGGACTGCACCAGCGGCGACGGCTCCGACGGGCTGTGTCACCCCGCCGGTTCCGACGGGCTCTCGCTGGAGTCGGTCCACCAGGACGTCGGCGGCCCCGGAACGGTGGGCGTGTCAGCCGGGCAGACCACGTGGTTCTATGATGGCATCGCCGATACCGTGACGTTCATCCTGATCGAGAACGCGTCTCAGCACTGCTGGAGCTGGGGAGAAGACCCCAAACACTATGCGGTGAATGGCTGCATCCAGCTCTGATCACTCATAGAGCGTGGCGACCCCATACCAATCGTAGGTGATCGTGTACTTCGGACTCGTCAGGTAGGTCCCGCTGGTCCAGTACGTCAGCTCGTCTCCGCCCAGGCTGGCGTAGAATCGCGGGTAGAACGTGCCAAGGTACCCATACAGCACCATCTCGGCGCCAGCGTAGTCCGCGGCGTACCCGAGCTCGTCCCCGAGCGCGTCGCTCTCGTCGGCGCACCCGGAGCCGAACACGCTGTCCCAGGTGGCGTCCACGTCAAAGACAAAGTCACAATCCGAGCAGGCGGTCGATGACACCGCCCCGGCGGTGGTCCAGAGGTGCTCGCAGGTGCCGACCACCGAGCCGCCCACCTCGGTGTCGTAGCTGATCTCACGGAGCCCGCTCCATCCGACGTAGCAGACCCCGAGCTCGTCGATGTCACCGTCGCAGTCGTCGTCGCCGCCGTCGCACTCCTCGGCGGCGCCGGGGTTGGTGCCGGCGTCTTCGTCGTCGCAGTCGCCGCTGTTCTCCGTATACCCGTCGCCGTCGTCGTCGTAGCAGACCGTCGTCTCATCGATGGCGCCATCGCAGTCGTCATCGACCCCATCACAGGTCTCGACGGCCGCGGGGTAGACGCTGGCGTCGGTGTCGTCGCAGTCTCCGGCGTCGGCGCAGTACCCGGAGGGCGCCGAGCACGCCGACGTGGTGTCCCACTCATCGCCGTAGTCGTCGCCGTCGGCGTCGGCGTACCACAGCGAGGTGGTCGAGCGATCGAGCCCCAGATCGTCGTCGTCCGAGGAGCCGCTGCAGTCGTTGTCGATGCCGCCGTCGCAGACCTCGCTCGCGCCGGGGCTGATTGTTGGATCGGAGTCGTCGCAGTCGCCGCCGACACCGACGGTCCCGCTGGGCTGCGCGCAGTCCGGAGTGCTGTTCGTTGAGTCGACTTCGCCGTAGCCGTCACCATCAGAGTCGACATACCACAGCGAGGCCTCTGGTGAGTCCGTGTCGATGACGCCGTTACAGTCATCGTCGATGTCGTTGCAGACCTCAGGCTCGCCGGGGCTGAGGAAGCCGGCGTTGTCGTCGCAGTCCGTCCCCGCGATCACCCCTGCAGTCGTCGGCGACTCATCGCCATATCCGTCGCCGTCCAGATCCTTCATGCAGTCCAACAGAGACTCGACCTCTGCCGCGCCCGGATACGTCCACTCAGCGAGCGCGCTGGTGTCGTCGCAGTCCGTGCCGTCTTCGATGAAGCCCTTCGGCTGCTCGCATGCAGCCACCTCGGAGTCCGCCCCGCCGAAGCCGTCACCGTCGGTGTCGAGGTACCAGGGGGTCGCGTCGATCGAGCCGGAGCCGTCGACCCGACCGTCACAGTCGTTGTCGATCCCGTCGCACTGCTCAGGGGTGGCCGGCGAGATCGTGTTGTCTTCGTCGTCGCAGTCTCCGCCGACGATGACCGTCCCGGAGGATTGGGTGCAGGCCGGCGCTTCTTCACCGCCGAATCCGTCCGAGTCGGCGTCGACGTACCACATCGAGGCGGTGGTCGTATCGAGCGAGTCGTCGTCGTCGTCGACCAGGCCATCGCAGTCCTCGTCCACCCCGTCGCTGCAGATCTCGGACGCGGCGGGCGAGATGGTGGGATCCTTGTCGTCGCAGTCGGTCCCGGTCTCGACCATTCCCGAGGGCGCCACGCAGGAGCTCGTCCCGGCGCCCGCGCCGTAGCCGTCGCCGTCGGCGTCGGCGTACCATGTGCTGGCGTCGGTGGCGTCCTCGTCGACGCTGCCGTCACAGTCGTCGTCGCGACCGTTGCAGGTCTCGGGCGCGTCGGGGTTGACCGAGGCGTCCGAGTCATCACAGTCGGCGTCTCCCACGTAGCCGTCACCGTCGCGATCCGTCGCGGTCGTGCCGCTGGTGGTCGTGGTCGTGCTGGCCGTGGTCGTGGAGGTCTCCCCCCCGGTGTCGACTGCGTCGCTCTTGTCGCCGCAGGCCAGGAGGAGGAGCAGGAGCGCGGTCGGTGTGGAGCGCGCGGGCATCTCAGTAGCTCACCGTCGCGGTGCCCGACCATGTGTAGTCGATGTAGTAGCCGTAGAACCCCTGCGAGCCGTAGGTGACGTAGGACAGGGTTCCGCCGATGAGCGCGGCCTCGAAGCGGGGATAGAACGACACCCCGTCGTGCCACATCAGCGCCTCGACGCCGTAGTAGTCGGCCACATAGCCCAGGGTATAGGACTCGTCGGGCTGGTTGCCGCCGCAGTACCACTCGCCGCTGACCTCCACGTTGTCGGTGGCGCTGACGTCGTAGACCAGATCGCAGGTCGGGCAGGACACCGAGCTGGTGACGCCCGTCGTCTGCCAGACGTATTCGCAGGGGACCCCGTCAAAGACGACGCTTCGCTCTCCGACCCACGCATCGCAGTCGGTGTCGGTGACGCCGTCACAGTCGTTGTCGGCCCCATCGGAGCAGATCTCCACCGCCCCGGGGTAGGTGGTGGCCTCTCGATCGTCGCAGTCCTCCGCGGGGCCGTACCCCGAGGGCGCCTCGCAGGCCGTTATCGTGAGCTTGGCGCTGGAGTCTCCGTAGCCGTCACCGTCCCAGTCCTGGGAGAACGTCGACACGGTGCCGCCGGTGAGGGCCGGATCGTCGTCGTCGGTGAGCCCGTCACAGTTGTTGTCGACGCCGTCGCAGACCTCGGCGGCGCCCGGGTTGACGTCGATGTTGGAGTCGTCGCAGTCGCTGCTGGAGGGGTAGCCGTCGCCGTCGAAGTCGAGCTCAGGCAGCGCCGGCACGTCGCCGTTGGTGAGCGCATAGCCGTACATCTCCCAGCCGTAGTACGGCAGGCCGTAGTACGACCCGCCGCCGTTCTCCTCGTAGACCAGCGTAGAGGTCACCGAGTCGAAGTCAGCCTCGGCCAGGAACTCCCAGGTGGCGCCGTACAGCGAATACGGGTTGAGCCACATCACCGCGCCGTACCCAGACCCGAAGTAGTCCGGGACGAACCCGAACGGGTACGATCCGTCGAGGCTCGCGTCGCCGCCCATCCCGTCTACGCACCCGCCTGGATCGACGCTCTGCGCCCCGCGATCGTAGGTGAATTCGACCTCGAAGGCGAAGTCGCAGTCGCCGCAGGGAGAGCTGTAGGGCGTCCCCGAGGTGGTCCAGACAAGGGTGCAGGCTGTCTCCACAGGCGTCCCAGTCAGGCCGCTGAAGATCTGCCAGCCCTCGTAGCTGCATCCCTCATCGACGCCCTCATCGCAGTCGTTGTCGACGCCGTCGTCACAGGTCTCGTCGGCGCCCGGGTTGGCGGTGCCGTCGTTGTCGTCGCAGTCACCGTCGACCTCCGCCCAGCTCCCGGCTCCCGGGCAGGCCTTCGCGGTCTTGTCGGACACCCCCCAGCCGTCTGCGTCGGCGTCGAAGTAGGTCAGCACCGCGTCGGTGGGGTTATCGTCGATCTCCCCGTTGCAGTCGTCGTCTTCAGAGTTGCAGATCTCCTCACCGTCGGGGTTGATCGACGCGTCGGAGTCGTCGCAGTCGGAGGACTCCTGCACGGCCCCGCTCGGCTGGTCGCAGACCGTCACCGCGGAGTCGGGATCGCCGAAGCCGTCGCCGTCGCCGTCGGTGTACCAGGTCTCGGCGTCCTGCGCGCTGCTGCCGTCGATCACCCCGTCACAGTCGTTGTCGATGCCGTCGCAGACCTCGGCGGCGTCGGGGTGGACGTCCGGATCCGTGTCGTCGCAGTCCATCATGGTGCCGTGCCCGTCGCCGTCACCGTCGGTGCCCGTGGTGGCGGTGCCGGGGTTCGTCGCGGTGGCGGTGTCGGAGCCACCGGTGCCGATGACGCCGTCCTTGTCGGCGCATGCCAGGGCGAGAATGAGAAGAAGGGAGGATGAGGGCAGACGCATGGCGGCTCCGGAAGACTGGATCTCGGCCATCCTCTAATTCATGGTGGCCGCCCTGCGTCCCAGAAGGTGCAGCATCGCCGGCAGCATCAGGAGGTCGCCGATGAGCGCGGCGACGACCGTGAGGCAGGTCAGGTACCCGAGCTGGCGCGTGGCCGTCAGATCGCTGGCGATCAGCAGCCCGAAACCGCAGATCAGCAGGATGGACGTGAGCACGATGGCGTGGCCCGCTCCCTGGTAGGTGCGCGAGACCGCCTCGCCGACGGACCGCCCCGCTCGCCGCTCCTGCCCGAACCGCGCGACGAAGTGGATGGTGTCGTCCACCGCGAGGCCGATGGCGATGGAGAAGCAGGCGACGTTGTGCGTCTGAACGTCCAGCCCCAGCGCCGCCAGCGACGCGGTGAGGAAGACCAGCGGGAGCACGTTCGGCAGCGCCGCCACCAGCGCCACCCGCAGACTGCGCGACAACCCCCAGAGGGTGACGCCGATCACCGCGTAGATCACGCCCACGCTGGCGATCAGATCCGACATCAGGCGATGGATCCCCGCCGAGGTGACGAGCCCGTCTCCGGTGACCTCCACCCGCAGACCGCTGCCCTCGAAGATCTCGTCGGCGACCCCGATCAGGTGATCTCGCAGCGCGATGAAGCCCACCCCCCCGATGTCGCGACACAGCGCGAGGATGCGGGCCTGATCCAGCTCAGGTGTTGCGAGGCCGCGCAGGGGCTCGAAACCGGACAGCTCTGCCAGCAGCACCTCCTGGCTCGCCGCCCCGCCGGTCGGCGGCAGTCGCGGCTCCCCCCTGAGGGTCTCATGCAGACGCAGGAGCCCCCCGGACAGGGACATCGTCCAGCCGGCGCCGTTGCTCTCTCGCAGCGCGCTCTCCATCCGCTGGATCCGCGCGAGGTTGCTGGGCTCCAGCAGCGCCCCCGGCTCCCCCTCGACGTGGACCATCACCGGGATGATGCCGCCGAGTCGCGCGTCGGCCGTGGCGATGGCGCGGGCCTGGGGATGATCGTCGCGGTACATGTCCGTGAGGTGGGAATTCGGCTGGATGGTGCTGCCGGCGGCCGCAGCGGCGACCATCGCCACCACACACCCCGCCAGCACCAGCGGCGCCCGACGGGCGACGAAGGCGTCGACCACCCGGAGCATCCCGCGACTCCGAGAGGCCCCGGCGACGCGAAAGGCCCGCGGCGGCAGCGCCACCAGCCACGCGGGCAGCAGCACCATGGTGGCGGCCCAGCAGACCAGCACCGCGAAGGCTGCGTGGAGACCGAACTCGACCAGGACGGGGGTGTCGGCCACCGCGAGGGAGGCGAAGCCGGCCGCCGTGGTGAAGGTCGTCAGGAAGCACGCCGGCCCCATGTGCGCGAGCGTGCGCACCAGGGCCTCCTCCGATCCGCTCTCGGCGAGCTCATCGCGGTACCGGCCGGTGAGGTGCACGCCGTCGGCGATGCCGATGACCACCACCAGGATGGGCACCAGCACCGAGAGCATGTTGAGGACGACGCCGCTCGCCACGAGCGCGCAGACCGCCCAGAGATCCGCCACCAGCACGCAGGTGAGCGGCGCCCAGGCCACGCCGGGCCTGCGAAACACCGCCAGCCCGATCAGCGCGAAGGCCGCGCCGATCACAGGCACGAAGACGAGCTGATCGCGGACCATCGATCGCACCACGTCGACCCGCACCTGGGGTATCCCCGTCGGCTGGACGTCGATCCCAGGAGGTCTCGGGATCGCCGCGGCGATCTCTACCAGCGCGTCTACGTGCGGGGTGAGATCGCCGACCCGCTCGAGCGCGGGATCGAGGCGCACGCGCACCATCGCGATCTGGCGGTCCGCAGAGACGACGAGACCGCGGGTGATCGGATCGTCTGCGAGCATCTCCAGCGCTTCTGGGGGAGAGCGCTCCTGAAACGGGGTCACCACCGTGAGTACGCCGTCTGCGACCGTGGGCAGGGAGGCGTTCACGGGAGAGTCGACCGCGCGCGCCGCCGGATGGGCCTCGAGGCGCGCATGCAGCGTCCGGAGCATGGAGACCGCGGGGCCGGAGTCCAGCGCGCCGATCACCATGAAGACGAGCGTGTTGTCCTCGCGACCGAAGGTGTCCTCGATGACTTCCAGACGCTCCAGGCGCTCCGGGGTGTCGGTGAGGATGGTCTGTGGTGAGAAGTCGATGGGGATCCCATCTCTGGCAACCCGCTGACCTGCCAGGGTGATCAGCAGCAGCGAGAAGATGAACACGGCCACACCGATCGCTCGATGACAGCGAACGATCCAGCGCGCGTAGCTCTCCAGCATACCCCTTCCACTGATTTTAGTTCAGGTCAAAAACTGACCGGCAATATCTGACGCGGACAATATAATGAACAAAACCCACCCAATCCGGGCCCGGACAACACCATGCCCTTTCAGAAGATGACCCGACCTACCCATCCCCCACGCCTGTGGTCCCTCGTCGGCTATCCCGGCTCGGGAAAGTCCACCTTCGCTTCTCAGCTCCGTGGACCGAGCCTGATCATCGACGCCGACCATCGCTACTCCGAGGTGCTCGATCTCGCCCTGGGGGAGGTCTACAAGCTCAGCCCCCGCGCGTGCGACAACACCGATCCCGACACCATCACCCGGCTGCTCACCGAGAACATGCCCGACTCCGACGTGCGCACCATCGTGGTCGATTCGCTCACGTCGATCATCACGCCCTACGTGGTGCAGGCCATGGTCGATCGAGAGCGGGGCCGAACGCGCAACCTCATCGCGGCGTTCAAGGACAAGGCGCTGGCGATGCGGCAGCTCCAGGACGCCGTCACCCGCTGGGGAACAGACGTGCTCTGGATCTACCACCTGCAGGACTCCCGCGACGCAAAGGCGGAGGCCGTCGTCCGTAAGACCATCAGCCAGACCGAGCTCGCCCGCCTCACGCGCAGCATCAACCTGCAGCTCCAGATCACCCACGAGGGCACGCGGCGCGGCGTCGAGGTGCTCTGGGCGCGGCGCGGTCGGTCCGGGCTCGTCCTGTGGGATGACTCCGGTCACTGGGAAGGCATGCCCGAGCGCCTCGAGGAGGCGGTCTATGGAGGCCTCTCCCAGGCTGAGCAGCGCTCGATCGATCGACAGACACCCAAGGTGTTCCGCAACGCCGAGGCCGCCATCGCGTGGAGCATCGAGCTGGGAGCCTTCACCGCCGACGACGAAGCCCGCCGCGTCTACAACCAGCTCAAGAACGACGAGCGGCCTCGCAACGCCCACGAGATGGCCGCGCTCTGGGTCACGGAGGTCCGAGCGCGCGAGCGCGACGCGCCGGTTCCGTCATTGCGCGCAGTGTAAACGTCTTCTGGTGCGGCCCGTCGGATAAGGGGCATCATCCGGAGGGCTCCATGCTGCGTCTTCTCCTCGCCGCCCCGCTCGCCACCATCGCGATCTCCTGCACCGACAAGGACCCTGGCGAGGGTCCCATCGTCGTCGATATCGACGGTGACAGCTACGAGGCAGACCGCGACTGTGACGACAACAACGCCGACGTCTACCCCGGCGCCAGCGAGCTCTGTGACGGACTGGACAACGACTGCGACGACGTCATCGACGAGGGTCTGTCCGTCGACTGGTACGCCGATCTCGACGGGGACGGATACGGCGATCCAGAAGACCGGACCGAGGGCTGTGAGACCCCCGCCGGCAGGGTCGCCGATAGCACCGACTGCGATGACTCCGAGGCCACCATCCACCCCAACGCGGATGAAGCCTGCGACGAAATCGACAATGACTGTGATGGCGAGATCGACGAGGATGATGTCCTCACGTGGTACGCCGACGCCGATGGTGACGGCTACGGCGATCCCTGGACCCCGATCGAGAGCTGCGCGGCGGTAGACGGCTACCTGGAGAACGCCGACGACTGCGACGACACGGAGCCGAGCGCCTACCCCGGGGGCACCGAGGAGTGTGATGACGTCGACAACGACTGTGATGGGGAGATCGACGAGGACGTCACCAGCACCTGGTACGCCGATGACGACGGCGACGGCTACGGAAAAGACGACGAGACCCTCCAGGCCTGCGACGCGCCCGAGGGGTACGCCGAGTCGCCCGGGGACTGTGACGACGATGATCCGGCCTTTCATCCCGACGCCGTTGAGGACGACTGCACGGATCCCAGCGACTACAACTGCGACGGAAGCGTAGCGTACGCCGACGACGACGCGGACGGCTTCGCGGCCTGCGAAGACTGCGACGACGCCGACGCCAGCATCAACCCGAGCGCCTCGGAGATCTGCGACGGCACAGACAACGACTGCGACGGAGACACCGACGACGACGACGAAGACGTCGACCTGTCCACCGGCAGCGAGTGGTACACCGACGCAGACAGCGACGGCTACGGCG
>CAYXGP010000144.1:0-21939 GCA_964464515.1 uncultured Enterobacterales bacterium
CACACCCCGCGGGCCGGCCACCCCCCCACCCACCACTGCACCGACGCCACGCACTGCCACGACGACGCCGCCGACACCCACCCCGGCGCGGACGAGATCTGCGACGAGATCGACAACGACTGTGACGCGCTGATCGATGACGATGACTCAGATCTGGACGGCTCGTCCGGCTCCTCGTGGTACGCCGATGCCGACGGGGACGGCTTCGGAGATCCCGACGACGTCGAGACAAGCTGCTCCCAACCCTCGGACACCGTCAGCGACGACACCGACTGCGACGACGACGACTCAGCGGTGAACCCCGACGCTGACGAGGTCTGCGATGGAGTGGACAACGACTGCGATGGTGACACGGACGACTCCTCCGGGGCGGGGCCGACGCCGACCGACGCCACCGAGTGGTTCATCGACGCGGACGACGACGGGTACGGCGCCAGCGATGACTCGATCACAGCCTGCGACCAGCCCAGCGACTATGTGGACGACGACACCGACTGCGACGACGAAGACGACGACATCCACCCCGCGGCCTCCGAGGTCTGCGACGAGATCGACAACAACTGCGACGGGAACGTCG
Source organism: uncultured Enterobacterales bacterium (assembly GCA_964464515.1). Taxonomy (GTDB): domain Bacteria; phylum Myxococcota_A; class UBA796; order UBA796; family UBA2385; genus CAYXGP01. The sequence continues at coordinate 578 of CAYXGP010000144.1, forward strand.
ACGAGAGCGGCTGCTCAGGCTGCTCGTCGGTCGCTACGTGGAGCGTCGAGCTGACCACGGACATCTGGCTGTGTTCGTACAACGCATCCACCGGCAAGACATGGGAGCAGACGTACTCGGTCTGCAACGAGGACGGCGGGTTCTATCTGCCCACCGTCGCGTCGATGACCCGACGGGGCAAGCCTTCGCAGTCCGACATCGACGACGCGATGGACGCCGCGGTCGCGAACGGACACGACTATGTCACGACCGGGCACCCGGCGCGGTCCTGCGGGTGGACCTCGGACTACGAGAGCTGCAACGGGCTGGGGTACGTCCACACGTCATCGAGCTACGGAAACTGGGACGCCCTGGTCGATGGCGACGACAGCGAGTACCGCTCATGGCCCTCGGCCAATACGACGGGCGCCCACCCCCTGGCGAGTATGTGCTTCAACGCTACGGCTGATTCTTCAGCGTATGTTGATGATCATCGCTGGCGCTGACTCCCGGGCCGACCCTGGGGGATTGCCTGCTCGCAGACCTCGGCGTCGGTGGAGCACGTGAAGCTCTCGGACGTGGAGTAGTCCGCGTAGCTGGTCTCGACGCCGAGCCCGCTGAGCACGGTCACGTCGTCGGGACTGTTGTCGGCGCCGAGCCCGCTGTCCCAGTCCGAGCGCGTCGAGACGAGCTCGCCATCCCACACATAGGCGCCTCCGCCCGCGGCGCAATATGCGCACGCACGAGATCCTCAAGCGGCTGATCGGGCAGGGAGAGGAGCGGGCCCGGGCGGGTGCTGAGTCAGGGCCGTCCGCCGTAGATCGACGCCAGGGCCACGACCACGAGGAGAACAGCCGTCAGTGTGAGCGCCAACGCGACGCGACGATCGACCGTGCTGGGATCGAGCGCGCTGGGGTCGGGCGGCGTATCGGTGGACGTCAGCCCCCCCTGATTCGGCGGCAGGGTCTCCCTGGGCAGGACCGTGTCGGGTAGGGGGAGCCGGAAGCTGCGGACCTCGGCCAGCGCAGGCCGCTGCGGGGCTTGGATGGGGGGGGCCTGGACGGGTGGGGCAAGGGGAAGGGGCGCGTCGATCGTGGGCGCGCGCGCTGGCGGCGCCGGCTTCGCGTCGGGCGGGCAGGTCGCCGCCGCGATGGCGAGCGAGGCGGCCATCTCCTGCGCAGAGACGAACCGGTCCGCGGGATCGGAGCGCGTCGCGCGGCGCAGGATGTCCACGAGGAACGCAGGGACGCTGGCGGCCGGCGGCGTCTGCCGTCCGACGAGGAGCTGGTGCAGGGTAAGCCCCATGGCGTAGATATCGGCGGCGGCGCCGACGTGCTTGCTGTCCTGGCGCTGCTCGGGAGACATGTAGGCCCAGGTGCCGATCTGCGCGCCGGTCCGGGTGAGGCGGTGATCGGCGACGCGGGCGACCCCGAAGTCGGCCAGGCAGGCGGCGCCCTCGGTCGTCAGCAGGATGTTCTCGGGCTTGATGTCGCGATGAATCACACCGCGCTCGTGGGCGAACTGGAGTCCCTGGAGCACATCCAGAGCGATCTGGAGGGCCATCGCCGGGGGCAGGGGGCCGCGGCGCGCCATCACTCCGGCCGCGCTCTCCTCCATCAGCTCCATGACGATGAAGTCGCGCTCACCGTCCCGCCCCCAGTCGTGGATGCGGGTGATGCGGGGGTGCTGGAGGCGGGCGAGGGTCTTCGCCTCGGCGAGGAAGCGCTCGCGGGCGCGGGAGGGCACCTCGGTGTGCAGCACCTTTACGGCGCGCGGCGTCTGCAGGTGGACGTCGAAAGCACGGAAGACGGTAGCCATCCCCCCGATGCCCAGCACATCGGAGAGGAGGTAGCGGCCGTCGGCCAGCGGCGGGTGGACAGCGCCGGGGTCCATCGACACCTCTCGGGCCGAGGCGTAACGCCGTGTCTGTATGGGTGAGGTAATGGAACCGGCTCCCGCGCGATCCGTCAGAGCGAGGTGACTCGTCCCGAAGAGAGACAGGATCGCGCCGGAGGCCGCCATGAATCACGCCGACACCGTCTATCTGGGATCGCTCGGAGTCTGGACCGCGCTCGCGGCGGCCGTGGTCTCCGCGGCGCTGGCTTCGACGCCCGCCCGGAGCGCGCCTGGCGAGATGGAGCGTTGGGTAGGCTTCGCCGCGGATCTTCAGCCTGCTGGTGGTGCTGCGGGTCGCCAGGCGCCTGCGCCGTCGTTGTTCATTCCCGCGCACCCGCCCAGCCCTCAGATGTCCAGCGCGCAGGCGACCAGCCCGCGGGCGTCCGAGACTCCGCTGAGCTCCCCGGAGCGGCAGACTCCACAGCCGAGTGCCGAGACCGCGGAGAGCCCGGAGCCCAGCTCGAAGGTCTCCTCCAAGCGTGCCTCCGCGCAGAACCCGACACGGGCTTCGCGACGCGGCGCCAGGGGCTCGTCCGGTGCAGAGGAGTCGTCCGACGCTGGGGTTCCTGTCGTGGGGGCTCCCGTCATGGAGGCGGTCGCTCAGCGAGACGATGGTGGCGCCGTGCGCGCGGTGGTGCGCGGGAAGTCTCATCAGATCAAGCACTGCTTCGAGCGGAGCAGGCGCGGGAACCCGAACCTGATGGGGCGCCTGGTGGCCTCCGTGGTGGTGACCGACGGAGAGGTGGTGGCGGTCGGCATCGACGACTCCACCGGTGACGCCACGCTGGGGCGCTGCGTCGCCCGCACCATGATGCGCTGGCAGTTTCCCGACGAGGTGAGCCGGACGCTGTCGCTGCCGTTCGTCTTCACGGGCTGATGTATGGGAGGTGTACCTGTGGTCCACCGCCCTCCGACCGTTGCCCTGAGTGTCCCGAGCCCACCCCCCCAATCGCTCGGCCAAGGAGAGAGATGACCACCCCGACCCCCCGCAGCCAGTCTCCCCGCAGCCTGTCCCCCCGCCGCTCCACCAGCTTCCGCCCCCGCCTCATCGAGGGCAACGATCCGCTGTTCCTGGGATCGCTGAGCTTCTGGACCGTGGTGGGCTGCATCGTGGTGCGCTCGGCCCTGGCCGCGCCGCCTCCCGTCTCGGTGCCCCCGGCGATCGACGTCGAAGCGCGTCCGTCGGTCCAAATCGCCGGCGACTACTTCACGAAGCCGCCCGAGCCGGTGATCGTTGAGCCTGCCGAGCACGACGCCCCGGCCGCATCCGACGCAGACACGAACAAGAGGGCGAAGAAGAAGGCGAAGAAGAAGACCGGTCGGAAGAAGAACAGAAAGAAGAACACGACGGGTGATCAGACGCGCGAGGAGAGGGCGCCGACCAGCGCGCTGCTCGATGGACTCCGCCCGCCCATCGGCACCACCGGAGAGCGGAATTCCGGACGGAGCGTCTTCGATCCCAACGACGCCGGGCAGAAGGAGCTGGACGCGGCCCTGGCCAGGATGAAGCCCCTGACCGCCAGCGCGGAGGATGGGGGGATGCGCCGGCTGGCTCACACCGGTGGTCGCGGAGACTTCGGGATCGGCGATCTGGATCGCAGCGACGTCGGCAGCTCTCAGGTGGACCAGGTGGAGGTCCGTCGCAAGACCCGCGCCTCCGTGACGCCGCCCAGGACGATGGCAGAGCACGCCGACGAGATCTCCCAGGTCGTGCGCCGAAAGGCCGTGCAGATTCGGACCTGCTACGAGCGCTCGCTGAAGACCGACCCCACGCTGGGCGGTCGCCTGGTCGCCGATCTGGAGATCGAGAACGGCCGGGTCACGCATGTGTCGATCACCGAGGGCCTGGGAGACTCGGAGCTCAGCGGCTGCGTGGAGAAGAAGATCTCCCGCTGGACCTTCCCCTCCGAGGTCAGCCAGCCGATCGTCCTGCCCTTTGCGCTGAGTGCCAGCTGATTGTCGTGCTCGCTCACAACGAGATACCGCTCCCTCCCCACCCCGGGAGGGTCTGTTGCCAGGTCTCCGGCATTCCACCAGCGGAGAGGTCATCTCGTTCGAGCGACGCCTGCGGGTCGGGCGCTCCACGGACAGCGATCTCTGCCTGGCCCGGCCCTCGGTGAGCTGGGATCACGCCGTGCTGGAGTACCAGGGCGGCGCGCTCACGGTGCGCGATCTCGGCTCTCGAAACGGAACGGCCGTCGCTGGGGGGCGGATCTCCGCGCCGCGTCGACTCACCGTCGGAGACGAGCTGCGGTTCGGCCCCGACGCGGCGTGGGTGGTGGCCTGGGTGGATGTGCTGCCGACGCCGGGTCGGTCCGCCCCGACGCTGGAGGTGGTCGCGAGCGGTCATCGCGTTCCTCTATCGAGTGGGCCCCTCTCAACAGGACCCCTGTCGAGCGGGCGCGTCGTGCTGGGCGCGACCGAGATCGCCGATCTGCGTCTCCCCGGTCCGGCGGTCTCCGCCCTCATCTCGCGGCAGGGGGGCGCGCTGCAGCTCATCCGGGTCGATCCGCCGGGGCCGGCGCTGCGTCTGGACGACGGCGTGATCTTCGTGGTGGCGGGGGTGGAGCTCCGGTTTCACGCCCGCGGCCCCGTCGGCTACCAGGCCACGCGGCTCGAGCCCGTCGGGCTGCATCTCACGTTGATCCCCGAGGGGCCCGGGGAGGGGAGCATCCACCTGCGCGACGAGACGGGGGTCCGGGAGATCTCCAGCTCGCCGAATCGCTACGTTCTGGTCTGGGCACTGGCACGGGCCCGCAAGGCAGGAGACGACGACGGCTGGATCTCCGACGAGGATCTCCGGGTCCTGATCTGGGGACGCCGGGGCGCACAGAGTCGCAGCGACGGCACGTTCGCCAAGCTGGTGCACGATGCTCGCCGAATGTTCACCCGCAACGGGGTCGTTGAGACGATCATCGAGAAGCGTCGGGGGCGCACGCGGCTGGCCCTGGCGCCCGAGCAGGTCTCTCTCCAGGGTGACGGCTGACCTCACGACCGGGGTTGGAGACCAACCCATCTCGGATGACGCCACCATGTCAGGCCGCTCCAGAAAAACCCCTATCCACCCTCGACGCGGATGCGCGTCGCCCCTCGGCTCGCCACGCTCTGGAAGTATCCAGATACGACTGCGAGCGAGGCGAGCCAATGGGCTCGCGCCTCCACGCCGATCATTGGATATCTCTTTTCCTGGAGCGGCCTCACTCTTCGGATCCAGGACCGTCAAGTGTCCCGCTGGAGAGTGGACATCCATCATCTCCAACTTCGGCTCCGGATCTCCCTGGTCCTTCAACGTGACCTTCGAGACGGCCTCGGGTCAGCGGGTGGCAGGACAGTTCGAAGAGAAGGCCGCGCTGTGGATGTTTCCACAGGAGCCGACGAGGGGCGACCTGACCGAGCGCGTGATGTTTCGTCATCGCCGCGTGCCGTGGTTCCTCGGACTGCGGTTTTTTCGTCGACCAGCTTGCGTGTGTCTGGATGGGCGGATGTGTTGGTTCAGGGCCGAGCGCGCCGCATCACCCAGCCCTTCCCACCCTCTCCCGCCCAGGCGCCGTCCGGGTAGCGCATCCGCGTCTGCGGGTCGCTCCACTCCTGGTCGGGCAGCGTATCGCCCAGGCCGAGACTGCGCGCGGGAACGTATCTGTTGTTCACCCACCCATAGAGGCGCTCCTGGCCATCGGCGTAGCCCTCGCGAAGCACCCGCACCGCCAGCGGGCTGCCAGGGATGACCACCTGGGATGTGGACTGCGAGACCGGAAGCCGCCAATCCAGGACGGCCTGAATGGAGCCGGAATCGGTCCGCACCATCGCCCAGCCCGGCACCTCCACGAGCTCGGTCTCTTCGATGACTTCGTCGTCCGATACCGGCACCCCCGGCGAGGTCAGATCGTCGCCGATGTCGCGGGTGTCTTCGCCCGAGGCGTCGGCGCTGGGCTCGGAGGGCGCGCCCTCTGCGCTCTGACGGAACTCTGCGCGGGCCTCCACGAAGCCCTCGAGGGCCTCGTCGCTCATGCCCAGCGCCTTGAGGTCCTCGACCGCCAGATCGGCGGCGGCGGGGATCTTGACGAACACCAGGAGCAGCAGCTTCTTCCAACTCTTCGCCGCCTTGAACCAGCTCTGAGAGTCGGTCCCGAGCAGGGTCGCCTGAGGCGCCTTGAGCGACCTGGACATGGCGCCGAAAGCCGTCATGATGTCGGTGATGTCGATGGTCTCGCAGTCTCCGGCGCCCTCCGGCGCGTCGATCTCGCCCCCGTTGCCGTCCCACGTCAGCACGTAGCCGCCGCGCTTCTCGCCGTCGTCCTGCCCGCTCTCGCTCCCGGATCCGACCGAAGAGCTACCCTGCAGCCAGTTCTCGAATTCGCCTACGGGACCCGAGACGTTGCGTTGCCACCAGTTGCGCTGATCCTCCTCCGGAGTGCCGAGCAGTGAAGAGAGCGCAGCGGGGTTGAACTGCGACAGCCCCCCGCCCTCGGGCTCAGGGTCGGGCTGCTTCCTCTCGTCGAGCTGCCTCGCTCGCGAAGCATTGGAGTCATCGGCGGAGCGCGCGGGTGTGCCGCGACGCGCAGCGGACGCGCGGCTGGAGGATGACGGGCGCTGGGGACGTCGACCCTTTTCAGGCATGGAAGCACTCTCGCTCGCAGGGGGAGTTCTACCCACAGTCTATCTTACGGGGGTGCCCCTTTCGATGTGGCTCAGCCTGGTGGTCTGGCTCAGCGTGTGCGCCCTGCTCATCGTCCTCGCGGTCGGTCGTCCGCTCATCGAGGCGGTCTGGATGCTGCTGCGGCGTCGGGCGCGGGCGCTGCGGGCCGGCGCGGAGCGCCTGCTCGCCTGAGCACGGGGTACAGGGCTGGGGCACTACGAACAGACCCGATGCCCCGCCCTCGCCTCGCCCTCACCGCCGTCGTCGCCCTGATCGCTCTGGAGCTGGTGGCGGTGGCGGGGGATCTGCTGCTGGGACCGTGGACCCGGATCCACTGGGAGGAGCGCATCAACATCCGGGCGGGTCTGCTGGTGGCCTGCGGGCACCTCGATCTGACCGGGGTCCTCCAGTACAAGAGCTTCTGCGGGGGCTGCACGGCCGAGGGGCTGATCGCAGCGCCGCTGTTTCGGACCGTCGGCCCGAGCGTGCTGGTCTGGAAGCTGATCCCGGCGGCGTTTCACGCGGCGGTGCTGGGGGCGGGGGCGGCACTGGCCTGGCGAACCGCAGGCGCTGCGGCGGCGGCGGGGTTCGTCGCCCTGATGGCGGCGGCCCCCGGGTTCTACCGGGATCTGACGCTGACGGGTTGGGGCAACCACGCGGAGTCCGAGGCCTTCCCGCTGATCGCGCTGGCGCTGCTGGCGGCCTCTGGCGGGCGGATCCGCGGGGGGCTCGCGGGGCTGGTGACGGGCCTGGGTCTGTGGTTCTGCCACACCAGCGTGCATGCGCTGCCGGCGGTGCTCGCCGCGGCGGCGCTCCGCGGTCGGGCCACGCTGATCGCGGTGACCGCAGCGATCCCCGTGGGGGCGCTGCCGTGGTGGATCTACCACCACTCCCGGCCGCGCGCGCGGAGCGACACCTGGTCGTGGTGGACCGGGCTGGAGCTCGCGCCGCTGAACCAGCTGGCGGAGTTCCTGTGGGGCAGATCCATGCGGGAGGGGCTGTGGTTCGTCACCGACTACGGACCGACGGATCTGGGCCCGGGCGTATGGTGGGCGGGCTTCTGGCTCCTCGCGCTGGCCGGGGTGGCTGTGGGTCTGTCCCGGTCGGCGCATGCGCGTCGGGTGCGGCCCGCTGGCCTGGCCTACGCGGGCCTGGGGCTGCTCACCCTGCTCGTCGTCTACGGCCTCCGCATCGATCTGTGGAAGGAGCAGCTGAACATCTTCGACGATCCGATGTTCAACCTGCGCTACCGGATCCCGCTGATCCCCACGCTGGCCTTCGGCGCGGCGCTCTCTCTGGCCGCTCCCCGCGTCCCCAGGCTCTTCGCCGCCGCGGCCGTGCTGGGGCTGTCTGCCTACGGGCTGAACCATCGCCTGCACACCTGGACCACCCCGCGCTGGACCGTGCTCGGGCTCCGCGCGTGGGGCCCCGACGGCGCGCCGGATGGCACCGTGCCCATCGGCGATCCACCGATGAACCTGCGCCGCAAGCAGGGGCGGCAGTCTGACATCGACGCCGCCTTCGCCTGGCTGAGCGGGCACGAGGACGCCCTGCCGGAGTGCCGCTGGCACCATGTCTTCGAGCTGGGCCGTCGCCTGGGACTGGGGCTGACCGGCGCCCAGACCCCCGACCCCCTGCCCGCGATCGAGCGGGCCCTGGCCCTGAGCCCGGACCAGGACGACCGTCGCTTCCTGGCGGCGGGCATCGCCCGGGGGATGGAGGCCGCCACCCCGCAGCGAGAGGACTGGATCTCGAGAGATCTCGCCCGCCTGGAGGCGCTGCAGGCAGGGCTGGGAGAAGCGACGGCGCGCGCGATCGGCCGGGAGCGGAGCGACAGCCTCGACGCCGAGCGCGGTCGGCCCGCGGACCTGCATCCGCAGATCTGGCTCGGGGTCTGCGACGGGCGAGGGGAGCGACGGGCGTCGCTCCGCTCGGGGGACGGGCTGCGCTGGCCCCCACAGACCATCGACCGACCGGGGCTGGTGGCGATGGCCGGGGACTGCCTGGCGCTGGACGCCTACTGGGAGGGGCTGGGCTGGGGCTGGGGCCGGCGGGTCGGCTGCACGATGGCCGCCCAGCAGCGGCTGGCGTTCGAGGCGGAAGAGCGACTGCCGCTGACGGCCGATGGCTACGCCGCTGCGTGTAGAATCTACCGGACCCGGCCGCTCGATCTGCTCTCCCCTTGATTCGAGCGCTGAGAAGCAGGCCCCTCCCTCTCGAGGACCGACGATGGACCCCACCGATCTCGACCACCAGCTCGCAGTCGGCTCTACGCCCTTCGACGCCGCCGACATCTCTACGCTGCGGAGCGAGGCGGGCGTGACGGCGGTGGTCAGCCTTCAGAGCGACGCCGACCTGGCAGACCTCAAGATCGACATCGCGGATCTCCGCCGACAGTGTGGCGTCCTGGGGATGACCCACACCCGGGTGCCGATCATCGACTTCTCGCCGCCCGACCTCCTGCTCCACCTGGACGCGGGGGTCGCCGCCGTTCAGGGACAGATCGCGGCGGGGCGGAAGGTGTACGTCCACTGCAACGCGGGGATCAACCGCTCCCCCAGCGTGGTGATCGCCTGGCTGGTCGCCCACCGGGGGATGACGCTCGCCGCAGCCACGGACCAGGTCATGGAGAGACGGAGCTGCTACCCCTACCCGGACATCATGCGGGCCTGGGCCGAGGGCCGCGGGTTTCCGCTGACGTGAGGTCGCGCCTCCCGGGTGCTCAGCGAAACAGACCGCGAGAACCTGCATCTGGGGATGTCAGCCCACGCTGATCTTCATCACCCCACGATGAAGGGGCGTTATCACCGGAGCTCTCCACGCTGGGAGTCCACTCGCAGGGGGCGTGGCGAGCAGCTGGAGGACTGAGCGCGGCAAATCGTCGCGCGGAACCCCTCGGCTTCGGATACCTTCCTCGTCCATGCATACATCGTTCCTCCCTGCCGCGACCATGTGCTCTCTGCTGCTCGCGGGCTGTGTCCGGCAGTCGGTAGACCCCGGGGACACGGTGTCGGCGATCGAGGCCAGGGTCCACGCCGACTACGGCTCGCTGGTGTATGTCCAGTGGGAGCAGGGCAGCGGCGGCACCGCGTGGGTCGAGTACAGCTTCGACACCGACGTCTGGGAGAGCTCGCCGATGGAGGCGACGGAGGCAGGGGCGCAGGAGGCGCTCCTGTTGGGGATCCCCTATGCCTCGACGGTCTTCTACCGGGTCTGTCTCGATGAGGGCGAGGGCGCGGCCTGCTCAGACGAGGGCTCGATCACCTCCGACGCGCTCCCCGACGGCGTCCCGACGCCGCTGTCGGTCACCGGGGATCCCGCGCTGTGGGACGCCGAGGTCCGCTACCTCTTCCTCTCGCTGGAGTCGACGAACGACAACGAGTACTTCACGCTCATCGTCGACCGTGAGGCCCGGGTGGTGTGGGCGCGGGAGAGCCCGCGAGAGACCCAGCCCTTCATGCCGAGGCTGTCGGTCAACGGCAGCGATCTGCTCATCGACGAGTCCACCTTCTGGACCGTCTTCGACAAAGGCGCCAGCTCCAGCGTGCTCCGGATGAAGATCGACGGCACGGTGCTGAACACCTACCCCACGCCCGGACTGCACCACGGCTTCACGGACCTGGACGACGGCTCCCTCGTGTGGACCGCGACAGAGGAGGCCGACGATGTGCTGACTCGGCTGTCGCCTGACGGCGAGAGCAAGAAGCTGTGGCACTGCAAGTCGTTCATGGCCGAGGTGGGCCTCACCGGCGTCTGCGGTTCCAACTCGGTGATCTGGCTCCCCGAGAGTAACCGCTACCTGATCTCCTTCTACTCGATGGACACGGTGGTCGAGGTCGACTCCGACGCGGGGGACGCCGTACGTTGGTTCGGCAGGGCTCCGGGGTCGTGGGGCTTCATGCCGCCGGACAGCGGCTTCTGGTGGCAGCACGGGGCGCGCTACACCGAGGAGGGAACGCTCCTGCTGTCCTCGCACCTGGACCCGCTGAAGGACGACATCGTGGTTCGGGAGTACGCGCTGGAGAAAGACGACGAGACCCTGGTCGAGGTCTACAACTTCGACGTCGACGCGGGGATCGAGGCGGACGTCATGGGCGACGCGTTGCGGCTGCCGGGGGGCAACACGTTGCACAACTGCGGCAGCGCTGTGGAGCTCCGCGAGGGGACTCCCGACGGCGAGCTGGCCTGGAGCGTGGCGTGGCCCGGCGAGTTCCTCGGCACCTCGACGCCCCTCAGCGACCTCTACGATCTCGCGCCGTAGGCGGCCTCGCGGCCTGTATTGATTCTGCTGCGTTGACTGTGGCGATTCTGCTCCGTTGATCAGGGGTCCTCGACCCAGCGCGGAAACGCCCGCGAGAGCACTGCTCGCGTAGAGTCATGACGGCGCACAGCGGAGAGCGTCCTCTCGACGGAAGCCTGGACTGCGTTGTAGGCCGCGATCTCTCGTGTCAGCGCATCCCGGAAAGCAGCCAACGGAAAGGAGACGGGCCAGCCGGTCACCGCATGCTCGGTCAGCTCCCGCAGATGCACCCGATCTCCGCGCCGCTGGGCCCGGAACCGCTGCTGGTAGACGTTGAAGAAGAGCGGGGCCTCGGACTCCGCGGCGTGGCGGGCGAGCGCCGTCCAGCGTCGCGCGTAGGAGGTGATCGACAACGTGGAGGCGATCAGACCAGGCCGCGCGGCGACGATCCGATGTCCCCACGGCTCGGCGTCTGCGTGAAAGAGGAAGCCGCCGCTGTACTCCAGCGGTGAGACGGCGCCGGGGCGCCCGGCCTGGCGCAGCCACGACGTGACCAGCTTGCCGACCCGAGCCGTCCGGGCGGTGCCATCGGATCGGAGCAGATCCCGAGCCGCGATGAAGGTCTGCTCGAAGGGGGAGCGGCCCTCGGGATCGTGGCGCATCAGCTCGTCGCTGACGTGCTTGCGGAAGAAGTAGGTAGGGGAGAGCTCGGAGACGATTCGCGGCATCGTGACCTCTCATGGACCATCGGCCTGTCCAGGCCAGACGTGAATGGTGGGGGGAAATCAGCAGTGTTTCCGGCCGCGTGAGTGGCGAAAGATCGACATTCAACGGGCTCAGTGGGCGCACATGCCCGTTTGGGGACGTGCGGATCGAGCTTCGAAACGGCCGATGACAAACCCGACACCGGGAAGCTGCGTCCGCAGCGTCATCAACCTCCGCCAAGGGTCCAAACATGTCATTAGCTGTGAGAACCAACCTCGCCTCACTCATGGCGTCCGGCACGCTCAGCCGGACGACCTCAGAACTCACCACATCGCTGGGGCGCATCTCGTCGGGCCTGCGCATCACCCAGGCCGCGGATGACGCGGCCGGCCTCGGGGTGGCGACCAACCTCGAGGCGATCTCCATCAGCACCTCGCAGGCGATGCGAAACGCCAACGACGGCATCTCCATCATCCAGACCGCTGAAGGGGCCTCGAACGAGGTCATCGACATCCTCCAGCGGATGCGCGAGCTGGCGACGCAGAGCTCCTCGGAGACCCTGGCGAACACCGAGCGCTCGTACATCCAGGATGAGTTTGTGCAGCTTCGGAGTGAGATGTCGCGCATCGCCTCGGTGACGGAATTCAACGGGATCCAACTCACAGACGGATCCGATACGACCCTCAACGTCCAGGTGGGTGTCGAGAACGACTCGTCGAGTCTGATTCAGATCACGCTCGGCGAGCTGGCACCCAACGTGCTGGGGCTGCTCGGGCTCAACAAAGACGTGCTCACCGTCGTCAACGCCCGCACGCTGCTCGACGACATCGACAGCGCGCTGGACACCGTCAACGGGTATCGAGCCGAGCTGGGGGCGGCGCAGAATCGCCTCGACAACGCGCTGAACAACAGCTAGACCCTCCTGGAGAACCTGGGCGCTGCGCGCAGCTCGATCGAGGACGCCGACTACGCGACAGAGACGGCTGAGATGACCAGGATCCAGATCATGCAGCAGGCCGGAGTCGCGGCGCTTGCTCAAGCCAAGAACATGAACCAGTCGGTGGTGTCGCTACTGTCGTAGACGATGAGAGCGGCAGACTGGCCCCCCCTCCGTCCGGCACACCTCGGCAGCTGGTGGCGCTCGCCGCTCATCGATCGCGAGACTCCCATCGGCCTGCGCGAGACGATTCACCGCGCGGTGACCACCAGACTCTGCGCGCTCCGTCCCACAGCGCCGCGGGCGTCACGGATGGCGCTCTGGGACAGCCCTGTTCCGGCTCCAAACGCCGCTGAGCGGATGTCGAACCCGAGCCAGTGGCCCGCAGCGGGCCGCTCGATGTAGAGCGTGAGATCCGGGTTGACGAAGGTGTACCGGGCGGGATCGAGGGGGATCCCCATGCCGCTCTGGGCGTCGGCGAGGATGAGTGTGCGCTCCAGCGGTGAGAGCGGGCGCTCCGCGACCAATGGAACGCGCGGTCGCGCCCAGAATCCGACGGGCGTGCTCCCCCAGGCGCCGGAGGCGACACGGAGATCGACCGCAGTGTGGTAGCCGACCGGGTGCTGAAAGAACGGAAAGACGAACGAAGGGAGCGTCTCCGGGTCGGGCCAGGGCGGGAGCGGCGGCGCGGGGGGGACCTCGAGGGGGCGGCGGCGGACCCGGAGCGCGCGGGCCTCGAGCACAGGCGCGCCGTCCACGGTGAGGACCCCACGCAAGCGCTGGACCGTGCGGCCCGCGCGCTCCATCTCGGCCGAGACGACCATCGTGCCCAGCGGGATCGGCCGCAGCAGCTCTAGCGTGACGCGGACGACGAGGAAGTCCTCGGCGTCTGCGCCCCACCGCTCGAGGTGTCCGGCCAACAGGGCGGCGGGAGGGCCGCCGTGCTGGGCGCGGTTGTCCCACGGGCCGCGGGTGAGGGGAGCGGCGAGGTACCGATCACCCTGCGCGTAGTAGAAGGCAGGCTCCATCGGCGGACCATATGGCGAACGGTCGCCGCGCGCCGCGACGGATACAGTGCAGCGCTCTACCGGCGGGAGCAGCATGAGCGAGAACCCCAACGCCTTCAAGCATGCGATCGACGGGGCGCTGGTCGTGGAGCTGGCGGATCGGCTGGGGACCGCGCACCCCGCGCTCGACCGCGACGGGTTCATCCGGGCGGCGCGGGCGGGCCTGGAAGCCCTCGAATTGAAGGCGCGCGTTCGCCATGTTGCAGACTCGGTGGGCGCTGCCCTGCCGGGCGATCCTCGGGCGGTGATGGCGGCCATCGGGCGAGCGCTCGGTCCCCCACCACCGGGCGATCCCGACCTGGGCCTGTCCACGCGCTGGTACGCCTGGCCGCTCTGTCAGTATGTGGGGGACAGCTGCGTGGATCATCCGGAGCTGGCGCTGCCGCTCCTCCGCGAGCTGACGCAGCACTTCAGCGCGGAATTCGCGATTCGTCCATTCATCGAGACCCACCCTGAGCTGACGCTCGCGACATTGGAGCGATGGTCCTCCGACCCAAACGTGCATGTGCGCAGACTGGTGAGCGAGGGGACGCGCCCCCGCCTTCCGTGGGGGCGGCGGCTGCGGGCGCTCCAGGCAGATCCGAGGCCGGCGTTGGGGCTGCTGGAGGCGCTCCGCGACGACCCGTATCTGTATGTTCGGCGATCGGTGGCGAATCACCTCAACGACATCTCCAAGGACCACCCGGCGCTCGTCGTGGACATCTGCCGTCGTTGGATGCAGGAGTCGACCCCGGAGCGGCGATGGCTCGTACGTCATGCGCTGCGCACGCGGGTGAAGGCGGCCGACACGGGAGCGCTGGAGGTTCTGGGTCACGGCGCGCCTCGCCTGGGAAGGGTTCGTCTGCAGATCGACACGCCGCGGGTACCCATCGGCGGCGAGCTGCGCTTCCGCGTCTCGTTCCGCGCGCGAGGGGAGGAGCCGCAGTCGCTCCTGATCGACTATGCCATCGACCTCGTCCGAGCGCGGGGAGAGACTCGCCGAAAGGTCTTCAAGTGGACGCGGCGGACGGTGGCGCCCCGGCAGCAGGTGGAGATCGCGCGCGCGCAGTCCTTTCGGCCGGTGACCACGCGGCGGTACTACCCGGGGGAGCACTGCGTGGCGTTGCTGATCAACGGGGTAGCGGTCGCAGAGAGGCGTTTCCAGCTCCACCACCCGGGTTGACTTACAATTTGTTTCAACCGCCAGCAGAGCGCCGGGTACCTTCCATGTCTCATGGAGGAGTTGCTGTTATGAACGCTGAGTTGCAGAATTCGTTTGGAGTGCTGGGTCCGATGTTGGCGATCTGGATGGGCTGTGCTGTACACAACCCTGACAACGCGCAGACCGATGGCGTGGAGAGCGCCGACGGCGGGGTGAGCACCGGGGGAGCCTACCCGTCCGCCAGCACCGTCCGGGTGCCCGCAGAGTGGGAGCCGCAGGAGGCGATCTGGCTTCAGTGGCCGCAGTCCTGGGAGCGCTCCCATGAGCCGGCGTTCGCGCAGATGGTCGCGACCATCGCGGACTACGAGGACGTCCACATCCTGGTCAACGACCAGCGCACCCGGAGCTCTGCCGAGTCGGCGCTCTCCGAGCACGGTGGGCTCGACCCCGCTGTGATCAACGGTGAAGATACGGCCGCGGGGTTCTCTATCTTCTGGCACGACGTCCCCAACGACAGCGCATGGATGCGCGACAATGGTCCCCGCTATGTGGTGGTTGATGGGGAGCTGCGTATCCAGAATTGGTCGTTCGATGGGTGGGGCGGCGCGTTCGGCGAGTTCCCGGTAGATGGCGACGACTCGGTCCCCGACGCCGTTGGAGAGATCCTCGATCTGCCGGTCGATGCCGTCGATCTGGTCCACGAGCGCGGCGATCTGGAGTTCAACGGGACCGACGCGGTGATCCTCAACTGGTCGGTCATCGGCGATCCGAATCGCAACCCGGGGCTCACCCGGGAGGAGGCCGTCGCGGCGATGGAACAGCACTTCGGGGTCCAGCGCGTGGTGCTGATCGAGGGCGCGCCCGCGGGAGATCTGACCGGCGGGCACGTCGACGGAATCGCGCGATTCATCGACGCCGAGCGGGCGGTGGTGGCGGACTGTGGTGCGCAGAGCGCCTGCGTCTCCGGCGATCACGACGACGCGATCTACGACGCCGCGGCGGCGCAGCTCACGGACGCCGGCTTCGAGGTGATCCGCTGGGAGCACCCCGGCGCTGTCTCGCTGGCGGGAGTGACCACCGACACCAACTATTTGAATTGGCTGGTGGGCAACGGCTTCGTGATCGCCGTGGGGTTCGGTGAGGCAGAGGCAGACGCGGCGGCAGAGGCGCAGCTGGCAGAGTGGTTCCCCGACCGCGACGTTCACGTGATCGAGATGGTCGACTCGTGGATCGCTGGCGGCGGCGCACACTGTCACACCAACGACCAGCCGGCCCTCTGAGTGGGGCCTCTGATCTGGCCAGCGGGGTGATGGGGATCGGATAGGGCTCCCCCAGGAGGGCGAACGCGTGCCTGACAGCTCCGAGCTGCCCGAGATCCTGATCGGTGACTCGAGAGAGGCTCCCGCGCAGGATCGGCTGCAGCGCTTCCGCGACCGCGCGCTGGAGCGCAGCTTCTTCGCGCAGCACCATGTGCGGGTACGGGGCGTATGGGGACGTTCCTGCTCCCGCTGTGATGTGTCTGCTGTGATGTGTCTGCGCTCTCATCCGAGCTGAATTCAGGGCTTCGACACCTCGGTCCAGATCGGGGACGTCCACGCGCGCTCCGCGATCAGGTCATCCTCGACGATCGAGCACCCTGAGTCTGCGAGGTACTCGTAGGCGTCGATCCCACAGCTCGGCATCTCCAGCACCCGCAGGTACATCAGCGATGACTCGCGTGCGCCCAGGGGGTCCTCCCAGACCGCGCACAGCGTGTCGGCGCCGGACTCAGTGGCTTCGCATGTGTCGACATCCACGCCGATCCCTTCGTGCGGAGTCGTCAGATCGATGACCTCCTCTCGCGGAACGCCGAACCCATCCATCCAGATGCGGACGAGCTGCACGCGGTCCAGCGAGACACCCTCGGCGGCCTTCGACGCCCAAGCGAGGACCCGCATGCGCGTTCCATCCCCTGCGAGGACCGATCCCATTGGGACGCCTCCGGCAGCGCGCGCCTCCGCGACGGGATCTTCAGCGTCGCACAGGCCCGGCGGGAGGTCCGGCCCCGCGAAGAAGCGTACGGCCAGCCGCGTGCCGCTGGTGGCGTAGACCTCGCGCGCCGAGAGAGCGCCGAACAACGCAGCGCGGGTGTTCTCTTCTGCCCACACCCCGACCAGCCCGCCGGGGCCCTGGGTGGCTCCCAGCCAGGGGACGAAGTCGGCCTCGGAGGTCGCGCCGGCCAGCCCCGCGTGATCATCGGTGCTGCCGATGAGCCCCATCGCGTACGGCTGAAAGCCCAGCCTCCTGGCGTGGAGAAAGCTCTCTTTGTAGACGCCGCGGACATACGACGTGTGATCGACGCAGGGGCCCCTCGCCGTGTCGTCGCAGAGCTCCAGGCAGTCGGGATCGTCCGGCGCGGCGGCGCACAGAGGCCCGCTGTTTCTGCCGATCATGAAGTCACACAGTGGGTCATCGTCGGCGCCGTAGCGGTCGAGGCCGGGCAGGCACTCGCTCGCACCCTTCATCTGCGCGATCTCCAGCAGCGGCTCGTGTTCGGCGAACAGACGCGCGTCGTCTTCTGACAGCGTCTCTTCTGCGCGGGCGAACATCTCTCCGTTGCTGCGGTTGGGATTGTGGGGAATCGACAGAAAAGCGCACCCGGGCTGCCGGTCACAGGCGGCGGCGTGCTGGGACAGCATGTCGACTGGCGTGCTGGCCTCGTAGGCGGAGATCGGCAGGCTTGGCACGCTGTCGGTGCCAAACACGATGTTTCGATGCAGCGTGGCGGCGTCGGCGGTTATCGCGGACCACTCGTAGCCGTGGAAGGCGGTGAATGAGCAGGGCTCGTTTGCGGCGTTCGTGACCCGCCGAATCGATGACCAGACGGTGCGGGCGCGCTTCTCGCAGTCGACGTCGTCGCAGAGGGGGAGTCGCTCCGGATTCTCCTGGTCGAAGGTGTGCAGCCACTCCCCGAGCAGATTCGTGAGCGAGCCCTCGCTTGACTCAGCAGCGCGGAGCGCGGAGCAGGCGGGGTCTTCGGCCAGCATCTCGTCGTCGAGGCAGGCGGTGAGCTCTCCGAAGTACTCGGCGTGATCGGTGACCGCAGCGAAGTCCAGCGGCTCCCGCAGCGCGGTCGTCTCGCCGGTGTTGGCGACCTCGAGATCTGCGCCGCGCGCGAACGCGTAGGACTCGGCGGGTCCAGCCCGGAAGTTGCCGATGCCGTAGCTGTCGAACGACATGCTGGTGTGGATGTGGAGATCCCCGAAGTAGAGGTTCCCAGACGGGTCGTGATCGGGGCAGCGGGTGTCGAGCATGGCCGTATCGCCGCCCTTCGTGCCGCCTGTATCTGTGCCCGTGTCTACGCCCGTCTCCCTGGTCGTCTCGCCGGTCGTCTCGCTGCTCGTCTCGCCGACAGTGGGGTGCGGGCCGTCGGAGGGGAGGGGATCCCGGGTCGCTGCGGGCCCGGGTGCGGCGCGTTGGCAAGACAGCGCGATCCAGACCCATAGAGCGCCCATGAGTCTATCCGCCCAGTCGCTCGCGGACGAAACGATCGAGGCGATGATTGATCGTCTCGGGCTGCTCGATCAGCGCGGCGTGACTCGCGTCGGCCAGCACCAGCAGCTCTGCGCCGGGCGTGTCGTCGACCATCTTCCGGGAGCACCACATCGGCGTGAATTTGTCGTTCTCGGCGGCGATCACAAGCAGCGGGCGCCCCAGGGCGGGCAGCAGATCCCACGCGTCGTGGTGGTCGATCTGCATGACCGACTCGATGAACAGCCGCATGTCGAGCGTCGCGAGGTGCTCCATGTAGGGCAGCATGTCCTCGCGGGTGGCGTAGTAGGGATCGACCAGCGCGAAGCGCTTGGCGACCAGCCACGCCAGCGGAGACTCCAGCAGCGGCCGCGCGATGTCGGAGGCGGCGTCGCCGGAGCGGAAGATGAGCCGGTGGATCGCCCTGAAGATGTACGGCGAGTAGCTGAAGTCGAAGAAGGTGTGCAGCGCCCTGCCGGCCGTTCCCAGCATGAGGACGATCCCGCGGACGCGCTCGGGGTAGCGCCGGCAGTGCTCGAGCGACACCTGGCAGCCCATGCTGTGGCCGACCGACAGGATGGGCTCCGCGAGATCGGGGTGGCCGTTGAGAGAGAGTGCCTGCAGGACGGCTTCGAGGTCTTCGGCGTGACGGACGATCGTCATGTCTGCGGTGAGGGGGTCGAGACCCCGCTCGCTGCGGCCGTGTCCGCGATAATCCCAGACCACCACCGTGAAGCGGTCCGAGAAGTGGGCCATGATGTACTTCCAGAAGAACGTGCTGACCCCGACGCCGTTGTTGCAGACCAGCGGCGGCCCGTGGCCGACGCATCGCCAGTACAGCTCCACGCCGTCGTCGGCGCGGGCGTAACCGGAGCGGATCCGATTGCCTGTTTCGGGGGAGGGAGCCAGCATCAACCGGTTCTATCATCCTGAGGGTCGGCGTGCTCCGGTCATCTCTCCTGCCGCCGCGGGAGCGATGAACGAGGTTCCGCGGGCGTGATCGACACCCGCACAGGTGTAATCGCCGCGGCGATGCTGGCGGGGCTGGCGTGGCGGCTCTGGCTCACCTTTCGGTACGCGGCGTGGGAGGAGAGCGACTTCGGCAACCTCGCGATGGTGCGCGGGGTGCTCGACGGGGGGTTCCTGCACTACGACATGCACCACCTCCCCGGCTACTACGCGCTGGGGGCGGTGGCGCTGGCTGTCGTCGGTGACACCCTCGTGGCGGCGCGCGCGACGTCGATGATCGGCGGGGTGATCGCGCTGGGGCTGTCGGTGGCGCTCACGGATCGCCTCGCGGGGCGCAGGGCGGCGCAGATAGCCGCGCTGCTGCTGGTGTTTCAGCCAGAATTCGCGCTCTATGCGGCGTCTTCGCTGCGGGAGCCGGTCTACGCGGCGTTCGCCGTGGGCGCGCTGCTGGCGCTCGTCAGCGAGCGCCTGGCGCTGGCGGGTGCCCTCGCGGGGGCGGCGTTCCTTGTGCGGATGGACGCGGCGGCCATCCTGTGCCCCGTGCTGGTGGTGCATGCGCTCTCCCGCCCCGGCGGCGCGACCCGGGCCCTGCGCGCGCTGCTGCCGCTGGCGTCGATCATCGGTCTGTGGGCGCTGTACTGCCGGTTCGAGCACGGCACGGCGGTGTTCTGGGGCCACACCGTGGCGGTCAACCTGGAGACGGGGCTGGGCCAGGAGGCGACGTCCCGGGTCGACTGGGCCATCGCCGGTCTCGACGTCTCGCTGCGGCTGCTGGGCGATCTCCTGCCGAGTCGCATCGGCTGGGGGATCTGGGCGGGGCTGCTGCTGGCCTGGGTGAGCATCCCCTGGCTGGATCCCGGAGGGCGGGTGGCGCGGCGCACCTGGGCGCTGGCGGCGCTGGGCTTCGCGGGCTTCTGGGCGGCGGTGGGGTTCGTCGGTCAGCACTCTCCGGAGCACAACCTGTACTGGAAGTGGCTCGCGCCGGTGGTCCCGTTCGTCGTACCGCTCGGCGTCAGCGGACTCCTGGGGTTTGCGCAGCGCGTGCGCGAGCGCGCGGGCCGGCTGGTCGCCGTGGCGCTCGTGGCGGTCTGCGTCGCGCAGGCCTGCGCGGCGTACCTGCTGGAGACCCGGCGGCAGGTGCAGCTCTCTGCGCAGCTCTACCAGCCGCAGCTCGACCTGGGCAAGCAGGTGGAGGCGCAGATCCCCGAGGGGGTGCCGCTGCTGCTGGACAACATCCCCGCGTGCTGGATCGACCGCCGTCCCCACGAGCGGCAGATGGTGAGCTGGTTCGACGTGCCCACTTCGGGGGAGGCGGCGTTCGCAGCCTGGTTGTTACGCGAGAACATTGGCTGGGTGCTGTGGTTCCGCGAGGACTGGACGCAGGCACCGCGGGTCGCGCCGTTCCTGGCTGCCGGGGGGACCTGGCAGGGGGCGGGAGTCCTGCTCGAGGAGATCGACCGAGAAGACGGCTACGGGTGGATCTGGTTTCAGGTCGTCTCCGAGGAGATCCCCGAGTGAGCGGGGGGCTTGACTTCTCCATCACCTGGTCATAGGTATCGGGCGCTGTGGGGGAATAGCTCAGCTGGGAGAGCGCTGGAATCGCACTCCAGAGGTCGGGGGTTCGAGTCCCCTTTCCTCCACTCCTTATCTAGCAATGATCTCAGGTGGTTACGCGGTGGTTGGAGGCCGATGAGGCCGAAACGTGCCGCAAACGTGCCGCAACTCGTTCAGCCTGCGGCATGTTCAGGCGGCTCCATCGAGCACCAGCACTGCCTCATCCTGGGTCTCGGGACTCAGGTGGGCGTACCGCATGGTCATCGAGATGTCCTGGTGACCCAGGAGTGCCTGGATCTTGTACAGGCTCACCCCGGCGATCGCGAGCTGGCTGGCGAAGCTGTGCCGGAGGTCGTGGATGCGGATCTTCTCCAGACCTGCGGCCTCGATCCCGCGCCAGAGCGGGTGCTTCACCCGGTTGGTGTTGAGAGTCTTCCCCTGGTCAGAGAGGAACACCCGCACCTGATCACCGGCCGACCCGTGATGTTCCCGCAACGCTTGACAGAGCTGGGGTGACATCGGCACGGTTCGCGCTCGTCCGCCCTTGGGGCGGGTTTCGCGCCCGTCACTGAACGCCCGGCGAACGTTGACGCGGCGCCGCTCGAAGTCGACGTCGCCCCAGCGCAGCGCTGCCAGCTCACCCAGGCGCATCCCCGTGCGCAGCGCACAGAGGAAGAACGGGTACCAGCGGGGACGCACTTCCTGTATCGCTGCGATGAACCGCTCAG
>CAYXGP010000145.1:0-21829 GCA_964464515.1 uncultured Enterobacterales bacterium
CCGACAGCGACGGCTTCGGCGACGCAGACTCCACCGACATCGACTGCGATCAGCCCAGCGGCTACGTCGCTGACTCTACCGACTGCGACGACGACGACGCCTCGCAGTACCCCGAGGCCGACGAGGTCTGCAACGACGAAGACGACGACTGTGACGGGTCCACCGATGAAGACGCCGTCGACGGTGACTGGTACGCCACCGACGCTGACAGCGACGGCTTCGGCGAGCCGGACACGACGGAGTGGACCTGCGAGGGCGCCAGCAACGAGCTGGACTGCGACGACACCGACGCCTCCGAGCCGCTGTATGTCGACGCCTCCTCGGGCTCCGACTCCAACGGCGGCTCGATGAGCGATCCGCTTTTGACGATCCAGGCGGGTATCGACGCGGCGTCGAGCTGTGTTGTCGTGGCCGCGGGAACGTACGTCGAGGCGATCGACTTCTCCGGCAAGGACCTTGTGGTGACCGGCGAGGACGGCTCTGGTTCGACGACGATCGACGCAGCAGATCTCGGCTCACCGGTGGCGACGTTCATGTCTGGAGAGACGTCAGCAGCGGAGCTTTCTGGCTTCACGCTGACAGGCGGCGAGGGCTACCTGGAGTCTTCGACGACGAGCAGCAACTGCTACTCGAACTACACCTGCTACGTGTACACCGACACCTACTGCGGCGGCGGTCTCTACATCGACAGCTCCGACCCGACGCTCACCGACCTGTCTGTCGAGTACAACACGCTGAATGCTGCCTCCACCACAACCAGCGGCTACGACACCTGGTACACCTACTCGTTCGGCGGCGGTGTCTGCGCTCTCAACTCCGCAGCCTCACTCACCGGCGTCGACCTCATCGAGAACCAGGCTGACCAGGGCGGCGGCGCTTACGTCGATACGGACTCCTCCGTTACGTTCGAGCAGGGTTGGGTGATCGCCAACTCGGCGACGGACGGCGCGGGCGTGCAGGTCGACGGCGGCACCTCCTCCCTCACCAACGTGGCTTCGCTGTGGAACGAGGCGTCCACCGACGGCGGCGGCATCCTCCTGGTAGACGGCACCGTCTCTGCGGTGAACGTCACGCTGGCTGGAGACGACGCCAGCAACGGCGGCGGACTCTACGCCTCCGGCTCCTCCACTGCCTCCGTCTGGAACAGCATCATCGCGAACGCCGGAACCGGCGTGGGGGTCCTCGTCGACGCAGGCTCCTCCTACTCAGGGGGATACAGCAACGTCTATGGAAACGCCGGCGGTGACTACTCTGGGACCACTGACCCAACCGGCACAAGCGGGAACATCTCATCCGATCCCGCCTTCACCGCGCTGTCAGACGACGGAGACTACACCAACGACGACGTCAGCCTCACCGGCATCTCGCCGTCCATCGACGCCGGTGACCCGGCCTCTGCCTACGACGATGCCGACGGCACGACGAACGATCAGGGCGCCTTCGGAGGACCGAACAGCACCTGGGACTGAGCCCCACCAGGCGCATGCGTGTTCTCGCATTGCTCCTCGGAGTCGGCTGCGTGCCAGACAAGTCTGGTGGCGTGACCGACACCGCAGGAGCAGCGTCGATCATGGATGGCGACGGCGACGGCTTCTCAGAGACCGATGACTGCGCAGATGACGATCCCGATCGCCATCCCGAGGCCCAGGAGGTCTGTGACGGTATCGACAACGACTGCGACGGCAGCGTCGACGAGGAGCTGACCACCACATTCTATACGGACGATGACGGTGATGGGTTCGGCGCAGCGTCCTCCGGCGAGGACGCATGCACGGCGCCGGATGGCGCGATCGCCCAGGGTGGAGACTGCGACGACACGGAAGACGCCATCCACCCCGACGCCCCGGAGCTGTGCGACGGTATCGACAACGACTGCGACGACAGCGTCGATGAGTCGGATGCTGTCGACGCGAACACCTGGTACATCGACGGCGACGGCGATGGATACGGCGACCATGCGCAGACGGTCACAGGCTGCGCGCCGGGTGATGGTCACACGGCAGACGCCTCGGACTGCGACGACACCGACCCCGAGATCAGCCCCGGCGCCCACGAGCTGTGTGACGACCTCGACAACGACTGCGATGGCAGCGTCGATGAGGACGACGCGATCGACGGCACCGCCTGGTACCTCGACCGCGACGGAGACGGCTTCGGCGATCAGGAGGTCTCCACGACGAGCTGCAGCCGACCGACGGGCATGATCGCGGAGGGGGGAGACTGTGACGACACAGGTACGTTCGCGGTGTGGACGTACCCCGGCGCTGCGCCGCTGGATTCTCCCGCGGAGTGCCTGAAGGATCTGGACGGCGACGACTACGGTGACTCAGCGCCGACCAACGAGAGCGTGAAGGCCGGAACCGACTGCGACGACAACTCCGCGGCCATCTACCCGACGTCTCCCGAGCTGTGCGATTGGGTCGACAACGACTGCGATCTGGACGTCGATGAGGACCCGGTGGATGGGGGGTGGTTCTGGATCGACGCCGACAGCGATGGGTTCGGGGCCTCGGGAGAGCCCATCTGGGCGTGTGACGGCGCGACCAACGCGCTGGACTGTGACGACAGCGTGTCTGGTGACACCATCGCCGTGGATGTCGCGACCGGCTCCGACACCAACCCAGGGAGCTACACGGCACCACTCCTGACGATCCAGGCTGGCATCGACGCGGCTTCGAGCTGCGTTGTGGTGGCTGCAGGGACCTACTACGAGGCGATCGACTTCTCCGGCAAGGACCTTGTGGTGACTGGCGAGGACGGCTCTGGTTCGACGACGATCGACGCGAGCGGGCTGGGTTCTCCGGTGGCGACGTTCATGTCTGGAGAGACGTCAGCAGCGGAGCTTTCTGGCTTCACGCTGACAGGCGGCGAGGGCTACCTGGAGTCTTCGACGACGAGCAGCAACTGCTACTCGAACTACACCTGCTACGTGTACACCGACACCTACTGCGGCGGCGGTCTCTACATCGACAGCTCCGACCCGACGCTCACCGACCTGTCTGTCGAGTACAACACGCTGAATGCTGCCTCCACCACAACCAGCGGCTACGACACCTGGTACACCTACTCGTTCGGCGGCGGTGTCTGCGCTCTCAACTCCGCAGCCTCACTCACCGGCGTCGACCTCATCGAGAACCAGGCTGACCAGGGCGGCGGCGCTTACGTCGATACGGACTCCTCCGTTACGTTCGAGCAGGGTTGGGTGATCGCCAACTCGGCGACGGACGGCGCGGGCGTGCAGGTCGACGGCGGCACCTCCTCCCTCACCAACGTGGCTTCGCTGTGGAACGAGGCGTCCACCGACGGCGGCGGCATCCTCCTGGTAGACGGCACCGTCTCTGCGGTGAACGTCACGCTGGCTGGAGACGACGCCAGCAACGGCGGCGGACTCTACGCCTCCGGCTCCTCCACTGCCTCCGTCTGGAACAGCATCATCGCGAACGCCGGAACCGGCGTGGGGGTCCTCGTCGACGCAGGCTCCTCCTACTCAGGGGGATACAGCAACGTCTATGGAAACGCCGGCGGTGACTACTCTGGGACCACTGACCCAACCGGCACAAGCGGGAACATCTCATCCGATCCCGCCTTCACCGCGCTGTCAGACGACGGAGACCATACCAACGATGACGTGTCGCTGGGCTTCGGGTCTCCCTCAGTCGACGCCGGAGATCCGGACCTCGTCTACGCGGACGCAGACGGCACCGCCAACGATCAGGGCGCCTTCGGCGGGCCGCTGGGGGCGTGGAACTGAACGCCTCCTCGGGGCCCCAATTCACCCACAGCTCGCCGCCCTCTGGACATCCGCGATGAGCCGCTCGATCCTCTCTGGAACTACCGAACTGTTGAGTTCCTGTTCCAATCGTCGCGCGCAATCCGTGACCTCGTTGAAACCAAACATCCCGGCCGAACCCGCGAGCTTGTGTGCGCGCGCCCGCGCGGCGTCCCAGCGCTCTTCTTTCAGATCTGTCACCAACGCACCGATCAGGTCCGGGAGCCGATCGCGGAAGCCCGCCGTGAGTATCTGCAGCTTCTCTTCCATTGTGGCGTCTGGTTTTTCGCTGGGCGCCGCCCGGCGGGTGGTGACCGACTGAGCGATGTCACGGATGAGCGCGTCGAAGTCGACCGGTTTGGTGATGTAGTGGTCGCAGCCCGCGTTGAGGCAGCGCTGCCGGTCGCCCTCCATCGCGTGGGCGGTGAGCGCGAAGATCGGGACGTCATGGCCGCGCGAGCGAAGCTGCCGCGTCGCGTCGTAGCCGCTGAGTACGGGCATCTGCATGTCCATCAGGATCACGTCGAAGGGACGGCCGTCGTCCCGCGCCTGTGTCGCCAGATCGACCGCCGAGCGACCGTCCCCGACGATCTGGATGGTCGCGCCCGCGCGCTCCAGGCGAAACGCCAGCAGATCTGCCGCGTCCTGAAAGTCGTCGGCGAGCAGCACGCTGGCACCCACGAGCCGACTCTTCCGGAAAAGGACATCCGTCGCCTGGCTGGAGACTCCTTCCAACGAGCCGACCATGAGCGTGGCGCCCTCTGGCTGCATGCAGGGCGTCGTCAGGCTGAACACGCTCCCACGCTGCGGGGTGCTCTCGACGCTGAGCTGACCGCCGAGGAGCTCCGCGAGGCTCCTGGAGATGGTGAGTCCGAGGCCCGTGCCGCCGACGCTGTCGCCGCGGAAGGGGCCGCGATTGAAGGGCTCGAACAGCCGCGAGAGCGACCCGGGTTCGATCCCCGGCCCGGTATCTTCGACCCCAAACGTCAGCTCGTCACGCTCGGCGTCGTGAGACACCGTGAGCCGCACGTGTCCCTCGTTGGTGAACTTGATCGCGTTGCCGACGAGGTTGATGAGGATCTGCCGCATCCGCAGCGGATCGATGATGACCGCGGAGGGGATCGGCGTGAGAAAGCCGACTGTGAACTCCAGCGACTTCTCCGCTGCCTGCACGCGCATCAACGACGCTACGTCACCGACGACGCGGGTGATGGTCGTCTCGACCTCCTCGACGATGAGCTCTCCAGCCTGGATCTTCGACAGGTCGAGGATCTGGTTCACGATGCCGAGGAGGTGCTCGCCGTTGCTGCAGATGGTGCGCAAGGCGGCCTCGCGCTTGGCGAGGGGGAGTGTCGCGTCTTCCGCGAGCTCCGCGTAGCCGAGGATCGCTCCCAGCGGTGTGCGGATCTCGTGGCTCATGTTCGCCAGGAAGGTGCTCTTCGCGCGGTCTCCCGCTTTCGCCCTGTCGAGCGACGCATTCAGCCCTCCGTATGCTCGCTCCTTCGCCCACCATTGGATCGCGGCGGTGCCGAGCAGCGACGTGTAGATGGCGAAGGAGACCGCTAACTGCAGCACCTCGAGGTGTGCTGGAACGCCCCCAATGGGGGGAGGGAGCGCGCCAGGGACGAGGATCAACGCTGCGCAGACCGCGCACACCGCCGACGTCGCGATGAGCCAGCCCCGCTCGGCGAGCGCGAACACGCCGAACGGGATGACGACCACCACGAAGGGCACGGCGTAGACCACGGCCGAGCCTGAGTGGAGCGCGATGAGCAGGCCTGAGCCGATCTGAGAAGTCGGCAGCAAGAACCGCGCGAGGTTGGTGGCTCCCCGCGCGTTGAGCAAAAGCACCAGGCTCTGCGTATGGGTAACCACTGCTATCCGCTGCGCGAGGGTCGTCTGCCCGAGCGCCAGACTGATGACAGAGACGACGCCCGCGAGGAGCCCGTTGCCGATCGCCGAGCCGTTCGTGAACAGCAGGCGTTCGCGCTGCGGATTCGACGTGTCGCGGTCGATGCCGAGGAACAGCAGCCGCTTGAACCCTGTCATCGTCGGTTCGGCTGTCATCGTCGGTGCGATCTGTCGCGTCCCTGGGTTGTGCGGTGATTGATCGGGGAGTCGGTCGCTAAGCGGCCGCTGCGGACACAGCAGTGTACGGCACCCTTCCTCCCGGCCTCAAGCCGCAATTGGGCGTTGAGCGCTCCCAAGTCGTCCCGCCGCGTCTCTTCTGGCTTGACCGTGTCTGTGTTGCTGACGGAGGCGCCCGACATCTCCTGATGCGCTGGCAGCGGTGAACATCAAGGACCTCGGATGCGATCGCAGCGTGGAGCGACTGGCTGAACGAGTCCTTCGCACGGTCTGTCTCAGCTCCCCCAGAAACCAGCCAGCCGCTCAAGGGGACAGCAGTGACCACAGCACCCTCCCGATGTAGTGCCCCAGGGCCAGGAGAGATCGGTTGGCGACTGCGGTGGCGATCCCGGGCCACCTTCGTTGGTGGGAGCATGAGCGCAGAGACGTGACTCAGCCGTGCGTGGCGTCCCATGCAGAGACATCGGCCTCGATCACATCGATCGCCTTGCCCACCCCGTCCTCCTTCCGGATGGCTTCGCCCACCGCCTGGCAGCGCGCCGCGGTGTCTTCGTCTGTCGCCAGCTCCCGCAGTGCGGCGGCCAGTCCATCGACCGTGAGGTCGCGCTGCGTGATGGGCGCCGGGCCCAGTCCCGCCGCGTGGACCCGCTTTCCCCAGAACGGCTGATCGAGCCCGAAGGGGCAGATCAGCGTCGGTCGGCCGGCCTTCAGCCCCGCCGCCGTGGTCCCTGCGCCGCCGTGGTGTACGACGCCGGCCATGAGCGGAAAGAGCGCGTCGTGGGGGGCGCGCTCGATGATGAACACCTCCGGCGGGCAGGTCTCTGCGACGAGGCCGCCCCAGCCCGAGCCGATCACGGCGCGCTGTCCTGACTTCACCACGGCGTCGAGGACGATCTGGCTGGTGCGCTCCGGGTCCTCGCCGCGCATCGAGCCGAAGCCGATGTAGATGGGCGCCGGGCCCCCCTCAAGGAAAGCTGCGAGCGCCGGTGGCGGGGTCCATCCGCCGCCGCGCTCAAGGAACCAGTATCCGGTGACCACCGTCGAGTCGTCCCAGTCCGCGGGTGTGGGGATGAGCTGCTCCGAGTAGCAGTACAGCACTCGGGTCGGGTGCCCCTCGGGATCCACCAGATCAGACGCGAACCGGCCCCGTGAGGGGAGCCCGAGCGCCGTCTTGCGCCAGTCGTTCACCATCGACGCGTAGGGAGCGGTGGCGAAGCGGACCGCGGCGTAGGTGATGCGGTTGTACCAGCCGCCCAGGTGCAGGTCGGGCACCAGGTAACAGGGGAACTCTGCGGTGGGCGTAAACAGCGGCCCGTGAATGGCGAGAAATCCAGGCCGGTGGAGTTTCTCGGCGATGTGATAGCCGGCGAGCGCCTTGGGGTGGAAGATCACCGCGTCGGCGTTCGGGTCGATGGCCGCCGAGCAGTCGTCCAGGGCGGCCCGCATCATCGGTCCGACCCGCTTGAGCAGCTTGAGGCCGCCGCCGCCGCCCTCGATGGTGCGGCGCACCTCGGGGTCCTCCTGGAGCTGGAGTAGCTCGTCGTTCATGGGCGCGAATTCCACGCCTGACTCCTCGACGAAGCCGCGGAAGCGCGCAGCCGTACAGAGGCGGACCGTGTGCCCTCGGGCCCGCAGGCGCTCGCCGAGCGCCACGAAGGGTTGGACGTCGCCGCGTGAGCCCGCGGTGAAGATGAGTAGACGCATTGGATCCTCCGGAGCTTTCGACCCTACCACCGATCGCCCAGCCACGCGTCCGCGGCCTCGGCGATCTCAGCGACACGGTCCGCCGTCCAGGCCAGGTCTCCGAGCGGGATGTGGCGTTGCAGTATCCGGGACTCCATACTGTACCGGAGGCGGGTCAAGGCCCGCCGCTTGGAGAAACGGGTGATCGCGTCCGGGGCGTCGATGTTCAGCCAGGCTGCCGCGCGGCGTGCGGCCACCTGGACGCCGGCCAGCTTCCACAACTCCGGGTGGTCGAGGGCGCTGATCAGGCTGTCCCAGCGCTGCGCGTGGTGATCGTCGTCGGCTTGGCGGAGCGCGCACACCAGCCGGCCCCAGAAGTCCGCTGGCTCCCCGCCCGGCTCTGACACGAGGCTTGTGATCAGCGCCTGCGGCTGGGCGGTGTCGAACACGTCGATGTTCTGTTCCAGCAGCTCGCTCGCCTCTGCGGTCGCGCCCGTCCCTATCAGCGCGATCACACGTGCCCGGAGGAGCGCAGGCAGGTGTTGGTCTGCGGGGATCTCATTCGTCGCGTCGAGGGCCGTTGGCCAGTCGGCGGAGGTGATCGCGGCCCAGGCTCCGTTGAGCACACTGAACGGACCGTCGAGAGCTTCCAGTCGACTGCGTAGCGATGAATTGTATTGGTGGTCGGGGGAGCGCTCAAACGCAGACAGCAGCGCTACCTGAGCGCGGAGGTCTCCTTCATGGGCCTGCAGGTAGTCTGCGATCCAGGAGTCGATCTCTACGGGGCTGACCTTCTGCAGCACCGAGGCCAGGGCATTCCTCTGGGCCCGACCCGCGCGGTCGAGCTTCGTCATCACGCCGAGATCGGTGAAGTCAACGAGGGGCGGGAGTGGCTGCACCGGCGACGCGCCGATGTTGGCGTTGGCGCCAGGCATCAGGCGCTGGAGGACCAGCCCCTCAGGCCCGCACCATCCTGCGGCCACATGGCGGCCCTGGTGATCGGCGTACAGCGACAGGCGCGCCCGGATCGGGGTGCGGGAAGTGACCTCCAGCGCGGTGCCTGCGGGCGCGATCTCGAGCAACAGCTCGTCACTGCTGAGGTAGATCCGTCCCTGGGCGTGATCGGTCACCAGCCCGTACACGCGCTCCACGTCAACGTCGGGGAGGCGGACGCCGGGGCGGGTGGTCGCGGAGCCGTCAACGATGTTCAGCATCGTCTGGATGCTGCTGTGCGCCATCACGCCGGGCGTCTGTGCGTCGCTCAGGAACACCAGCTCGGGACGGCTCGGGTGGGCGGTGGCGTCTCGAACCCAGGCGTCGTGGCGGAAGCTCCCGGGGGGGAACCGGGAGCCCCGCGGTGTGCGCACCGTCGCGGAGTCAGAGGTCGAGAAGCCCACGACCACCGGCCCGTCTGGTCGCAGGATGGCGCGGGCGTAGCAGAGATCGTCGAAGCTCCGGACGCTCTGTCGTTGCTCGACGTCGATCACCTGGAAGTGCTGGATGTCAAAGCCGCCGAGTCGCAGTGTCCGGCCTTGCAGCCAGATGTACCGGGGGTCTCCGGTCGGCTGTATCTGCTCGCAGAGCTGCCCGCCAGGTAGCGCCCACGACAGGTCCAGCCACGCGATCGGTTCCAGGGTATCGGGCGCCAGATCGAGCACATAGCGATCACCGATCAGTCGCCAACGATTGTCCTCCCAGGTGACCATGACATGCGGCACCTCTGTTGGGACGCGCAAGCTGGCGCCAGAAGTGCAGCGTCCGCTGTCTACCTCGACCATCCAGATGAAGATCCAGCGCCCCACCGACTCGGCGTGGAGCAGGAGGCTGCCGGTTGGATCGAGCTGCGCGACCCCCTGCTCTTCGAAGCTCGCGGTGACGTCACGCAGCGGCAGCGGGGTGTCAACGCGCTCGAAACGCCAGGCCTCCAGCAGGCGGCGGCGGGCGACCGCCAGGACCTCCTGTGCCTGCTCCGCGAGGTGGCTCGCGGCCTCCCAGGCGCCCAGGGTATCTCCACTGTTCTCGGCGCGGTCCAGCTCGGCCTGACGCAGCCGGCTCCTCTGGGCGGCCAGCGCCCGGCTCCGCAGCGCGGCTTGCGCCTCCTCCTGCGAGCCGTCTGCCAGGGCATCGAGTTCATCGAGGGCGACGAGCGCACCTTCCGGATCCCCATCGGCGAGGAGGGAGCGGACCTGGTCGAGGAGCTGCGCCTGCCGCTCCCGCTCGCGGGCTGCTCGCAGGTCCCTCGCCCGAGCTTCGAGGCGGTGGGCCGCCGACAGGCCGCCCAGCTCGCGGGCGTGGGTCTCCAGGACCTGCAGTACTGCGTCTGGCGTCTCCGCGAGCTCTCTCTCTACCCTCTGGAGCTCGAGCACAGCGAGCGCCGCCGCCTGTGTGCGCCGAGTGAAGCCCGGGCAGCTCTCCAGCCACTCCAGCATCGGCAGGGCGAGGCGCTCCTTCACCCGCGCGCGGAGCGTCGGGGAGAGTCGGGTCCAGTCGATCAGGGCGTCCACGGTGGGTGCGCGGAGCGCCCGGGAGCAGCGGTCCACCACCTCGTCCTCTTCTTCCTGGCGACGGCGACTCCGCTCGGCCGAGACCAGGGACTCCAGCGCCCGCACCTCTGCGCTTCCGTCGGAGATCCTGCGCAGGATGGTGTGCGCGCGATCCCACTCCGCAGCGTCTGCTGCTCGCCGAGCGCTGGTCAGAGCTGCGCTGCGGCGCTGGGCGTGGAGGGCCACCTTCGCTTGTCGGAGGCCCGCCTGCGCGGCGGCGCTCCGCGGCCACTGCGCCAGGACCTCAGCGGCCCGAGCAGCGGCCTCCGACCAACGCTCAGACCTCAGGAGCGCGGACAGCTCCTCCAGGGCCGGCTGAAGCTGCGCGGCGAGCAGCGTGTCGAGGCGGGCGCGGAGACGTCTGGCCCCGGGGTGGGCCGGAGCCAGGGCCGCCAGGGCGTTCAGATCGCGCTCGGCCGCGTCTGTGTCCTCGTCTGCGAGCGCGGCGTCGGCCAGCGCCAGGCGCAGCTCGATCTCGCGCTCTCCCTCGGCACGACGACCCCAACGCCGCGCGTCGGCGAGGCGTCCGGTGCGGGCTGCGGCGAGGGAGAGCGTGGCCTGGAGTTGAGGATCCTCACGGACCAGATGGGGCAGGCGAGCGGCCAGCGACAGGGCTTCGGCATCCTGACAGAGGTGATCGACGAGCAGCTCCACCAGCGCTCGAGCGCCGGCCGGCGCGGTCTCCGGATCGTCCAGCGCTACCTCGAAGCAGCGCTTCCCCAGCGGGTAGTCATAGGCAGCTAGTGCCTCCTGTCCCGCCGACAGGGGTGAGACGCCGACGGGCACCGATGGTGGTGTCGCCGGCGGCAGAGCGACACCGCCGGGCGGCGGCGTCGAAGGCGGCGGCGTGGTCTCTCTTCGGCGGATCCAGAGCCGCGCCGCGTCGTCGAGGTCCTGGACGCGCGCGTGGCAGGCGTCTCTTCCGCTGGTCTTGTGGCGCAGAAGCACGATCCCGTCGCCGTCGGGCGCAGCGGTGAACCTGTCGCCGAAGCGCGCGATCAGCAGACTCTGCAGGGCAGATTTGCGAGCGTAGGCGGCGGAGGTCTGCTGCGGTGAGAGCGCGCGACCGCTCGGGTTGACTTGTCGGATCAGGCGAACGAGGTGTTCGAGGGACGGGGCGATCCGGCCCTCGAGCACGGCCTCCACGCTCGGGGGGCCTTGTCTCCGCTTGCGCCGCCGTCCCATGGAAGGCTCTTAGCGCGTCGTTCGAGGGGATAGGGGCAGGGACCAGCCCGGAGTGCCGATGACCCCCCGGATCCTGACCTCGCAGATCCACGCCGTCGATGTGCATGCCACTGGCGCCACCGTCTACAGAGCCGCGACGCTCACCGCGGCGGACGGCGTCCTCCCACGGCATATCGAGATCCCGGATCTCCCCCTGGCCGCAGTGGACGCCACGGTGAGCCTGCGCGCGACCGACGGCGTCGATCTCGCCCTCACCGACCTCCGCATCGGCCTGCACGTCGCGGCCCCCACAGAGGTGACAGACCCGCCGGAGGAGACCGAGATCCGCGCGCTGCAGCGCGAGATCCAGTCGCTCAGCCGACAGCTCGTCCAGGCTCGACAGGAGCAGGCGCTGCTGGCGAGCCTGCCGGTGCCGGAGCGGCCCGAGGGTCACGAGGGGCAGCCCCCGCCGGCCAGTCCCCTCGCTGCTCGCCTCGCGCTGGAGTCGTTCCTCGACGGCGCCATCGGTCGCCGGCTCGACGAAGCCCGCGCGCTGACGGAGCGGCTGCGGCAGGCCAGACGCACGCTTGCGGCCCTGGTCGATCAGCGGTCGCGCGCCTCCACGAGTCGAAAGGCCGACGCCCGCGCGCTCCGCAAGACCGTGCTCGCCACCCTCCATCCCCCCACCGCGCCCGAGGGCCTCTCGGAGGTGGCGCTGGAGCTGTCGTACTTCGTGCCCGGCGCCCGCTGGACCCCAACCTACCGCCTCGACGTGCGGCCCGGCGATGAGACGGCCCTGGTCTCCATGCGGGCCCTGGTCTGTCAGCGCACCGGAGAGGACTGGTCGGGCGTGAAGCTGCGGCTGTCCACCGCCGATCCGGGCCGGTTCACGACGCTGCCGGTGCTGCGGTCGCGCCGCATCGGTCGCGCGCAGCCAGCGCCGCCGGCAGCCGGTCCACGTCCGGCCCCCACGGGCGCTGAGGCCCTGTTCGCTGATCACGATCTGTCGCTCGCGCGCTGCCGGGCCGCCGCGCCGAAACGCGCCGCGTGGTCTCCACCCCGCGCGCGCGCCACGCCGCTCGATGTGCCCGCCGATCTCGCGCCGCCCGCAGTCGCGCAGCCCGCGCAGGCCGGGGCCGGCTCCGGGGCCCTGTTCGCTGCGGTCTGCGAGACGGAGTTGATCGCCTGCGAAGAAGCGGAGGAAGAGAGGGTCGCCGACGCTCCGGTGACTCCGGAGCCGCGAGCTGCTGCTGCGCGAGCTTCGGCTCCACCACCGGCGGCGCCGCGCCCAGGAGGCTCCCCCAAACTGCGTGCCCGCAGCCGCCGGATGGGCCGAAACCCCCGCCGGGAACCCGCCGCCGAGGCCCCGCGCCCGCGCCCGAAGCCCGCTCCTCCCGCGCCGTTCTCCGAGCTGCGCCTGGCGGCGCCAGACCAGACGGGGCGGCGCGGCAGGCTGCACCACGCCAACGCGACGGCGCGGTACCGGGAGCTGCTCAAGCGCTGTGGACTGGAGATCCCCTTCGATCCGATGACCCTCATCGCGCAGGCCGCGGCCGCGGCGCGCGCCGCAGGCAGCCAGACGCCGCCGGCGGGCACCGTGACCGTCCGGAAGTCCGCCGGGCACTGGGGCTACGCATTCCGCACCGACGCCCCGGTGGACGTCCCCGCCGACGGCGGTTTCCACTCGATCCCGGTCTGCGAGCGCGCTTCGGCCTGCGGTCTGCAGTACGTCGCAGTGCCTCGCCAGGACCCCGCGGTCTACCGCATAGCGAAGCTGCACAACGCCCACCGCTCCCCCCTGCTGCCGGGGCCCGCCGAGATCTCGGTGAACGGCGCCTACGTCGTCTCAGCGCGTCTGCCGCTGGTTGCGCCGGGCGAGCACGTCGAGCTGGGCATCGGGGTAGAGCCGGCCATCCGTTGCACGCGGCGGGCCCGGTTCTCCGAGTCGCGAAGCGGCAGCCGCATGGTCGCCACCACCGAACTGATCCACGACCTCGAGATCGATCTGCGCAATGACCTGCCCCGGGAGGTCCAGTGCGAGATCCGTGAGCGGATCCCCCAGCCCGCCAAGGACGCCGAGGTCGTGGTCGAGGAGCCCCTCGTCACCCCCGCCTGGGAGCCCTACGACCAGGAGGAGCGCGGCCGACCGATCGAGGGGGGGCGGCGCTGGAAGGTCGCGCTGCCGCCGGGGCAGGAGCGCGAGCTGCGGGCGCGGTATGTGGTGAAGATCTACGCCAACAACGAGCTGGTCGGTGGAAACCGGCGGGAGGCCTGAGCGATGCCCGTCACCACGCTGTTCCCCCCGCTGGCCGACGATCGACTGACCGTGGCGCTGCCGGTGACCACCGTGACCGTCTTCGAGGATCGCGCGCAGGTCCAACGCAGCGCCACCCTCCCCCTCGCCGCAGGACTCCAGCGGCTGCGCATCGCGGACGTGGCGCCGGTCCTCCAGGACGTCTCGCTGCATGCTGCGGCGCCGACGAGCGTGCGCGTCTGCGACGTCCGCGTCCGGCGCGCCCTGCGCGTCACCCGAGCCCAGCGACCCGAGGCGGTGAGGGAGCAGGACGACGCCATCGACGCGCTCGTCCGCCAGCACGCCGCTGCCGCCGCCGATCGCGAGCGGGCGCAGGCTCGCATCGCCACAATCGAGGAGATCCTGGCGCGGGCAGCCGGCGAGATCCCCGAGGACGCCGCCTGGGGTCGGGTGGATCCCGAGGCGTGGCGCGGCACCTTCGAGGGCCTCATGGAGCGCCGCCGCGCCCAGCACGCGCAGATCCTGGCGCGCGCCCACTCCCAGCAAGACACCCGACGAGAGCTGGCGCGCGCGATCTCCCGTCGGCGCGCGACCGCCCGGGTCGACGACCGCCTCGCAGCCTGGATCGACCTGGACCTGCTCGTGGAGGCCGCGGGGACCCACCAGATCACGGTGACGTACACCACCCCCGGGGCCCTGTGGCGTCCCATCCACCGCGCGCAGCTCAGCGGCGGAGAGCTGCGCTTCACCAGCGCCGCTGCCGTCTGGCAGCGCACCGGAGAGGACTGGACCGATGTGACGCTGCGCTGCTCGACCGCGCGCTCCAGCCTGGGAACGGAGCCGCCGATCCTCGGCGACGATCTGCTGACGGCCCAGCGGAGGCAGGAGAGCGTACAGCTCCAGACCCGCGAGGTGGCGGTCGATCGGGTGGGCCCCGGCGGGGGGGCGCCGCCGAGCGCCGTCGCGCTGCCGGGGGTCGATGACGGCGGCGAGGTGCAGGAGCTGACGGCCGAGGGCGCGGTCACGATCCCCGCCGACGGTCGGCCCTGCATGCTGCCGCTGTTCCGGTTCTCGGGGCCCGCTCGCACAGAGCAGCTCACCTGCCCCGAGATCGACGCGCGGGTGATGCTGCGCAGCGTGCAGGGCAACGGCGCGACCACCCCGATCATGCCCGGTCCGGTCGAGCTGCTCACGGGCAGCGGGGCGGTGGGGTGGTCCGAGGTCCGCTTCGTGGCGCCCGGCGCTCCGTTCGAGCTTGGGTTTGGTCCGGTCGCCGACGTCCGGGTGAGCCGCACCGAAGAGAAGGGGAAGACACGAACCCATCACGTAGACAAATGGCGGAGAACCAACACCATCGTCAAGGTCTTCCTGAGCAACCTCGGCGACGAGAGCAAGACGGTGACCGTGAAGGAGCGGATACCGGTGTCTGAGCTGGAGGAGGTGCAGGTGTCTGTGTTGGACGATGAGACGACCGACGCCCCCGGTCCCGACTCGGACGGCTTCTGTGAGTGGACCGTGACGCTGCCGGCGGGTGAGCGCCGCGTCATCACGCTGGGCTGGCGACTGGCGGTCGCGCCGGGGATCACGCTGCCCGACGAGCCCTGACCAACCTCCTGCTGAGCCTCGCGGTATGCATGAGTGCATGCGCGCCGTCGGCTCCGCCGCCCGACATCGTGGTGGTGGTCGTCGACACCCTGCGCGCCGACCGCCTGTCCGCTGAGCGACGACTGTCAGCTGACGGAGGAGCGCGCCGGACCACGCCCAACCTCGACGCCCTGGCGGCGCGGGGCCAGCGCTACACCCGCGCCTATGCGCACTCCAGCTGGACCCTGCCCTCCATGGCCAGCCTGCTCACCGGAGCGCTGCCCAGCCGGCACGGGCTGCACCTCGCCGACGCCGCGGGTCACTTCGGCGCCCTGCCGGCGCACCTGCGCACCCTCCCCGCCGATCTCGCTCGCCGGGGGTACCGGACGGCGGCGGTGGTGAACAACACCTTCCTCGCCCCCGCCCACGGGCTCGATCGCGGCTTCGTTCACTACGACTACCAGGGGGCCAGCAACCAGCAGCTCCGCCGCGCCCCCGAGACCGTGGCCGCGGGGCTGACCTGGCTGGGAGAGGAGACCACGCCAGCCTTCCTGATGCTGCACCTCATGGATCCCCACCTCGACTACGATCCCCCGGCCTCTGCGCGCGGGCGCTGGTCGGGCGAGCCCCCCCCGTCCGTCGCGGACCGTCCTCCCGGTGAGGTGTTCGAGGAGGTGCGGACCGGGCGACTCGTCGCGACCGCAGCCGCGCGGCGCCATCTCACGGATCTCTACGACGAGGAGGTGTGGGCCGTGGACGCCGCCCTCGGGCAGCTCGTGGCGGGGCTCGGGGAGCGATGGGCGCGCACCGTGCTCGTGGTCACCGCCGATCACGGCGAGGAGCTGTGGGACCACGGGGGCTTCGAGCACGGCCACAGCCTGCTGGGGGAGGTGACCCGGGTGCCCCTCGTGGTGGCCGGGGGCGGCGTCGCGCCACTTGTGGTCCATCACCCGGTCGGGCACATCGATCTGCATGCCGCCCTGCGCGACGTCGCGGCTGGCAGAGCCACGAGCCACCCATTCGTCGCGAAAGCCACGGGGGGCGTGGTGCTGAGCGAGGGCTGCCTGTACGGAGCCTCCTGCGTCAGCGCAGTGGACGCCGAGCACCGGCTCGTCGTGGACCTCGACAGCGGCGTTCGCTCTACCTGGGCCGTCCTGTCCGACGGTCGCGAGCGCCGCGTCATCACTGCGAAGGGGAAGCTCGTCGAGGCCCTGACCGGTCGACCGGGCGCGTCTCCTCTCCCTCCAGCCGCCGAGCTCTCTCCCGCCGCCGCTGAAGCGCTCCGCTCCCTCGGCTACCTCCCCGACCCACCTGAGGCTACTGGGAGCCGCGGTCGTAGGTGAGGCTGTCTCTCAGATAGGGCGCCTTGCGGTTCTTGGGCTCCCCCACCGCCCAGCTCTCAAAGGAGACGCTCTCGCCGGAGAGGGTCACCAGCAGCCAGCCCAGCTCGCTCTCGACCTCGCGCGTGTGCTCGTCGATCTGTGGGAAGGCGAGCAGATCGCGGACCCAGGCGTGCTCGCTGCCGGGGGTGAGGAGGCTGTACTTGGGCTCGATCCCGGAGGAGGGCATCACGATGTAGCCGACGCCGTCGCCTGGGTCGCGGCCGTAGAGGCCCGACGGGGCGATGGCCTGATCGGAGCGGATCGGGTGCATGCGCTGGTAGATGTGCTGGTGTCCGGTCAGCACCCAGTCGACCCGACCGTCGAAGAGACCGGTGATCGGGCGGATCTGCTCTTGTTCGTCCGCGAAGCGCACCCCCACGTCGTAGGGCGGGCGATGCCAGGACGTGAAGACCCAATCGACGTCTTCGGGCGTAGCGTCGAGGTGTGTCTCCATCCAGGTATACTGCGCGCCCGATTCGATGAATTCGGTCCGGGCGACGTCGCTGTTGAGGACCAGGAAGAGGGCCGGGCCGTAGCGGACCTCGTAGACGCCGCCGGTGTCGGGCAACGCAAAATAGCGGTCGAACGAGCTTGTATCTGCGCTGTAGTGGTCGCCGCCCGGGGTGTCGTGGTTGCCGACCGCGGGCAGGATGACCCTGCCCGCGAACAGCGAGCGGGCCTTGTCAAAGAAGGTCCACCACGGACCGGGCTCGTCGTTGGCGGGCATGTCGCCGCCCAGAAGCAGAAAGTCCACGTCCGGGTTCTGGGCCTCGAACAGCTCGGCGACCTCGGCCCAGATGCGGTTACCGTCGCCGTTGTCTTGCATGTCTGCGAGCACGCCGAAGCTGAAGTCGTCGACGTCGGCGGGGGCGGTGCGAAAAGACCAGGTCTCGCTCGCGGCTCCGGCGCCATCGACGACTCGGTAGAAGTACGTCGTCTCTGCGGTCAGATCCGTGAGGGCGATGTGGTGCATGTGCTCGGCGGCGGTGTCGGCCTGGCTGTCGCCGAGGTCAGCGGTGGTGCCGTACTCGACGCGGGCCGGGCAGGGGAGGCTGGTCTCGAAGCTGACCACGACGCCGTCGTGGGGGGCGGTGGTGTCGTCCCACGTGAGCAGGGGGCCGATGTAGGGGGTGACGAGGGAGTGGTGGTATTCCAAGCCGTCGCGATCATCCCAGGTCTTACCGTCGGACGAGAAGAAGCGCAGATGCAGGGCGCGGGCCTCGGGCGAGAGCTGCACGGTGAAGACACCATCTGTGGTGGCCTGGTCGATCCAGTAGTCGGTGTCCTTCTGATGCTCCTCATACCGCCAGTCATACTCGCCGGAGACCTCGTTCCACCCGTTGAAGCCATAGCGCAGGCCGACCCGATCTTCGTCGAGGAGGGCGCCGGTGTAGGAGATGGTGACGGTCTCGCCAGGGCTGGGCTGCGTCGGGGAGAGCTGAAAGGGCAGATCCGTCTCGCAGGGGACGACTGTGTGGGTGTCGCCGCTGTCGGTGCTGCTGGTCCCGCCGGTGGTCCCGCCGGTGGTCCCGCTGGAGGTCCCGCTGCTGGTGGTCCCGCTGTCCGTCGTCAGGGTGTGCTGGGTAGGCGTGGTCTCTGCGAGGGCGGCCGCGCTGGACGTGTCGCTCTTGCCCGAGCAGGCAGGCAGCAGCAGGAGAGAGATGGAGAGTCTGGTGGGTCGCATGGCGTACATACTAACCAATGCTCCTGCCGCTTCAGAGTCGATGCGGGCCCGCCCTACGCGGGGGACCTGGTCCACGGCGACGAGCCGCGATGTCGGCCTCGACCGGACCGAGGGGGCGCGATACCTCCCAAAGATGGCTGATCTGTACAATCATCACAGCGGCGGCAGGTCGCGGCGGCTGCCGCGATGATCCTGGTCACCGGGACCAAGCGCTCCGGGACGTCGATGTGGATGCAGATCCTCATCGCCGCGGGCCATCCCTACATCGGCACTCCCTTCCCGGCCCACTGGGGGGAGGCCATCGCTGGCGCCAACCCCCGAGGGTTCTTCGAGTCGCGCTTCCGGCAGGGGGTCTTCTACCGCACGAATCCCGACCCCAAGACAGGAGACTTCCTTCACCCGAAGCAGGTCCGCCGTCATGTGGTCAAGGTCTTCGTGCCCGGACTGGTCCGCACCGACATGGCGTACATTCATCGCGTCGTCGCCACGATGCGCCATTGGCGTGAGTATGCGCCGTCGCTGGCGCGCCTGTACAGCATGGAGGACGACTACGCCCGGATCCGCGCCACGGAGGTCGGCGCTGATCCGGATCAGCGGGTCGCTGGCCTGGTGGCGCGCCGCTCCCCCCTGCCGCCTGCTATCGAGTGGTGGTTCGAGACCTACGATCTCATCCGTGATCTGACCACGCGTCGGTATCCGTTCCATCTGACCACATACGACCGGGTCCTCGCCGATCCCGAGGCCCAGATCCGCAAGGTGCTGGCGTGGATCGGCGGCGAGCCTGACGCGGAGGCTGCCTGCGCTGCGGTGGCCGGGACGCTCCGGAGCGTCGGGCCTGCGCGCGTGGCCGAGGACGCCGACGGTGTCACGGTCGAAGACGCACGGGTCTTTGATGCCCTCTGCGACATGGTTCACGAGCGGGGGAAGCTGTCGCGCGAGATCCTGGTCGCGCTCAACGAGACACAGAGACGACTGGTGACCCGCTTTGGCGCGCTGTCACGGGAGCGCGAAGGGTAGGGGACGCCCGTTCTGCTCCCACGCGGAGGGCTGCTCCCGCCCGAGGAGGAAGGGCAGCTCCCGGCCCTACTGCTTCTCGAACAGCCAGTCGTAGCCGTCGTCGTCTTCGCACTCCAGCTCGTCGCCGTCGAGCTGACATTCCAGCTCCAGATCCGAGAAGCTGTCGTCGAACTCTACGACGATCTCGTACTCTCCCTTGTCCTCCTTCTCGCCTTCGATCTCGAAGTCTACGCTGTCGGAGCCCGAGCCGGACCAGGTCTCGCCGTAGTAGTTGCACGAGTAGGAGTAGGACAGCTCCCACTCACCCTCTCCGACGAATTCGTCGTCGTCCTTCTCGATCTCAGCGGACATCTCGAGCTCGACGCTGACGCTGCAGAACCCGTAGGAGGTGGAGTAGTTGGTGTCGACGTCGTCTCCGTCCATCTCGACCAGCTCCCAGGTCCCGACGAGGGGATCACCCAGCAGCGCGCATCCTGTGGAGAGCTGCAAGGAGAAGGTGAGCAGTGGGGGGAGGAGGTAGCTGCGTTGTGCCATGAGAGACTCCAGCTTGAACGCCTCCTGTATCTCAGGTCCAGGGCGCGCGCCCCCCAACCGGCAGGCGCTCGCGTACGCGCTCCCCTCTCGAGCAGCCCTCCGAACCCGCGTCGGCGGCGATCGGGATCGGCCCGCCGGGCTGGAGAACCAACCGATCAGAGCTGAAGCTGACGCCAGGTCTCCATCCCTCCAGGCAGCGAGCGCGCGTCGAAGCCGCGCTGCGTGAGCGCGCGGGTCGCGTCGTACGAGCGCTTTCCGCTGTGGCAATACAGCCAGAGCGGTCGATCGGTAGGCAGCTCGGCCGTCCGGTCGCGGAGCTGTGAGAGCGGCACGTTCCGCGCTCCGGGGAGGTGCCCTGCCGCGAACTCATCGGGCTCGCGCACATCGACCAGCGCGACCCGGGCGTCGGGAAGATCCGCCCAGCGGGCCGTGGGCAGATCGCCGCGGAGCTGGTTGGCTGCGATCATGCCCGCCATATTGACCGGGTCCTTGGCCGAGCCGATCTGCGGCGAGTAGCACAGCTCTGCGTGCTCCAGATCGTAGACCGTCGCGCCAAGCTGGATGGCCATGGCGATGACATCGACGCGGCGCTCGACGCCAGCCTCGCCGACGGCCTGGGCGCCGAGCACCCGGCCGGTGTCCGTCGCGTAGATCAGCTTGAGGTGGATGGTGCGCGCGCCGGGGTAGTACGAGACGTGATGGCCAGGGTGGAGCCACGCAGAAGCATGCGGGATCCCCAGGGCGTCGAGCTCCCGGGCGCCCTGGCCGGTGGACGCCGCGGTGAGATCGAACAGGCGGCAGACGGCGGTGCCCTGCACCCCCCGGGAGGTGACTGGCCGACCGCAGATCGCGTCGGCGGCGAGGCGCCCCTGCCGGTTGGCGGGTCCGGCCAGAGGGAGCAGGCGGGGTGATCCGGTCACCCGGCATCGCTCCTCAGAGACATCACCGACGGCCCAGATGTGTGGATCAGAGGTCTGCTGGCTGGGGCTGACAGCGACTCCACCGGTGGCCCCGAGGGCGAGGCCGGCCGCCGCGGCGAGCGCGGTGCGGGGGCGGACGCCGAGGCCCAGCACCACCAGATCGGCTGGCAGCGACACACCACCTGCGGTGGTCACCGTGAGGCCGTCGTCATGGCGGGCGATCTCCGCGAGGCCGTCTCCGAGGTGGAGCCGAATTCCGCGGGATCGCAGGCGGCGGGCGACGGGGGCCGCCATCTCGGGATCGAGCTGCGGCATGACCTGATTCTGGAGATCCAGGACGGTGACCTGAAGCCCACGCTTCGTGAGGTTCTCCGCCACCTCCAGGCCGACAAAGCCCGCTCCGACCACCACCGCCCGGCGGGCACGGGTCAGAGCCAGCCACTCACGGACGCGGCGGGTCTCGGGGACGGTACGGAGGGTGAACACGCCGGGGAGATCCAGTCCAGGGATCGGCGGCCGCACCGCGCGCGCGCCGGTCGCCAGGACGAGGGCGTCATACGGCTCGATCCGCTCCGCGCCCGTGGACAGGTTGGTCACCGAGACGGTCTGCGCAGCCGGGTCGATCGCGGTGACCTCGTGGCCGACGTGGACACCGATGGCGTGGCGCTCACGGAAGCGCTTCGGGGTGACGAGGAGGAGGTCGGACTCGTCGGGGATGACGTCGCCGACGTGGTAGGGCAGACCGCAGTTCGCGAAGGAGACGTGGGGCCCCTTCTCGAAGACGATGATCTCCGCGTCTTCGTCGAGGCGGCGGGCGCGGGTGGCGCAGGAGGAGCCTGCGGCGACGCCGCCGATGATGAGGATTCGCTTTCGGTCAGTCATGTTCGGTTCCGTCATGGGGGTAGTGCTTCACTTCCAGGAGCCGTCAGCGCCCCGAAGTGTGTCGACGCTCCCTGTCCTCCCTGTCCTCCCTGCGAACTGGTGGCCCTCGGCGGAAGTCTTGATAGCCTTCCCCGGCTGTGCTTTGCACAGTCCCCCGGCTGTGCAAAGCACAGGGGGATGCAAGCATCCCGGTCCACTTCCCCCTTCTTTGGGGGCCCCCCGGCCCGCTTTCGCGGGCACTATTGGCACTCAACTGAACCCCTTCGGGACTTCCGCTGAGCGGCAGTAGTGCCCGCTTCGCGGGCGGATGGGGGAGCCGAAGGGC
>CAYXGP010000146.1:0-21726 GCA_964464515.1 uncultured Enterobacterales bacterium
CGGGAATCGTGCCCACAGCAGCAGCACTTTCGTCGACTCGCGAGCCGCGCTCCTCGTTCACGGCGACAGGTTCAGCGTGACAGGCCCCCGAGCGCCGGGTCCGCTCCAGGATGACCGTTTGTGGGTAGAACGGCCTGGTCGTCGGCCAAACCTCCTGACTCGTTCCCCTCGTGGAGCAATCTCGAGGGTCATCGATCGCGGTTTCGTGGATCGAGGTCTCGTGGGTTCGAGGTCTCGCGGGTCCGCGGGTCCGCGCTTCCGCGGTCACGCGGTTTCTCCGCTGCGCGGTTTCTCCGCTGCGCGGTTCATCGGCAGCGCGGCTTCACGGTCAACGGAGCCGCTCTGGAGGAGCCACGGTCTCACGGGTCGCTTCGCTCACGACTCCACGGACCGCGGTCCACGATGGCTCCACGACGGGAACGAGCGTCAGAGCCCAGCTGTGGCCGTTCACCGACACGCAAGCGGCCTTGACCTGCTAGCGCTCATGGGTTTGTCAGGGGTGAGCTCCCACCGACATCGATCCAGGAGTGGGCGGAACAGGGCTCGAACCTGCGACCCGTAGCTTGTAAGGCTACTGCTCTCCCAACTGAGCTATCCGCCCGTATCCGCCGCGATTATCGGCGCGGCCACAGGACTGTCAAGCGCCACTGTCCTGTGAATCTGCGAGCAGGGCCGCGCCCTCCTCCGGCCAGCGCAGGGCGTGACGCAGCACCTCGTCCATATGCTCCACCTCGATCAGGGTGACCTGCTCACGGATGGCCTCGGGGATGTCGGGGATGTCCTTGGCGTTCTCGGCGGGGATCAGGACCCGCGCGAGCCCGTGTTGGTGGGCCGCCAGAACCTTCTCCTTGAGGCCGCCGATGGGCAGGACGCGCCCCCGCAGCGAGACTTCGCCGGTCATCGCGAGGTCGCGACAGACGGGCACGCCGGTGAGCGCAGACGTGAGGGCCGTCGACATCGCGATGCCCGCGGAGGGGCCGTCGGTGCGCAGCGAATTGCCCGGGTAGTGGATGTGGAGGTCGCTGGTCTCGTGGAAGTCGGGCTCCAGCCCCAGCCGATCGGCGCGCGAGCGAACGTAGGAGAAGCCTGCGGTGGCACTCTCCTTGAGCCAGTCGCCGAGGCGGCCGGTCAGGATGAGCTTGCCCTTCCCGGGCAGGATGGCGACCTCGATCTCCAGCACCTCGCCGCCCCACGGGGTGACCGCCAGACCCTTCACGAGCCCGATCACGTCGCTCTTGCCGACCCGCGAGCGGGTGAACCGGGGGATCCCCAGCAGCTTGTGCACGTTGCCCTGCGTGATGTGGTAGCACTGCTTCGCTGGCAGGGGCAGCGGCTCGCTCGGGTCCTCTGCGTCTTCGGCGGGTGAGGGGAGCCCCTCGGTCCAGACCACGCGCTTGGCGACCTTGCGGAAGATCTTCGCCAGCTCGCGATCGAGGTTTCGTACGCCGGCCTCGCGCGTGTACTCGCGCACCACCCGTTCCACGGCCTGCCAGGTGAGCTGGAGGTGGGCGGGCGTGAGTCCGTTCGCCTCGAACTGCTTGGGGATGAGGTAGCGCCGCGCGATGGCGAGCTTCTCACGCTCGGTGTA
Source organism: uncultured Enterobacterales bacterium (assembly GCA_964464515.1). Classification (GTDB taxonomy): domain Bacteria; phylum Myxococcota_A; class UBA796; order UBA796; family UBA2385; genus CAYXGP01. The sequence continues at coordinate 1,589 of CAYXGP010000146.1, forward strand.
CCCGGGCAGCCGGATGATCTCCAAGCGGTCCTGCAGCGGCGCGGGGATCCCCTGGAGCGAGTTCGCGGTGCAGATGAACAGCACCCGACTCAGATCGTAGTCGAGGTCGAGGTAGTGGTCGGAGAACGTGGCGTTCTGCTCGGGGTCGAGCACCTCCAGCAGCGCCGACGAGGGGTCACCGCGGAAGTCGGTGGACATCTTGTCGACCTCGTCCAGCAGGAACACCGGGTTGGACGTGCCGGCCTTCTTGAGGCTCTGGATGATCTTCCCGGGCAGCGCGCCGATATAGGTGCGGCGATGTCCGCGGATCTCGGCCTCGTCGCGGACCCCTCCGAGCGCCTGGCGCACGAAGTCGCGTCCGGTAGCGCGCGCCACCGAGCGGGCCAGTGAGGTCTTTCCCACGCCGGGGGGGCCCACCAGGCAGAGCACCGGGCCCTGCATGCTCTTCACCAGGCCTGCGACAGCCAGGTGCTCCAGGATGCGGTCCTTGACGTCGCGCAGGCCGTGGTGGTCGGTGTCCAGCACCTCCGCGGCGCCGCGCAGATCGGTGGTCTCCTCGGCGTAGTCCTGCCACGGCAGCGACAGCACCCAGTCCACGTAGTTTCGCACCACCGTGGCCTCGGCGGACATCGGGCTCATCATGCGCAGCTTGCGCAGCTCGCGGGCCAGGCGGTGCTGGGCCTCACTCGTGAGGTTCTTGCTGCGGATGCGCTGCTCCAGCTCGACGAACTCGGCCTTGAACTCGTTCTTCTCGCCGAGCTCCCGCTGGATGGCCTGCATCTGCTCGTTCAAGTAGTACTCTTTCTGGCTCTTCTCCATCTGCTTCTTGACGCGCGTCTTGATCTTGCGCTCGACCTGCAGGATCTCGGTCTCGTTCTGGATGTACTCGAGCACCACCTCCAGCCGCGCGTGGGGCTCGGGCTGCTCCAGAAGGGCCTGACGATCGGACAGCTTGAAGTTGAACTGGGCGATGAGGGTGTCGGCGAGGCGTCCGGCGTCGCTGATGGCGCCCACCGTCAGCAGCAGCTCGGGGGGGAGGTTCTTGTTGAGGCTCAGGTACTGCTCGAAGGCGGTACGCACCGAGCGGACGAGCGCCTCATCCTCGGGGCCGGCGGGGTCCTCTGAGGCCAGCAGGACCGAGACCTCCGCGCGGTGCGACTCGCCCTCCGGGTGGTGGCGATCGATGCGCGCGCGAACCCGCCCCTCCACCAGCACCCGCAGGTTGTCGTCGGGCAGCTTCATCATCTGGATGATGGTCGCCACGCAGCCGACGTCGTAGAGGTCGTCTGGCCCGGGATCGGTCACCTGGCCGTCGCGCTGGGTGACCAGCAGCACCTCTTGATCTGCCCGACGCGCCTGCTCCAGCGCCGCCTTGGAGCGGTGCCGCCCGACGATCAGCGGCACCACCATGTGGGGGAACACCACCAGATCGCGGAGCGGCAGCAGGGGGATGCGCAGGTGGTCGGATGACCGGCCGGCCTTGCGGTCCTTGAAGAACACGGGATCCCCTCAGCGTGCCTGACCGTGGGTCAGGCCCACTCCGCCTCGTTCTCATACACCAGGATGGGGTCCTTCTTCCGCTGGACGACCTCCTCGCTGATGATGCACTCACGGATGTTGTCGCGGCTGGGCAGGTCGTACATCACGTCGAGCATGATGTCTTCCATGATCGCGCGCAGGCCACGGGCGCCCGTCTTGCGGCGGATGGCCTCGACGGCGATGGAGCGCAGCGCACCATCGGTGAACTTCAGGAGCACCTCCTCCATCTCGAACAGCTTCTGGTACTGCTTGACCAGGGCGTTGCGCGGCTCCAACAGGATCCGCATCAGCGCATCTTCGTCGAGATCCTTCAGGGTGGCGCAGACCGGCAGGCGGCCGATGAACTCGGGGATCATGCCGAACTTGAGCAGGTCTTCTGGCTCGACCATGCCCAGCAGCTCACCCTTGCTGCGCTCCTTCTGCTCGCGGACCTTCTGACCGAAGCCCATGCCGCTCTTGTTGATGCGGGCCTCGATGATCTTGTCCAGCCCCACGAACGCGCCACCACAGACGAACAGGATGTTGGTGGTGTCGATCTGCAGGAATTCCTGCTGGGGGTGCTTCCGGCCGCCCTTGGGCGGCACGTTGGCGACCGTGCCCTCGATGATCTTCAGCAGCGCCTGCTGCACGCCCTCGCCGGAGACATCGCGGGTGATGGAGGGGTTCTCGCCCTTGCGGGCGATCTTGTCGATCTCGTCGACGTAGATGATGCCCTTCATCGTGCGCTCGACGTTGTAGTCGGCGGACTGGAACAAGGAGAGGATGATGTTCTCGACGTCCTCGCCGACGTACCCGGCCTCGGTGAGGCTGGTGGCGTCGACGATGGTGAACGGCACGTTGAGGTGCGAGGCCAGCGTCTGAGCCAGGAGGGTCTTGCCCGTGCCAGTGGGGCCGACGATCAGGATGTTGGACTTCGCCAGCTCGACGTCGTCGTGGGTACTGCGGCTGTCGATGCGCTTGTAGTGGTTGTGCACCGCCACGCTCAGCACCTTCTTTGCCTCCTCCTGACCGATCACGTAGTGATCGAGGTGGGCCTTGATCTCCTTGGGCTTGGGGACCAACGCGCGGGAGGCGTAGTAGTCCTCGCGCTCGTACTCCTCGGTGATGATATCGTTGCACAGCTCTACGCACTCGTCGCAGATGTACACCGACGGGCCCGCGATCAGTTTGCGCACCTCGCGCTGCGATTTACCGCAGAACGAGCAGCGCAGCTCCTTGCTCCGAAGATTGGGCATCGCCGATCAGTCGCCGTCGCCGGCGGGCTCGTGCGCGATGACCTCGTCGAGCAGGCCGTACTCGCAGGCCTCGGCGGCCGCCATGTAGTAGTCGCGGTCGGTGTCGATCTCGACCTTGGACAGCGGCTGACCGGAGTGGCGGGCGATGACCTGGTTCGTGATGTCCTTGAGGCGCAGGAGCTCCTTGGCGAGGATCTCCACCTCGGAGGCCTGCTGGCGCGAGCTGCCCATGATCAGCGGCTGGTGGATCATCACGCGCGCGTGGGGCAGCGCCCTGCGCTTTCCGGCAGCGCCCGAGGCCAGCAGGAGCGCGCCCATCGAGGCGGCCTGCCCGACGCAGATCGTCGCGACCTCGGGTCGGACGTACTGCATGGTGTCGTAGATAGCCATGCCCGCGGTGATCGAGCCGCCCGGGCTGTTGACGTACAGGAAGATGTCCTTCTCCGGGTCCTGGCTCTCCAGGAACAGGAGCTGCGCGATCACCGCGTTGGAGACCTGATCGTCGATGGCGGTCCCCAGGAAGATGATCCGGTCGAGCAGCAGCCGCGAGTAGATGTCGTACTGGCGCACACCCTGGTGGGTCTGCTCGATGACGGTGGGGACGATGTAGGAAAGCGGGTTGCGGGTCATGCGCAGCCTGGGCTGGGGGAAGGGTGAACGATCACCGTGGTTTGCTCGTCGCGCAGCGCCGGAAGTCAAGGGCAAGGATGCCGGAGGTCCCGAGGACGGCGTGACCGATTCTACTCGGCAGCCTCTGTCTCGGCAGCCTCTGTCTCGGCTGCCTCAGTCACAGCAGCCTCAGTCACAGCAGCCTCAGTCACAGCAGCGTCTGTCGCGTCCGCGGCGGCGGGCTCGGCTGCCTCTGTCTCGACTGCTTCGGGCTCGTCTGCAGTGGCGGGCTCGGCTTCATCTGTGGTCGGCTCGGCCTGAACCGCGTCGTCTGTCGCCTGTGCTGCCGGATCCAAGGGGGGCTGTGCTGCCGGATCGAAGGGGGCCAGTGACGCCTGAGCCAGCAGCCACTCCATCGTCTTCTCCTCCTGGATGCGCTCGCGCAGGACCTCTACAGCGCCCTCCCGCTCCAGGTAGCCGCGGATGGCCTGGGAGGTCTGTCCCCGCTGGGAGGCGATCTCGTCGATCTTCGCCGTGACGTCTTCGTCGGCGACGGAGATCTCCTCGGTGCTCGACACCGACGCGATGGCTACGCTGGCCTTGGCCGCGAACGTCGCCCGCTGGCGCAGATCGGCCAGCTCACCCTCGGTGAAGGAGATCTTGCGGGGGTCCTCGCCGGCGTAGGCGCGGCGGACCTTCAGCTCTTCGATCAGCGCCTCGAGCTGCTCCTCGATCATCGCCTCGGGCACCTCGAAGGTGTTGGTCTCGACGATCTTCTGCAGCAGCGTCACGCGCGCCTGGTTGAGCCCGGCGTCGTTCGCGACCTCTTCGAGCTGCTGGCGGATCTCCAGCCGCATCTGCTCGACGCCGTCGGGGAAGCCGAGATCGGCAGCCACCTCGTCGTCCAGCTCCGGCACCTGCTCGGACTGGATGGACAGCACCTCTGCGCTGGCCTGGAAGGTGCGGCCGGCCAGGTTCTCCAGCGCGGAGTCTTCGCCGATGGTCACCTCGCCCTCTGCGGTGTCACCCGTGCTCAGGCCGACCAGCAGGGCGTCGACGCCCGGGTAGTAGCGCTCGCTACCCACCGTGATGCGGGTGCCGGGATCGGCGATGTCGTCCTCACCCTCTTCACCGCTGGTGAGCGTGAGCTGGGTGATCACGAAGTCACCGTCGGCGATGGCGTACTCGCCGTCCTCGATCTCCACGATGCGCTTGCGGGTCGCCAGGCGCGTCTCGATCGAGCGCTCGACCTGCTCCTCGGAGATCGTCTGGACCGGGTAGGCGACCTCGACGCCTTTGTAGCCGATGATCTCGACCTCGGGGCGGACGTCCACCTCGACGGTGAAGGTGAAGTCGCTGCCCTTGACCAGCTCGCTGCTGTCTTCGAGCGAGGGCTGGCCGGCCACCGGCAGATCTGCCGCGGCCTGACCGTAGAAGCGTTCGATGAGCCGTCCGGCCACCTCGCCCTTGATCTGGCGGCCGAACCGGGCCTCGAGCAGATTGCGCGGGACCTTTCCGGCGCGGAAGCCCGGCAGACGGACCCGCCGCTTCAGGTCGCGGAAGGCGGTGTCCAGCTCGCGGCGGATGTAGTCGGGGGCCACTGTGAAGTGGAGCCGCCGACGGATGGTGGTGACATCTTCGACTTGCAGTTCGTACGCCATCGGAGCCTCAAAGAGCGGCCGGTGTGCCGCAGGTGGTTGGGCGCGGGAGAGGCCGGGGGTCCGTGCGAGAAGGGGGACTTGAACCCCCACGGGTCTCCCCACCGGATCCTAAGTCCGGCGCGTCTGCCAATTCCGCCATTCTCGCAGGGGACAGCCCCCACCAGAGGTGAGCCAAGGGCCCCATAGAACACGGCGGACCGCGCGTGGCAAGGGACCGGAGTCACCTACCTTCCCCCAATTTGTCGTGGCGTTGTGGGACGTGTCCGCGGCAGTCACGATTTCACCGATCCGCGTTCTCACGATCCCGCGTTCCCACGACTTCGCGATCCGCGTCTTTGCGCTTCCACGATTCGCGCCCCACGGTGGGGCTCTTTGTTCGAGGGAACAGCCGAGGGTGGTGAGGTCTATTCACCCCTGTCGTCGATCGCGCAGAGCAGATCGAGGAGCTGCCGCGTCGCCGCGACGTCATGCACCCGGAAGGCCCGCGCGCCCCGGGCGTACGTCGCCGCGACCGCCGCCAGCGAGCCGGGCAGGCGGTCGCCTGCGTCGGGCAGGTCCAGCGTGTGGCCGATGAAGCTCTTGCGAGAGGCCCCGATCAGCACCGGGTAGCCGGTGGAGACCAGGGCCCGGGTGTGGCGCAGCAGCGCCAGGCTCTGCGCCGCGGTCTTCGCGAAGCCGATGCCGGGGTCGATCCACACCTGCGGGCTGCGGGCTCGGGCCGCCGACTCCAGCAGGCCGCCGCAGACCTCTGTGATCAGATCGCCGTAGTCGGTCAGGCTCCGCATCGTGCGGGGCGTGCCCCGGCTGTGCATCACGATGGTCGCCTCGAACAGCGCGCTCACCTCGGCCATGCCCGGATCGGAGAGTCCGCGCACGTCGTTGAGGATGGTCGCGCCGGCGTCTGCTGCTCGACGGGCCACGGTCGGCTTGGTGGTGTCGATGCTGACAGGCGCGGCGCCGGCCAGGGCCATGATCACGTCCAGCACGCGGCCACACTCCTCGTCCACGCTCACGGCCGGCGCGTTGGGGCGGGTGGACTCACCGCCGATGTCCAGCCAGTCAGCGCCCTCTGATATGAGGCGGCGACCGTGGGCAACGGCGCGCTGCGCCGTGTCGTGGCGGCCGCCGTCGTAGAAGGAGTCCGGGGTGCAGTTGACGATGCCGACGACGAGGGGAGCGGGCACGGGCGGGGTTGCCGGGATCAAGCCGTGTGCTGCACCGGATAGATCGGATTCAGCCCGGCCACCGTCCGCTCGAACTCCTCACCTTCGACCGTCTCCTTCTCCAACAGAAGGGCAGCCAGGCTGTCCAGGATGTGGAGGTTCTGCCGCAGGATGCTGCTGGCCAGGTCGGCGCCGTTCTCCAGCAGCCGCTTGACCTCGCGGTCGATGGTCTGGGAGGTGGCCTCGGAGAAGCCCTGCACCCGGCCGTAGTCGCGGCCGAGGAAGATCTCGCCTTCGTCGGACAGGTTGACCGGCCCGAGCGCGCCGCTCATGCCGTAGTCGGTGATCATGGAGCGGGCGATGCGGGTGGCCTGCTTGAGATCGTTGCTGGCCCCGGTGGACAGCTCGTTGAAGGCGATCTGCTCGGCAGCCCGGCCGCCCATGCAGATCGAGAGGCGGGTCTGGAGCTCGGCCTCGGTGGCGCCGAAGCGGTCCTCGTCGGGGAGCATCATCGTGATGCCGAGCGCGCGCCCTCGCGGCACGATGGTGACCTTGTGGACGGTGTCGGCGTCGGGCAGCAGGTGGGCGACGATGGCGTGCCCGGCCTCGTGGTAGGCGGTGCGTCGCCGCTGCTTGTCGGGGATGACCATGCTGCGACGCTCGGCGCCCATGAAGACCTTGTCCTTGGCGGTCTCGAAGTCGGCCTGCTCGAGCTGCTCCTTTTCGTCGCGGGCGGCGATCAGCGCGGCCTCGTTGACGAGGTTCTCCAGATCGGCGCCCGAGAAGCCCGGCGTGCCCTTGGCGATGCGCTCGAGCTGAACGTCGTCTGACAGCGGCGTCTTGCGGGTGTGGACCTCGAGGATGCCGAGCCGTCCCTTGACGTCGGGGTTGGAGACGACCACCCGGCGGTCGAAGCGGCCGGGCCGCAGGAGCGCGGGATCGAGCACGTCGGGGCGGTTGGTGGCGGCCATCAAGATGACGCCCTCGTTCGACTCGAAGCCGTCCATCTCGACGAGGAGCTGGTTGAGCGTCTGCTCGCGCTCGTCGTGTCCGCCGCCCATGCCAGCGCCCCGGTGGCGGCCGACCGCGTCGATCTCATCGACGAAGATGATGCACGGGGCCTGCTTCTTGCCCTGCTCGAACAGGTCGCGCACGCGGCTGGCGCCCACGCCGACGAACATCTCGACGAAGTCGCTGCCGGAGATCGAGAAGAACGGCACCTCGGCCTCGCCGGCCACCGCGCGGGCCAGCAGCGTCTTGCCGGTGCCCGGGGGGCCCATCAGCAGCACGCCCTTGGGGATGCGGCCGCCCAGGCGCGTGAACTTGCGGGGCTCCTTGAGGAAGTGGATGATCTCCTCCAGCTCGGCCTTCGCCTCATCGACGCCGGCGACGTCTTCGAAGGTGACCTTGCGCCCGCTGTCGGTGAGCAGCCGCGCGCGGGACTTGCCGAAGCTCATCGCCTTGCCGCCGCCGATCTGGAGCTGCCGCATGAACAGCAGGAAGAGGATGAAGATGAGGACCACCGGCAGGGCGGTAGTCGCGAGCGTCATCAGGCTGCCGCTGGGCTCGGGCTCGTAGTCGGGGATCAGCTCGTTCTCGGCGAACAGATCCAGCAGCCAGGCGCTCTCCGTGGGGCCGGTGGTGCGGAAGCGGGTGCCGTCGACCCGGGTGCCGCTCAGCTCCTGCCCCTTGATGGTGATCTTCTTGATGTCGCGATCTTGAACGTCCTGGATGAGCGTCGAGAACGTGATCTCGGTCTCGCGACTGCTGACGTCGCTGCCGACGACCGTGAACGCGAGCATGATGAGGAGGGCGATGAACACCCAGAGGAAGAAGCCTCGGCTGTAGCCTTTCATCGTCTCTACTCCGGATCTCAGCGGCCGCGGGTGGGGGGGATGGGGTCGTCGGAGCTTCCATCCCGAGGGTGCCCGCCCGGGCAGAAATCCCAAGGTATCTGGAGGACGGAGCGGAAGCCATCCCGGTACGGGACGCATTCGAACCCCTACGCACCGGACGCCGCGGGGGAAGGGAGGAGCTTGCGTAGCTCCGGTCACCGTCCTGGCCCGGACCGGGACGATGACCGAGGCTTCCAGCGTGATACCCTCCCTCGCTTGAACACCCGGGAGGGGGGATGACGACGGTGGTGCTGGCCGGTGGCGGGACCGGCGGTCATGTCTACCCGGCGCTGGCGATGGGCGAGGCGCTGGCCGCGCGCGGACACCAGCTGGTGTACTTCGGCGATCCAGGACGCCTGGAGGGTCGAGTGGTGCCCGAGCGGGGGATCCCGTTCCAGCCGGTCGAGGCCGCGCAGTACCCCCGCAGCGGCCTGCTGGCGAAGGTGCGCTTCGCGTCTTCGCTGCTCAGCGGCGTCATGCGGTGCCGGCAGCTCCTCCGCGAGCACGACGCGGGGTTCGTGCTGGGGGTGGGCGGATACATATCCGCGCCGCCAGTGCTGGCCGCGTGGTCGCTGGGGATCCCCTGCGCGGTTCACGAGGCCAACGTCACGCCGGGGATGGCGAACCGCCTCTGCGCGCGGGTCGCCGATCTCGTTCTGCTGACGTACGGCGCCACGCGGGGACGCCTGCCCCCGAAGACCCCGACCGAGCTGGTGGGCTGCCCGGTGAACCCCGCGGTGGCCGCCGGTGAGCGGCGGGCGGCGCTGGAGCGATACGGTCTGCGGGCCGGTCGACCGACGCTGCTGGTGGTGGGGGGATCGCTGGGCGCGCAGACGATCAACGATCTGGGCGTCGCGCTGGCGCGGCTGTCGGAGCGGGCGTTCCAGATCATCCTGGTCACCGGGCCGCGGTACCTCGAACCCACGACGGCGGCGCTGGAGCCGCTGCCTGAGGGGGTCGCGCTCGTCGGCTACGAGACGCGGATGGCCGACGCCTACGCGGCGGCGGATCTGGTGCTGTGTCGGGCGGGCTCGTCCACGCTCGCCGAGCTGACCGCGGTGGGCAAGCCGGGTGTGCTGGTGCCCTCGCCGAACGTCACCGACAACCACCAGGAGGGCAACGCCCGCGGGCTGGAGCAGGCCGGGGCGGCGGTGGTGATCACCGAGGGGGGGCTGGAGATCCCCGAGGCCGTGAGCCAGATCGCGGGGCTCCTGGACGACGTCGAGCGACTGGACGCGATGGGCGAGGCCGCGCGGGGCGAGGGGCGACCGGGCACCGCTGAGCGCGTGGCAGGACTGCTCGAAGAGCGCTTCCTGCCCGCGAGTTGAGCCGCGATGAGCCCCCCCGCCGGTGATCCTCCCGCCGATTCGACCATCGACTGGGGGCGCCTCCAGGAGCTGACGACGCTGCATGCCGAGCACCCGGTCACAGAGACGATCCGTCCGCCGCCGGAGACCTTCTATTCGACGATCGGCGTCGAGCTGTCCGATGCCCCCGATCTGACCGGGGATGAGGGGTTCTCCGGAGCGGGAGCGGCCCCGCCACCCCACCCCGCGCTGGCCGAGGACGCTCTCCAGATCTCCGCGCTGATCGGCGAGGGCGGGATGGGGGTCGTGCACCTCGCCCGGCAGCACTGCCTGTCCCGCGACGTGGCGATCAAGCGGGTGCGGCCCGATCGTCGCTCCGGCTTCGCAGCGCTCCGCCGAGAAGGGGAGATCATGGGATCGCTGGAGCACCCCGGCGTGATCCCGGTGTACGCGCTGCTCCAGGACCGCCAGGGGCACCCCGTCCTGGTGATGAAGCGCGTGGAGGGCGTCCCCTGGAGCCTGCTGATCGCCGACCCGAAGCACCCGGGCTGGGCGCCGCTCGATCTGGACGGCTTCCGTCTTCGCCAGCACATCGAGATCCTGATCGAGGTCTGCCAGTCGACGCACTTCGCGCACACGCGCGGCGTGGTGCACCGCGATCTGAAGCCCGACAACGTGATGGTCGGCGCGCACGGCGAGGTCTATGTGCTCGACTGGGGCATCGCGACCCGGCTGGGCGAGCCTCCCAGGCCGGCGGCGGTCTGCGGCCCCCCCTCGTACATGGCGCCGGAGATGCTGCGGCCGGAGACCCCCGCGGCCGCCACGCTCGACGTCTATCTGCTCGGTGCCTGCCTGTACGACGTTCTGGAGCGTCATCCGCCGCACCAGGGCGGCTCGATGGAGGAGGTGCTCGAGCACATCGGTCGGAGCGAGCCGCTCTCCTTCAGCCCACAGACCCCATCGGCGCTGGCCGACATCTGTCGCCGCGCCATGGCTGTGGAGTCCTCTGAGCGCTACCCCAGCGCGCAGGAGCTTCGGCGCGCGCTCCAGCTCTACCTGCACCACCTGGGCGCGATCGCGCTGGCCGACGCCGCCACTGAGCGCCTGGAGGAGGCGGCGGCGCTGCTGGAGTCTGCCGAGCATCGTCGCCGCGGAGGTGAGCTCCTGGCGGAGGCGAGGTTCGGGTTCGGGCAGGCCCTCAAGGGGTGTCCCGGGTGCGAGGCTGCTCAGGTCGGCGAGAGACGCGCCGTGCGACTGACGGCGCGCGTCGCTCTCGAGAACGGAGACTTCGAGGGGTGCGCGGCGGCGCTGACGCGGCTGACGACCCTCGGCGAGTCAGACACCGAGAAGATCGCGGAGCGCCTGGAGACGGCCCGTCGCGAGGCGGACCGGATCCACGCCCTGGCTCAGGCTCGAGATCTGAGCGTCTCCAGCCGCCAGCGCCAGGTGACGCTCGGCGTGGCGGGCTTCCTGGGGCTGCTCTTTTCGTCCTTCATCATCCTCTACACCGAGCGAAACGAGGTCCAGCTCTCTCGGAACGACCTGCTCCGCTTCGGCGTCCTCACCGTGATTACCATCCTCGTGCTGGTGGGGCTGGCCCGGCGGTGGCTGGTGAAGAACGCGATCAACCGTCAGATCGCCGGTCTGGTGATCCTGGGCGGCATGGGGATCCTGCTCAATCGGCTGATCGGCGTGATCATGGAGCGGGCGGTGATGTCGATCCTGGTGGTCGACATGCTGATGTTCGCGACGCTGGCCGCCGCGGCTGCCATCACGTATGCGCCGTGGCTGGCCTGGACGGCTCTCACCCTCCTGGTCAGCACGTGCGTGGGGACGATGTGGTCGGGCCCACCAGCGATCTGGTTCGGGGGAGCCGTCATCGCGTCCATCGGGGTCGGCGTCGCCACCTGGTGGTACCAGGGCTACGCCGATCGGCGCCGCGCGCGCTGAGCGCTACAAGAAGCACCACCCCTGGCCGCGGTAGGTCGGCTCGCGGGCGACGAGCTCCCCCTCGCGCAGCAGCAGATAGGTCGCGAACCGCTCGGCCAGCTCTCCAGCCTTGGCGTGGCGAAACAGCACCGGATCGCCGATCTCGGGCACCGGTCCTCGGCAGCGCAGCGGCGTCTGCACCTCTCCCGCGCCCTCCAGGCCGATCAGCGACAGCCCCTCCGGGAGCACCGGGATGGGCAGCCGGCTCCTCCCCGCCTCCCCCGACGCGACGTACCCCCCGCCTGCGCAGGTCACCATCTTCGGATCGGAGCACCGACAGACCCTGAGCGCGAACCACGCCGCGGGCTCCAGCGGCAGGTCATCGAACCCGTCGAAGAGGTGGGGACACAGGAAGGCCGAGCCGGCGGTGATCTCGGTGACGCACCCCTCGGCGGCGGTGCGATGGGCGCTCCCCGTGCCGCCGCCGTTGACCAACGGGAGCTCAAAACCAGCCGCGCGCAGCGCTGTGACTGCCGCGGCTCTCCCCCGAGCGACCCGAGGGCCGACCAGCCGCTTGAAGTTGCGGTGCAGCGGGGTGTCCACCAGGCTGGCGATGTGGCCCTCGTAGGCCATCAGGCCGCCGATCCGCACCCGCGGCAGGCCCTCGGCGGCGCGCGCCAGAGCGACGCAGTCTGCGCCGGTGCGCAGGGGGCTGCGGCGAGCGCCCAGGTGAACCGCTCCCATGAAACGGGCCGAGACGTCCAGCTCGATGATCGCGGAGAGGGTGGCGCCGGCGGCCTTCCCCGCTGCGTCCAGCGCCGAGAGGTGCGTCGGGTGATCGACGACCACGTGGATGGTCGCGCCCCGGGCGACGCGCTCCCCGAGGGCGGTCAGCGGACCGCGCTGCACCGTGGGGTAGGCCACGAGCAGATCGTCCAGCCCCGCGTCGGCCAGGGCGGTGGCCTCTTCGGCCGTGAAACACATCAGCCCCTGGAACGCCGGGCCGCCGCGCTCCAGGACCCGCCGGATGAGCCCCACGTGGCGGATCGACTTGGAGGCGATCCGCAGGGTCTTGCCCTGGCGCTCGGCGATGCCCCGGAGCAGATCGACGTTGCGATCGACCGCGTCGAGATCGACCAGCGCCGCTGGCAGCCGCTCATCGGCCAGCAGTCGCTTCAGCGCGTTCCAGCTGGGGGGCACTCAGCCCGCCCGCGTCGTCAGTGCCATGAACATCGCGTCTTCCACACCGCGGCCCTACCTCGTCGCTGGGCCTATCTCGCGCCGGCGGGGCGGGCCGCGCGGGGCTCGCTCGGGAGCAACCCGCCCGGTCGTTGGCACCCTTCGACGGGCGGTCCGGCGCGATCGGCGAGCACCCAGACGCTGTGCTCTCCCTCCTGTCTGCTCGGGCGGCCGCCCCGCCCCCGGCCCGCGGGGGGGGGGGGGGGCCGCGCGGGGGGGGGGGGCCGCCTCGGGGGGGGGGGTCGCCTTCGTGTGGGGGGGGCGGCCCGGGCAGCCGCGTCAGCGCGGGCCGCGCGTTCACCGCGCGGGGATCGTCTCCGTGAAGGAGGATGGCGACAACTCCGTGCTCCAGCAGGAGGGTGGAGTCTGCGCGGGCGCAGTCTCTCGATGAGCGCGGCAGCGGCTCTGCCCGCGAGGCGGTCACCCACTGAAGCAGCCAGCTCTGTATCCACATCGCGTCGTTCGGCGAGCCGGCTGCGGTGGTGATGGGCCGCCCGTGCTGGAGGGACCAATTCAGGTAGCGGCCGACGGGCGGGCAGGAGGTCACCGTCGTCGGCCCGTCGAGGGGGATGTGCAGCAGCGCGCCCGGCGGCAGGAGGTCGATGAGCGCGGCCACAGGGGCGGGGAGATGGGCATCCAGGGTGCGAGCAGGCGCGCGGACCGAGCGGGGAAACGTCGCGTGGTCGGCCAGCACCAGCGCGGCGAGCCCCAGCCCCAGCGCTCCCTGCAGGGCGGGACGTGACAGGCGCGCCGCTGCCGCCTGGGCGCCGACGGCCGCAGCCAGGCCGAGCGGCAGCGCGGCGACGAAGCCCATCCGCGGCCACGCGAAGATGCCCCGGAGCAAGGGGAGCGCCTCGAGCAACGCAGCGGCCGGGCCGACCTTCGGGATGCCGCTCAGCGTCGGGGTCGGTCCCACCCCGACGGCCACCAGCGAGAGCCCCAGCGCCAACCATCCGATCGCGCGCCGGGGAGCCAGCGCGGCGCCCAGGAAGCCGAGGAGCAGCACCACGACCCCGGGGTAGAGCGTGGTCTCTGCGCCGGGGAAGCCGTCCCCCAGCCGCAGCAGCGGCGCCAGCGATTGGCTGAGGGGGGCGGATGTGTTGTCTTCGATCTGGGAGAGCAGCTTGCTGGGTGGCCACCGGAGCGTGGACCAGATGGCGAACGCTGCCCCCGCGCCCGCCACCGCGGCAGCAGGAGAGAGCCCGCGAAGCCGGGCATCCCAGGAGACCGGGTGCGCCCATGCGAGCGCCGCCGTCACGACGACGGGCAGGCTGAACACCGCGATGTAGGGACCGCCCAGCGCCACGAGGGCCAGCGCAGCGCCGGCGCCGAGAGAGAGCGGCGCGCTGCCACGGTGGAGGGCCTCCCGGAGCAGGGCCAGATGGAGCGGGAGCCAGAGGACCGGCAGGTACTCGCTGCGCCCGGTCTCCGGCTGATCGAGCAGCGCGCTGCTCCCGACGAAGCCCGCGACGAGCACCGCAGCCCCCGCGGCCCCCGGGGCGACGTGACGCGCGAGGAGCGCGCAGCCGATCGCGCCGATCAGCACGCTGCCTGCGTGCAGGAGGTTCCAGGCCAGCGTCGCGGCGCCGGGTCCGCCGCCAGCGAGCCAGTACACCGGAGAGAACAGCAGCAGGTTGGTCGGGTCGATCAGGTGCTGGACGAAGCCGTCGGGGAATGCGATGGCGGCGCGCCGGACCAGGGGGCCGTCGGTCAGCAGGTGCTCGGTGACGAGCCACAGGCTCCACAGGTGCTGCGGCGCCTCGGAGCAGCCGCGACCCAGCGCGAGCGTCGTGGGGTCGCCGAGCACCGGGCCGCACAGGAGGAGGATGACGCCAGTGGTCACCAGGGCGACGAGGAGCCTCGGGATCGCTGCGCTCATGGCATCAGCGCAGCGCGTAATTCGCCCGGAACACCCACCGCTTCGGGGTAGCATTCGGGGCGAGGGGGCGCCATGCTCACGCTTCTACTCGCCTGCGCTGCGGGCACCGACACCGCGACAACCACCACAGCCACCACGGTCACGGAGATCACCGGTCCGTCGGCCCGGATGGACTTCATCGCCGATGACGACCTGTACGCCGCGCCGTTCCCTGGTGATCACCGACTGACGGGCGGCGTGGTGGACCTCAGTGCGTTCCCCGATCCGGGCGACGCGTCCATCGTCACGCAGACCCTCTCGCTGCTCGAGGGGGTCACCGGCTTCAGCACGACGGGGGCGATCTTCTTCTCGCTGGAGGCTCCGCTGGATCCGGCGAGTCTGCCGGAGGTCGCCGCGACCGTGGAGGCGGGCGCGTCGGTGGTGCTGATCGACGTGACGCCCGGCTCAGCCGCCCAGCGCATCCCCGTGGAGCTGGACTTCGCCGAAGACGGGGGGCCGTTCGGCGCGGAGAACATGCTGACGCTGCTGCCTGTGCAGGGGGTCCCGCTGCGGCCGGACAGCGTCTACGCGGCGGCCCTCACGACGGGGCTCATCCTCGCCGACGGCGCCCATCTGGGAGAGGCCGCGGCGGTCACCGCGCTGCGGGCGGGGGAGATCCCGGATGGACTGGACGATCCCGGTCCGTGGATCGACGCGCTGGCGGCCCTGGACGCGGCGGGGGTCGCCGACGTGGCGGCGCTGACCGTCTTCACCACCGATGATCCCGCGGCGCCGATGCGCGCGTTGGCCGCAGACATCGCCGGGTACCCCCTGGAGCTGGCCGCGGCGCCGGCGCTCACGGAGACGCTGACCGACACCTGCGTCTACGAGAGCACGGTGACGGTGCCGGTCTACCAGCAGGGCGAGGCCCCCTACCTGGCATCCGGCGGCGGCATCATCTTCGAGGACGGCGCGCCGGTGCTCGACCACACCGAGGAGGCGCGCGTGATCTTCTCGATCCCGCGCCAGCAGATGCCCGACGGCGGCTGGCCGGTGGCGGTGATGATCCGCACCGGCGGCGGCGGTGACCGCCCGCTGGTCGATCGGGGCGTTCACGACGAGACGGGGACGAACGCCGATCCCGACAGCGCGCTGGCGCGGACCTTCGCGCAGGCCGGGTACGCGGGCTTCTCCATCGACGGCCCGCTGGGCGGCATCCGCAACCCCACCGGCGGCGATGAGCAGTTCTTGATCTTCAACATCGCCAACCCCGAGGCGCTGCGCGACAACCTGCGGCAGTCCGCGGCCGAGCTGACCCTGCTGCCGGCGTTCCTCTCTGGACTGACGCTGGACGTCCCCGACTGTCCGGGGGCCGCAGAGCACGGCGGGGCGGTGACGCTCACCACCGAGCCCCTGCTGCTGGTCGGTCACTCGATGGGGGCGACCATCGCGCCGGCGACGCTGGGAGTGATCGACGGCTTCGACGGCGTGGTGCTCAGCGGAGCGGGCGGGAGCTGGATCGAGAACATCGTCTACAAGCAGAGCCCGCTGGAGGTTCGACCCATCGCCGAGCAGATGCTGGGCTACGACAGCGGCGAGCTGGACGTCTTCGATCCGTTCCTCACGCTGCTGCAGTGGGGCGGGGAAGGGGCCGATCCCCCGGTGTTCGCCGAAGACATCCGGGCGTCTTCGCGGAGCGTGCTGATGATCCAGGGGATCGTCGACACCTACATCCTGCCGCCCATCGCCAACGCCACGTCGCTGTCGATGGCGCTCGATCTGGGCGGAGAGGCGCTGGATGAGAACCACACCGACCTGACCGAATTCGCGCCGTTCTGTGAGCGAGCGCCGCTGGTGGGCTCTGACTGCGTCGATCTACCGATCTCCGGAAACCGCGACGGCGCGACGCGGGTGGTGGTCCAGCATGCCGAAGACGGTATCGAGGACGGCCACGAGGTGATGTTTCAGCTCGAAGCGGCGCGGACGCAGATCGTCGGCTTCGCGGAGGGCTTGAAGACGGGGACGCCGGTGGTCGAGTGACTGCCCTGCGACTACAATTCCCTCATGGCACAGCCTCTCCACGTCGTGACAGCCGAAGCCCTGGAGCTGGACCCGGCCGATCGACTCCGTCTTGCCTCTGAGCTCATCGACAGCGTCGAGGGGCCTGCCGATTCTGCATGGTCGGATGCCTGGACGGCCGAGATCCAGCGCCGAACAGCGAGAGCGGATGAGCGGGAGGCCAGGGGGGGGGCCCGCGGTTCGGAGTGGTCGGAAGTGCGAGAGCGGCTCCTCGCGGATCTGGCTCGGCGGTGACGCGCCGACGGGTGGTTCTCCCGGAAGCCGAGGACGAACTGCAGGCGGCGATTCGCTGGTACGAGGTCCAGCGGGAAGGGCTCGGTGTGGAATTCCTCGGTGTCATCGAGGCAGCCATGGAACGTGTCATGGCGAACCCCCTCCGCTGGCTCGCATGGGATCAGGACAACCGGTACCGCCGGATCGTCCTGCGTCGATTTCCGTATCTGCTGTTCTACGAGATTCGCGGAGAGGTCATCGAGTTTGTGGCTGTGGCCCACACGAGCCGCACGCCTGGCTATTGGCGAGCTCGGGGGTGATTGCCGACATCCACACTTGACGGCTTCGCGGAGGGCTTGAAGACGGGGGCGCCGGTGGTCGAGTGACCCCGATGAGGGTAGATGAGGCGCCTCCCCGGACACCCGAGTGCGCCTCCCAAGCCTCATCGATGTCCATGTCCACGCGCGGGTGCCAGGCGGCACCCACAAAGAGGACTGGGACACCTGCACCGCGGCTGCGCTGGCCGGCGGTATCTCGCAGGTGTTGGCGATGCCCAACACCAGGCCGCCCGTGATCGACGGCGCTGCGCTGGAGCGCGCTCATGCGCTGGGCAACGCGCGGGCGCGGTGTGATCACGGTCACTACCTGGGTGCGACGGCAGACAACGCCGCCGCCGCTGCCGCCGCAGCTCCCAGGGCGGTGGGGCTGAAGCTCTACCTGTGCCACACCCACGGCCCGCTGCTGCTGTCGGAGCGCTCCGGCTGGCTGGCGCACTTTGAGCAGTGGCCTGAGGACCGTCCCATCGCGGTGCATGCCGAGGCCGACACCCTCGCCGCCGTGCTGGAGCTGGCGCGGCGGACGGAGCGGCACATACACGTCTGCCACCTGCCGAGCTGGGCGGACCTGCGGCAGATCATAGACGCGCGGGAGCGTGGTCAGCGCGTCACCTGCGAGGTGGCGCCTCACCACCTGCTGCTGTCCACGGACGACTTCGAGCGGCTGGGGCCTGGCCGGTGCGAGGTGCGCCCACGCCTGCGCCCGCCTGAAGATCCCGCAGAGCTGTGGGCCCACCTCGACGCGATCGACTGCATCGCCACCGACCACGCCCCCCACCTGCTGTCCGAGAAAGACGGCCCCACCCCCCCGCCGGGTTTCCCCACCCTCGAGCAGTCCCTCGGCCTGATGCTCACCTCGGTCCACGACGGCCGGCTCGATCTGGCGCGCCTGGTCGAGATGATGGCGACGACCCCCCGGCGGCTGTTCGGGATCGCCGAGCCCCCCAGGAGCTGGGTGGAGGTCGATCTGGACGCCGAGTGGGTGGTCCCCGAGCGCCCGCGTTTCTCCCGCGCGGGCTGGACTCCCTTCGCCGGCCACCGACTGCGGGGCCGGATCGAGCGGGTGATCTTCCGCGGCGCGGTGGCGGTCGAGGGCGGCCGCGTGCTCGCCGCTCCCGGCACGGGCCAGGTCATTCTCCCCACCCTCCCCACCCTCCCTTCCCCAGGGGCCTCCCCATGACCCTCCCTCCCGCCCAATCCGCGATCGCCGGGCTCTCCCACCCCGGCAGCCCCCACCTCCCGTTCGGCGACCGCCGCGATGCGCCGTTCTACGGACGCGACATCCTGTCGGTAGATCAGTTCGATCGCCCGACGCTCCGGTATGTGTTCGGCGTCGCCCACGAGATGCGCGAGATGGTCGCGCGGGTAGGCTCCTTCGATCTCCTCAAGGGGAAGATCCTCGCCAACCTGTTCTACGAGCCCTCCACGCGCACGGCGGCCTCGTTCGTGGCGGCGATGGAGCGCCTCGGCGGCAGCGTAATCCCCATCTACGGGGTGCAGTACTCCTCGGTGGCGAAAGGCGAGTCGCTCCCTGACACCGTGCGCACGCTCCAGGCCTACGCCGACGTCATCGTGCTGCGACACCCGCAGGTGGGCGCCTCAGCGGTGGCGGCGCGCTACGCCAGCAAGCCGATCATCAACGCCGGCGACGGCATCGGCGAGCACCCCACGCAGGCGCTGCTCGATCTATTCACGATCGTCGAGGAGCGCGGGCGCATCGACGGTCTCACCGTGACGTTCCTGGGCGATCTCAAGAACGGGCGCACGGTGCACTCGCTGGCGCGGCTGCTGTCGATGTTCGACATCCGGCTGCGGCTCGTCTCGCCGGTCTCGCTGCGGCTGCCAACGTCGCTGCGGGCGGAGCTGGAGTCTCGCGGGGTGCAGTGGTCGGAGCACGAGGACGTCAGCGACGTCATCCGCGAGAGCGACGTGCTCTATGTCACGCGGGTGCAGCGCGAGCGGTTCGACGATCCCTCGCAGTTCGACGCGGTGCAGGGCAGCTACATCATCGACACCGACCTCATGGCACGGGCGAAGCCGAGCATGGTGCTGATGCACCCGTTCCCGCGGGTGGGCGAGATCACCGAGGCGGTGGACGACGACCCACGCGCCGCGTACTTCCGGCAGATGGAGTACGGGCTGTTCGTTCGGATGGCGCTGCTGGCGATGGTGCTGGGGAAGGCGTGAGAGCTGTGGGCCGGGGGTTCACAGCGCGCCTGGACGCTCGCGCCCGGACGCTGGACTCGCTCCTGTGTGTGGGGCTGGACCCCCATCCCCAGGACCTCTCTGCGCCGACCGCCGCTGCGGCCGAGGCGTTCTGTCGTCGAATCATCGAAGCGACGCGCGACGCGGCGCTGGTCTACAAACCAAACGCTGCGTTCTTCGAGGCGCTGGGACCAGACGGCTGGGCGGCGCTGGGGCGGGTGATCGCCGATCTGCGCGGGATCGCTCCGGTTCTGTTGGACGCCAAGCGGGGAGACATCGCCTCGACGGCGGCGGCCTACGCGCGATCCGCGTTCGAGGTGCTGGGCGCCGACGCGATCACCGCGCACCCGACTTTGGGCTGGGAGTCGCTGGAGCCGTTCCTGCGCCATGAGGATCGGGGGGTGTTCCTTCTGTGCAGGACATCCAACCCGGGTGCTGGCGATCCGCAGGAGCTTGAGTTGTCTTCCGGTGGAATGTTGTTCGAGCACATCGCGGGCTGGATCGCGCTGCACGACGCAGCAGGCCAGGTCGGGCTGGTGGTCGGCGCCACGGCGCCCGGGGCCCTGGCGGCGGCGCGGCGGCGGGCGCCCGGGGCGTGGATCCTCGCGCCGGGGGTCGGGGCGCAGGGGGGCAGCGCGGATGAAGCGGTGGCGGCCGGGCTTCGAGCGGACGGACTGGGGCTGCTGGTGAGCGCCTCGCGGAGCATCGCGCGGGCGGATGACCCCGGAGCGGCTGCGCGGGGGCTGCGGGATCGGATACGGCGGGCTCGGGACTCGACGCTCGCTGCTCGGCGCTCGGCGCTCAAGACTGGAGACTCTTCGCTGGAGACTCGTCCCTCGATTTTGGAGACTGGAGATTCGCCCCACCAAAC
>CAYXGP010000147.1:0-8983 GCA_964464515.1 uncultured Enterobacterales bacterium
GCAACCGTGCAACCGTGCAACCGTGCAACCGTGCAACCGTGCAACCGTGCAACCGTGCAACCGCGCAACCGCGCAACCGCGCAACCGCGGTCTCGTAGAATCGCGGATCCGTGGGTCCGCGAAACCGCGCTTCCGTGGGTCCGTATGAACGAGGAACCGCGAGACCGAACGCCTCATCGGTTCCTCGCTTTCACGACTCTACGAAACCACAACCTCACGAGTCCACGTCTAAACAGACCCACGTCTCCACGGTCCCACGATCCACAGGCAGCCTCACCCCTTCCACGGAACCATCCCGAGTTCCTCAATCATCCCCGTCTCTTCAGAGTCACACCCAGCCAGGAAATTCACCCGAACATAGTCTCGATCAGCCATCGTCTCACCACTCAACAGCGGAATCTCCATCTCAGCCAGGAGCTCCCGAAACAGGGGATCATCCGGGTACAGAAAGACCATCCCAAGTTCGTCCAGGACGAGCTGTTCACCCGCGGAGCCGCGCAGCCAGAGCTGGTGCCGCCCGTCCCGGTAGATGAGCGCAGCGTACTTCTGGAGGGCGGCGTCGACCCGCTCCGGATCGACGTCCACCGCGACGCGGTCTCGCGGCTTGGAGAGCTGACCCACGCTGCGGTCGGTGAGCTGCCGATACAGGACATGGAGCGGCGCGCCCAGCGCGGCGGTGAGCCGCCGGTGGACGACCGGAAGGCTGACGGCGCCCAGGCTGATGCAGAGCCGGCTATAGCCCCCGGGGATGACCTGGGGAGAGTAGAAGTCGGTCGGGGTGAATCCATCGGGCTGGCCCTGTCGATCGACGCTGAGGGCCTTGACGCCGAGGTCACCGGGGATTGGATCCGGGGAGCGCATCCCCCGGGCTAACCGGACGGGGTGTCGCCCGCGAGGAGGCGGAGATGCTGATCATCGGAAGTGGACCACAGGCCGTCCGCGTCGAGCCCAACCTGGTGCTGGCCCCCATGGAGGGCATCACCGATCTGCCGTTCCGCCGGCTGGTGCGCGGCGTCGGCGGCGTGGGGCTGACGGTGACGGAGTTCGTGGCGTCGGAGGGGCTGCGCCACGGCTCGCGCAAGATGCTGCGCATGGCGGCCATCGATCCCGACGAGCGGCCGGTCGCCATCCAGATCTTCGGCCGACGCCCGGCGGTGATGGCCGAGGCGGCCCGCCGGGTCGAAGACCTGGGCGCGTCGATCTGCGACATCAACATGGGCTGTCCCAGCAAGAAGGTCTGCGCCCACTCGGGCGGCTCGGCCTTGATGAAGGAGCCGAAGCTGGCGGCGGCGATCGTTGCGGCGGTCCGCGCAGCGGTGCGGATCCCCGTGACGGTGAAGATGCGCAGCGGGTTCGACGCGACGCAGCGCAACGCCCCGGAGATCGCGGGGTTGTGCGAGGCGGAAGGCGCCGACGCGGTCGCCATCCACTGGCGGACGCGCGCCGATCGGTACGGCGGCCAGCGCGCGGTGGACAAGATCGCGGAGGCCCGGGACCGGGTGTCGATCCCTGTGCTCGCAAACGGCGACGTCGTCTGTGTCGAGTCGGCGATGACCATGTTCCGCGATACGGGCGCCGCTGGATTGCTGATCGGGCGGGGGGCGGTGCGCAACCCGTGGCTGTTTCAGCAGATCGCTGCCCACCAGCGGGGGGAGGACCCTCCGGTCGTGACGCCGGCCCAGCGGTGGTGGGTGCTGGCAAGCTATCTGGACGCAATCCAGGCCGAGATCCAGAACGAAAAGGGCGTGGCCGGCAAGTTCAAGCAGATCGTCAAGCACTTCGTGTACGGACTGCCCGACGAGCGGCGGCGGGAGATCCTCCGGGCCCGGAGCGTGGCGGAGCTGACCGAGCTGACGGCTGCTTATTTTGCAGACCTTGAGTCGGCGTCAGCGCGGAGCGTCGTACCGAAAATATGTGGCGCCGATCCGGACCCGATCGCCGTTGCGTAGCGGGCGGGACCAGATTTTTTCCTCGCCGACCTTGACTGTGGCGAAGGCGCTGCGTCGATGCAGCACGTGCGACTTCCCGTCCCACAGCAGCTCGGCGACCAGCCCCCACGTGAACCAGCCGCGGACGGTGATCAGCCCCTTACCGCCGAACGTGAGCCCGCGGTCTTCGGGGTACCAGAACTTGTTGCTGTCGGCCTCGGACACCAGCTTGGCGTGCTCACAGATGCGGTTGCCCTTGTGGATCATGCGCAGGGCGTCGGAGCTGAGCGCGAACGTGGAGTTGATGTCGGGCACCATGGCCGTGCTGGCCTGGTAGCGCGGAAGGTACGAGACGCAGCGCCCACGGTAGAAGCGGTCCTTGGGGGCGTCGCTGAGGAACACCAACCCGTAGCGGCCGATCTGGAGCTCGTCGCCGGACGCCAGCGTCGGCGACTCAGCGGCCGGCTGACCGTTGATCAGCACGCCGTTTGAGCTGCCCATGTCGACCACGCGGACCGCCTCGGGGCCTTCGACCACCACCCGCGCATGCTCTCGGCTGACGGAGACGTTCGGGAGGACGAGGTCGGCGTGCTCACCCCGGCCCACCAGGTACTCCCCGGGCTGGAGCTCGAACACCTGGTTCTTCTGATGTGTGAACTTGACGATGAGCCGCGGCATGTTCTCCTCTGCGGGTGCGCCTGCCCCGCCCGGCGTCCTATCCGGCGCTGTCCAGCACCACCAACACCGTCCCGCGCTCTACCTGCTCGCCAGGGCGCACCGGGATCGCCGCGACCACCCCGTCCGCGGGGGCGTGCGTGACGTGCTCCATCTTCATCGCTTCAAGCACGACCAGCGCCTGCCCCGCGGTGACGGCGTCACCGACGGAGACCTCCAGTCGCACCACCCGTCCGGGCATCGGCGCGACGCAGCCGCCGCTCTCGCCCTGCGTACCCGGCGGCGTGAAGTCCGGAAGCAGTCGCACGTGGCTGGATCGGCCGTCGTGATCGACCCAGAGATCGTTCGGGGTGCCCCGCCCCGCGGGAGCGCCCCGTGCCACAGGGGTGATGGCGAACCAGCCGACCCGTCCGTCGATCTCCAGGCACAGGCGCGCGCCGCCGCCCTCCAGATCGGCGCGCGAGACGACGCGCACCACCGCAGGATCTGCGAGCAACAGGCCGTCGGTGTCCTCGTCGGGCACCCCCTCGGGGGCCTCGCCGGGACGCCAGCGCCGCTGTCCGATCTCGTAGCGGTCGCTACCGGTCTCGCGTACGAAGAGGGCGATCGCCGCGCCGTCGCTGTCCTTCTGGCCATCGATCTCCAGGAGAATCGCGGGCGCCGGCCACGGGTTGCCGCGCCAGCCCCGACGCACCCCGGGCAGCACCGAGGGACGGGGCAGATCGAAAAGCACTGCTGCGATGCCGGCCTCAAGGGCGATCCCGGGGGGCGGGAAAGCGTGCTCGGCCAGGAACCCCGTGTGCAGGGCTGCCTGTCGGAAGGGCGCAGAGCCGACGACCCGCAGCAGCCAGTCGCGGTTGGTGCGCAGCCCCGCGACGCGCAGCCCCCGCAGCCCCGCGACCAGCCGCCGCCGCGCCGTCTCGCGATCCGGACCGTGCGCGATCACCTTGGCAAGCATCGGATCGTAGTCGATGCCCACCGCGCTGCCCGCTTCGATGCCCGCGTCGATTCGCAGTCCGGGGAGCTCGGGGAGGCGCAGGCCCGTCGCGACGCCGGTGCTCGGGAGGTAGCCGTTATCAGGATCCTCGGCGTATAGACGGGCTTCGATGGCCCAACCTGAGACGGGCGGTGTCTCGATGCCCAGCGGACGCCCCTCGGCCACGCGGATCTGAAGCTCCACGAGATCGAGGCCGGTGATCTCCTCGGTGACGGGGTGCTCGACCTGCAGCCGTGTGTTCATCTCGAGGAAGTAGTGGCGTCCCGCGGCGTCTACGATGAATTCCACGGTGCCCGCGTTTACATAGCCGACAGACCGGGCTGCGGCGCATGCATCGTCCAGCATACGGGCGCGGTCGGCTGGTCTCTGCGCAAACGCGGGGCTCGGGGCCTCCTCGATCACCTTCTGGTGGCGACGCTGGATGCTGCACTCGCGCTCCCAGAGGTGAAGACACGTTCCGTGCGTATCCGCGATGATCTGCACCTCCACGTGTCTGGCGGGCTGCAGGTACCGCTCCAGCACCAGACGATCGTCGCCGAACGCAGCCTTCGCCAGTCGCCGCGCGCTGGCGAGCGCCGCGGGGAGCGACGCGGCGTCCTCGACCACCGCCATCCCCTTGCCGCCGCCGCCGAACGCGGGCTTGACCAGCAACGGAAAACCCACCGCCTCTGCGGCGCGCGCGAGGGCCTCGTCAGACTGAAATTCACCGTCGTAGCCGGGCAGCACGGGCACCCCGCTGGACGCCATCCTCACGCGCGCGGCGGCCTTGCTGCCCATCGCGCTGATCGCCTCGGGGGACGGGCCGATGAAGACACGACCGGCCTTCGTCACCGAGCGGGCGAAGGGGGCGTCTTCTGCGAGGAAGCCGAAGCCGGGGTGGATCGCGTCCGCGCCGGTGTCTGCGGCGGCCCGCAGGTGCTCGCTGCCGTCGAGGTAGTCGGTGATGCGTATCGCCGCGTCGGCCACCCGGACGTGCAGCGCGTCCGCGTCGGCCTCAGTGAAGACTGCGACGCTGCGAATCCCCAGCGCGCGGCAGGTGCGGGCGACCCGCGCGGCGATCTCTCCACGGTTGGCGATGAGGATGGTGCCGATGCTGGTTGCAGTCAATGTCGGAACACTCCCCAGGACATGGTCCCCTGGACAGGGGCGCTGTGACACGCGGACAGGGCGATTCCCAATACATCACGGCTATCTGCGGGATCGATGATGCCGTCGTCCCACAGGCGGGCGGTGGCGTAGGACGCGGTGCTCTCGAAGTCCACCTTGCCCTGTAGCATCATCTTCATCATGCCCAGCTCGGCCTCGTCGACCTTCTTGCCCCGCCGCGCGGCGCTCTGGCGCTTGATGATGTCGAGCACACCCGCGAGCTGCGCGCCGCCCATCACCGCGATGCGATGATTCGGCCAGGAGAACAAGAACCGCGGGCCGTACGCCCGGCCGCACATCGCGTAGTTGCCCGCGCCGAACGAAGCGCCGGTCATCAGCGTGATCGCAGGCACCGTAGAGTTGGACACCGCGTTTATCAGCTTCGCGCCAGCGCGGATGATACCCCGCTCCTCGACCTCTCGGCCGACCATGAAGCCCGTGGTGTTGTGCAGGAACACCAGGGGGATGTCGCGCTGATTGCACAGCTGGATGAACTGCGCGCCCTTCTCGGCGCTGGACGGCCACAGGATACCGTCGTTCGCCAGGATGCCCACGGGGTAGCCGTGGATACGCGCGAACCCCGTCACGAGCGTGGGGCCGAACAGCGGCTTGAAGTCGTGGAAGGCGCTGTCGTCTGCGATGCGCGCGATGACCTCGCGGGCGGCGAACGGCACCCGGGGATCTGCGCTGGGGATCCCCCGCAGCTCTGCGGGGTCGTAGCGCGGAGGCAGCGACGGACCCGGCGCGGGGCCCTCCTTCTTCCACCTGATCTGCGCCATGATCTCGCGGCCGATGCGCAGGGCATCCAGCTCGTCTTCGGCCAGATAGTCGGCGAGTCCGCTGACGCGGGCATGCATCTCGGCGCCGCCCAGGGCCTCGTCGTCGACCTCCTCGCCGGTGGCCATCTTCACCAGGGGAGGGCCCGCCAGGTAGACCTGCGCGCGCTCGCGGATCATCACCACGTAGTCGCTCATGCCGGGCAGGTAGGCGCCGCCGGCCGTGGAGCTGCCGAAGACCAGGCAGATCGTGGGGATGCGGGCCCGGCTGCGCTCCGTCAGATCGCGGAACCCGCGGCCTCCGGGCACGAAGATCTGCGCCTGGTTGGGCAGATCTGCTCCCGCCGACTCGATCATGCTGATGACCGGCAGGCGGTTCTCGGACGCGATCTCCGCGATCCGTTGGCTCCGCTTGACCCCCCACTCGTTGATGGCGCCGCCCTGGAGGGTGGAGTCGGACCCGCTGATCACACACTCCACGCCGCTGACCACCCCCACGCCGCAGATCAGGCTGGCGCCGGGGCGGCAGCCCTCGATGTCCATGCCGGCCAGGGGGCAGATGTCGAGGAAGTAGCTGCCTCGATCGAGGATGCGCTCCACGCGATCACGCGGCAGCAGCTTGTCGCGAGACAGGTGGCGAGAGACGTACCGGGCGCCGCCTCCTGCGCGGGCGCGGGTCAGATCGCGGGCGAGCTTGTCGAGCCCCTCCCGCATGGCCGCTGCGTTGGCCTGAAAGGTCTCGCTGGCGGTGTCGATGGTCGAGGTCAGCGGTGTCACCGCCGGGGAATAACCGCCGGGGCGGCGCTCCGCCGTGCCGTGGTCAGGCCGTGTCCTCGTGTCCGCGATTCCGCGAGCCGGCCCCTCGGCTTCGCGGACCCGCGGTCTCACGATCTCGCGGACCACGGTCCCACGATCCCCGGACCACGGACCCGCGGCGGCGGTGGTTCGGCCGCGCGGGCAGCGGTCAAGCGACCACCAACGACCCTTCGCGGATCGTGGAATCGAGGAACCGAGGAGCCGCGGTTCGTGGATTTCGTGGAGCCGCGAAGTCGCGAGAGCGTGAAACCGCGTCTCCGACTCTCACGCGGAGTCGCGGAGCGGGCTGTAGTAGCGACAGGGAGCTGGGCGCGGCGCTCTGGCCTGAGCGCGAAACGCTGCAGTCTGACCCGATCCAC
This sequence comes from uncultured Enterobacterales bacterium, assembly GCA_964464515.1. Lineage (GTDB taxonomy): Bacteria > Myxococcota_A > UBA796 > UBA796 > UBA2385 > CAYXGP01. Next base: position 6,698 of record CAYXGP010000147.1, read on the forward strand.
CGCAGGGTGTGGTGGCGCGGTGGGTGCGCCATCCTCTCCCATCGAATAGGCTGCGGGAGAAACTGAATGAATCCTCATTCATCTACGAGGGACCGATGAGCGCCACCGAATTCACCGTCGACATGACCGACATCCAGTTCGCCCTCCACGAGCAGCTCAAGCTGACCGAGGTGATGGGCAGGTACGAGAACTACGCCGACTTCGATCGCGAGCTGTACGACCAGATGCTCGAAGAGGCCGAGAAGATCGCCACGCAGGTCATCGCCCCCGCCAACCGCGTGGCCGACCGCGAGGGCTGTGTCTTCGACGGCGAGGGCAACGTGACCACCCCCGCGGGCTTCAAGGAGGCCTGGGAGGTCATGGCCGAGGGCGGCTGGATCGGCCTGTCGGCGCCGGAGGAGTTCGGCGGCATGGGCATGCCCCACACCCTCGACCTCGCCATCGGCGAGATGTTCACCGGCGCCTCGATGGCGTTCGCCACCTACTCGGGGCTGTCCCGCGGCGCCGCCAACCTGCTGGCCGAGTTCGCCTCGGCCGACCATCGCCAGCTCGAGTGCGAGAAGCTGTTCTCTGGCGAGTGGGGCGCGACGATGTGCCTGACCGAGGCCGACGCCGGCACCGCGGTGGGCGACAACCGCGCGCGCGCCGTCCTCAGCGATGAGGAGGGGGTCTACCACCTCACCGGCGAGAAGATGTTCATCACCGCCGGCGATCAGGACCTCACCGAGAACATCCTCCACCTCGTCCTGGCCCGCACCCCCGACGCGCCCAACGGCACGCGCGGCCTGTCGATCTTCCTCGTGCCCAAGTTCATGTACGACGAAGAGGGCAACCTCGGAGAGCGCAACGGCGCCTTCGTGCAGAGCATCGAAGAGAAGATGGGCATCCACGGCTCCTGCACCTGCGTGCTGGCCCTGGGCGCCGATCAGCCCTGCAAGGGCTGGCTGCTCGGTCGCGAGAACGGCGGAATGCGCATCATGTTCCACATGATGAACGAGGCCCGTATCGGCGTCGGTCTGCAGGGGCTCTCCGGCGCCGCCGCAGCCTACAACAACGCCCGCTCCTACGCCCGGGAGCGCATCCAGGGCACGTCGATCAAGGACTTCAAGAACGCCGACGCGCCCCGTGTCGCCATCGTCCAGCACCCCGACGTCCGTCGCATGCTGATGTGGCAGCGCGTCCACGTCGAGACGATGCGCTCGCTGCTGCTCACGACCGCCATGCGGCTCGACCGCGCCAACAACGCCAAGGACGACGAGGAGCGCAAGCGCCTGATGGGCCTGGTCGAGCTGATGACCCCCATCTGCAAGGCCTACTGCTCCGATCGCGGCTTCGACGTCACCGTGTCTGCAGTCCAGGTCTACGGCGGCTACGGCTACATCGGCGAGTACCCGGTCGAGCAGCACCTGCGCGACGCGAAGATCTCCTCGATCTACGAGGGCACCAACGGCATCCAGGCCATCGACCTGCTGGGCCGAAAGATGCGGATGGAGGGCGGCCAGCTCTTCATGACCTGGATCTCCAAGTCCCAGGCCGAGCTGGAGCGCTGCCGTAAGCTGGGCATCTTCGAGGACGAGGTCGCAGCGATCGAGAAGGCGCTCGGCCACACCGGCGCCACCGCCATGCACCTGGCCGGTCTCGGCATGTCCGGCGATCTGCCCAGCGCCATGCTCCAGGCCACGCCGTTCCTCGATCTCATGGGCAACGTGGTGCTGGCGCTGCATGCCGTTTGGCAGGCCCGGATCGCCCACGAGCGCGCAGAGAGCGGCGAGGGCGCGTTCTCTGCCAGCTTCTACCGCGGCAAGGAGCTGAACCTGAAGTTCTACATCGCCAATGTTCTGCCGCAGGCGGTCGCGCTCGCCAAGTCCATCCAGGCCGGCGACACGAGCTGCATGGACGACGTTCTGTTCAACGGTTGAGTTGGCTCACAGGTCCCGCCCGATGGGGGTGGGGCCTGATTCGAGACATCGGGCGAGCTGTTCGGAGTCCAGGCATCGGAGTCTGGAGCTGGTTGCCTGGGCTCGAACTTGTACGAGAACCTGGCTTTGTTCTGGTGCTTCCGTGGATTCCGCGACAACGCGGTTCGTCCGCGACGCGGCTTTGGTCAAGCGGAGCCGAGGTCTCATGGAGACGCGGATCGAGGTCTCGTGGAGACGCGGATCGAGGTCTCGTGGAGACGCGGTCTCGCGGGTCCGTGGTTCCGCGCTTCCGTAGGTCCGTGTTTTCGCGGGTCCGCGCTTCCGTAGGTCCGTGTTTTCGCGGGTCCGCGCTTCCGTAGGTCCGTGT
>CAYXGP010000147.1:9083-21718 GCA_964464515.1 uncultured Enterobacterales bacterium
GTCGCTTCGCTCACGACCCCACGGACCCGCGGGCCACGACTGCTCTACAGCGGGAACGGTTCATTCAACGAGATCGAGCCATGCGGTCTCGTGGTTCGCGGTCCCGTGGAGACGCGGATCGCGGTCTCGTGGAGACGCGGTCTCGCGGGTCCGTGGTTCCGCGCTTCCGTAGGTCCGTGTTTTCGCGGGTCCGCGCTTCCGTAGGTCCGTGTTTCCGTAGGTCCGAGGAAACGTGCCGACTCGGCGTTGCGATCGATCGGCAACGCGATCAAACGGCAACACGGCTTCACGGTCAACGGAGCCGCTCTGGAGGAGCCGCGGTTTCACGGAATCCACGGGTCGCTTCGCTCACGACCCCACGGACCCGCGGGCCACGACTGCTCTACAGCGGGACCTGCTCCACAGCGAGCATCGAGCTCGAGACCCCGTCAACAGAAACCGGACCTTCGTCACTGAACATCATCGATCGCCCCGGTCGGGGCCCTGTGTCTGCCGCGCGCCGGCCAGCGCGCGCTCGCGTTGGAGCACATAGCGCTGAAGCTCATCCTCGATCTTCCCCAGGTTCTGGACCGAGTCGACGAAGGTGAGCCCAAGTCCGACGCCTCTCTTCGTCGATTCGATGGAGCGGAGGTGTCCTGTCGTCTTCATCATCGGCCTGCCCGGGAGAGTCATTCGCAGCTTCACGGTGCCCTGCCAGCGCCCGACCTCTGCCTTTGAGACGCCGACCCCGATCCTCAACCCGCTGATCGACAGGTTCTCGACCTCCGCGGTGTGCCAGCTTCCGCCAGCATGCACCGAGCAGACTACAGGATTGGCCGGGTCGGGACGAACCCGGATCGGGCGGCGGAACAGGACCGCCGCGACCTCTTCGGGCTGACGCTTCAGGATGATGGTCAGGGCGGTGGGGCCGTCGCCGGTGCGAGACACCAGCGTGCCCACGAGCGCGCCCAGGAATTCCGTGTTCTTGTGGCACCAGACCGTCGTCGAGCCTCCCAGCACCGGTCGAACATGAGGTTCAACACGGAACACCGCGATCCGATCCGTGAGATCCAGGAGCATCGCGTTCAGTCCGCGCCCCGACAACCTCATGCTGAAAGAGAGCGTCTCGGCGAAGCGACTGATGCGCTGCCTGCGCTCCAGGCCCAGCGCGCCGAGCTGTTCGTTGGCGATGTTCAGCTTCTCTTTGAGAGAGCGGCTCAGTCTCTCCAGCTTACGCTCGCGCTCAGCGATGACGACTCGTGCCTGCTCCATCCCCTCTGCGAGCTGCTGCACCTCGAACAGGCCGAGCACGCCCACCGGTGTCTGCATGTCCCCGAGCCCCATTCGGGTAGCGGCGTCCTCCAGGTCCTGCAGACTACGATTGAGGCTCCTCCCGAGCACGATGATCGCGATGAGTGTGCCCGTCATGATGCTGAGAACCAACCCGATGTTGCGCAGGGTGCGGTCGTTTCGAGCGGAGATCAGCTCACTGAGGGGGGCGTCGACCTCCAACAAGGCGACGATCTCCCCCACCTGACTCCGCACCGGAGCATATGCAGATAGCCACTCACCGTGCTCATCGCGATAGACGGTGGACGTCGAGACTTCACCATCGAACAGCGCGCCCTCCATCTCGGGCCGGTACCCATAGCGATGTCGCCAGTAGGGGGTGTCTGCGCTGGTCAAGGTGAACTCGAGCGCCTCGGCGAGGGGATGGTCCGGCGCGACATCCACCCCGTCCACCAGGCGCAGAAGGTACACAGGCGAGGCCAGTCCGATCGCCGAGGCCGCCTCGCTGAGCTGCCGCTGACTCTGCGCCAGATCGGCGGGGGCCGAGGCCCATGTGGTGAACGCGTCCTTCTGGGGCAGCGCCGCGATCGCGCGCTCGTGTGAGTCCACGTCGATCGTGAGCGCCAACGAAGCGGCGAGAGACGCCAGACGCTTCGCCTCGGCGCGGACGATCTCCTCTTCCACGCCGACGTGGAGGCGCTGGAGAAGGAGCGCGTTTCCCACGAGCAGGATCGTCCCCAGCGCCAGCATCTGACGGCCGATGAGGGAGCGGGGGAGGAGGTCGGAGATCGGCATGCTGGCCTCTATGGACGGCTACGAGAGGCCATCGCTGAACGGACCGTTCCCCGCGTTCCCCTGGTTCTGATCGACGTCAGGTCGCCGAGACAGCAGCATTGTAGTTCTCACTCGAGCAGCTCAGGGCGCGAACGCATACAGGTCCGAGATAGGCGTCGAGCGTCCGATCACACGAGGCCCGCCCCAGTCGATGTCCCAGACCACCTCGCCGTCCGGCGTGACCTCGCGCAGCCGGGCGGTCTCTCCTGTATTGTGCAGGGTGTTTCCGCCTGGGAGGCGGTGGGCCTCGCCCATGTTGTCTGCCCAGATGCCGTCGCCGATGCCGAAATTCCAGATCTCGACGAGCTGCTCGTTCTCTTCGTCGAGTCGGTACTCGCGGACGATCGTCTCATGCGCGCCCTCTTCGGTCTCCGTGGAGAGCAGGAGCGTTCCGGCTTCGGTGTAGGTGGGGTTGTGCTGATACCAGAATACCGAGTCGGCGGGAGAGAACCCCCACGCGCCCGTCCGGCTGCCGAAGTGCCGCAGCGCCTCGCCGGAGCCATGATCGACCTCGACCACCAGGTCCACCGTGAAGATCGAGAAGAGGAACGTGTCGGTGCGCGGCTCGTAATTGACCGTGTTCGAGGAGCAGCCGCCGTTGATCTCGTACCGCGCCAGGTACTGTCTGCAGTTCCAGATCTCGGTGAGGGTGCCGTCGGGGGCGCGCTTGTCCAGGGTCTCGCTCATTCCATCATCGATGGCCGACCAGACGATGGAGCCGTCCGGCATGTCGGTGAACGCGTGTCGCAACCAGGGGGTCGGCACCGTCTCGACGATCTCCCCGTCGATGGTGACGCGATCGATGTACCCATCCTCCCCGCCATTCAGCGAGCCCCAGAAGCTGTTCCGATCGATCAGGAAGGTGTCGCCGCCGTGGCTGACGCGCGGGTGCATCGCGGCGAAGCCTCGGGGGGCCTCCAACGCCCAGACCACGCGGCCCTGGCGATCGAAGATGAGGGTCCACCAGTCGTCATAGAAGGCGTCTCCCAGCGGCGTGAGCCCCGCGAAGACGTAGGGATGATCGGTGTCCACCCCGGTCTCGTCCAGGATCAGCAGCGTGGGCGTGCCGATGTCTTCGGGCAGGGGGCCGGTGCTCGCGGGGAGCTCCGCGGACGTCACCTGCGCGCCGTCGCGCTCCTGGACCACCCGGAACACCACCTCGCTGTCGTAGGGGATCCCCAGGAGCAGCTCGGAGTGTGGGCCGTCCGGCGCCTCCCGCTGCGGGGTGGTCTGCCACGTCTCGTCCCAACGGTACTCGACCCAGGTGACGCTCGATGGCTCCGCTTGCCAATAGACGGTGAGCACGGTGCCGACGGTGTCGCTCCGGCTCCATGTGATCGCCTCGGGCTCCGTGGTCTGCGTCGCGGTGGTCGCGACGTCGGGTGGAGGCTGCGCGCAGGCCAGCAGTGTGCAGGCTGGCAGTGCGGATGCCAGCACGACGCCGAGAGTCGGCGCAGCCGGGGAGAGGTGGTCGAACCAGTTGGTGAGCGAACGATCCCGAGGGGCCATCTCTGTGTGTACCCCGAGGACCCGGGCCGGTCGAGCCCCCCTGGGGATCCGCCTGCGGTACGTTACAGCGATGACGTCGAGGTCTCCATGCTCGCTGCACTCATGATCCTGCTGTCCCCCGCCGCGGCCGACAGCTCCGTCTGGAAGGACGTCTGGATCAACCTGGCCCAGACGGAGAACCGCTGCGGCACCTTCGACTACCATCCAAACGGCGGCATGCGGATCTTCTACTGCCACATGCTGAGCCAGGTGTCCTATGCGGCGTTCGTCGAGAGCGCGCCGAACCCGATCTTTCTGTCCGGTCCCCACAGCTCGGCGGCGCTCGACCTCGACAACCCCACCACCTTCGGCCACTACAACCCCGCGTTTGTATCCTGGCTCGGCGAGCACCTCGTCCCGGCGGTCGCCGATCCGGCGTTCCGCGCACAGACACAGGGCCTGTACGATACCTATGTAGCACCGCTTGCCCGCATCCATCACCAGACGTACACCAAGCTCCACGATCCGAAGAACGCCGCATGTACAGCGCGCGAGCGCACGCTCTATGAGCGATTCATACAGGACGGGGAGGCGCGCGGATACTACGAGCGCTGGTTCTTCTACATGAACCCGAGCTTCTGCGAGCGAGCCGACGACTCGAATTGGTTCTTCGGCAACGGGTTCGACGGCGGCGTCTCGGGCAACGTGGCCAAGACGACGGTCGGGTTCTGGCTGCGGCGCTCCATCGACGGCACCGACGCGGCGTTTCATGCGGCGCTGATCGGTCTGCTGGAGACCTACGACGCGGGGTGGCTCAGCACCGCTCGCCGAGCCACTCCGCCATCGGCGCGAACACCGCCCCCTCCGCCCCGCGATTGATGAACAGATCGGCGTGGGCATACCAATCCTCCGGCGTGCCCACCTCCAACACATCGACCTGCGTCATCACCTTCTGCACAGACAGCGCAGCCGCGGGCGGGACGATCCCATCCCGGTTCGCCAACACGCAGAGGACGGGCAGATCCATCCCGGTCAGCGCTTCGCTCACGTTGACTCCGCGCATGACCAGATCGCGCTGCCGCAGCCACAGGGCGATCTGTCGGTTGATGTGGGGCACCGGATCGTCGGTGGTGTTGACGAGCTGATCGGCCCGCGACAGGTCGATGCTGCCCGCGTTCATGTAGATCGACAGCAGCGAGGGCACCCGCTTGGCGAACGGCAGCGCGGCCCGCGCGAAGCGGCGCGTTCCGGAGATGCGCACCGCCCCGGCCACCCGCGACGATCGGAACGCCACGCGCATCGCTGGATGCACGGCATCCCAACGCAAGGGGCCGCCGATCGAGATGAGTCCGCACAGCGGGTGGGTGTCGCGGTGGTGGGCCAGGTACCCATACAGCAGAGACGCTCCCAGGCTGCACCCCACCCCCAGGAGCTCATCGCGGCCCGTGACCCGTCGGACATGATCGATGGCGACGGGAATATCGACCAGCGCCTGCTCGGCCATGCCGAATCGCGCGGGGCGTCCGCGGCGACGGGCGTCTCCCTGGCCGCGGAGGTTGGCTGTCCACACCTCGAAGTCGCGCGAGACCAGGTACTCGATCATCGAGCGGCTCGACGGGTGGAAGCTGAGGATGAACGCGTTCATCGCGTAGCCGGGAATCATCAGCACCGGCGGGTGCGGCGAACGTGAGGCGCCGCGGAACCGGGTGAGCTCCAGCTCCCAGCCCTGACCGTTGTCGATGTACGTGGTCTGCGTTTGCATTGGTCAGTCCTCCAGAAACGCCAGCAGCGGCTCGAACACCCGCTCCGGTGCGTCCTGGCCGGTGATCAGATCGACGTGGCCGTAGCCCTTGCCCCGTCGTCGCGAGCCGCCGACGGCCAGCACATGGGCCCCGGAGACCCGCTCGGCGGTCCGCCGCACGCTGGCGGCGGGACACTGGCGATCCTCTTCGCCGAGCACCAGCAGCAGCGGGCGGGTCATTGTGCGCACGGCGTCTCGCAGCGGCACGCCGTCCAGTCGCAGGCCGTTCGGGGTGAACAGGCCCGCCAGATCGAGCAGCAGCGGGATGGGCAGGTCGGTGGTGGCCTCGCGCAGAAAGGAGCGGATCGTCGCGCCGTCGGTGGTGCCCGGGAAGAACTGTCCGGCGACGAACGGCGCCTCGAATCGCCCGCCCGACAGCATCGCCATCAGCCCAGAGGCGCGGCGGAGGGGGAGCCCCGCGGCAGCGCTGAGGCCCCCCGTTCGACCGGCGACCGCCGCGAGCCGCACGGCGTGGTGCAGGCCCGGGTGCCCGCCCCGGAAGTCCACCGCGGAGCCCAGCGTCACGAGTCGACGGATGGGGGCGCCGCGGGCGCAGAGCCCCATGAGCAGCATGCCGCCGAGGCTGTGGCCCACCGCGTCGGGCACCTGCCCGCGCTCCGCGAGGGAGGCGAGCCCCTTCTGTAGGGCCGTCATCAGGGTGGTGGCGCACTGCCCCCGCTGCCGCCAGTGGATGCCGAAGCGGACCGTCCAGGGTGTGTGGCCGGCGGTCTGCAGGGTCTCCACCAGCGAGCGGCGATGGTGCAGAGAGAACATCCGCGCCGTCGCGCCGAGCCCGGGCACCAGCACCCCCGGGCGGCCGCGATCGGCGCCCTGTCGCTCCAGGTGGAGGTCGAGCACGGGGTTGGAGATGGCGATCCGGTCGGTCATCCCCGATCCTTCTCCGTCAGCCCGTTCTCTTTCAGCCCATTCTCCGTCAGCCCGTTCCCCTTCAGCACTGCTTCTTCGAGGAAGCGCTCCAGCGCGCGGATGGGCCGGTGGTCGTCCCACAGCGCCGCGGACCCGCTGCGGATCCGCGCGGTCACCTCCGCCCGGTACGCGTCGTCGTTCCCCAGGCGGACCGCGAGATCGACCCAGTCGTCGATCGTCCGCGCCACCAGATCGCCCAGCCCCATCGTCTCGAGGATCGCCGCGGAGTGCCGGCTGCGCATGGTGTCACCGGGCAGCGTCACCACCGGCAGCTCAGCAGCGATCGCCTCGAGCGTCGTGTTGCCGCCGGACCACAGCATGCTGTCCAGGTACACCGTCGCGTCGCGGTTCAGCTTCAGGTAGTTGTCCTCGTCTACGCGCGGGATCACCCGGACGCAGTCCTCCAGCCGCAGGCCCGCGGCGGAGAACACCGCCGACAGCCGCTCCGTGAAGGCGTCGGTGACCGCGACGCTCTGGTGGGCGATGAAGACCAGGACGGCCTCCGGGAGCGCCGCGCAGACACGCGCGAACGCCGCGTCCTGCTCCGGGGGGTACTTGAACAGCGACTGGCACGACAGCAGCAGCGGGCGATCGGCGGGGATGTCGAGGGCTGTTCGATCGAGGGGGGCGTCCGGGAGCTCGGGGCGCGCGTAGCAGATCGACAGGCCTGGCAGCCGCACCAGGCGCTCGGTGTACTGCGCCTCTCCGTCGGGCGGCTCCATGGCGTCGGAGGTGAGGAAGACGTCCATCGTGGGCATCCCCGAGGTGATCGGGTGGCCCCACGCCATCGCCTGCACCGGCGCGAGGCGCATGGCGGCCAGCTTGTGTACCTCTCCGTTCAGGCCCACCTCGGGGAAGATGATGACGTGCAGTCGCTCCGCGGCGATGCGTCGCGCCAGCGCCGGTGCGGCCATCACCCAGCGCTCCAGTCGGCAGGCTTCGGCCAGCGAGTCGGTCTCGGCGTCTGTCCAGGGAGCGACCTGATACGCAGACACGGTGAAGCGTTCGCGATCGAGGTGGCGGATCCAGGCGCCGAACAGCTTGCTGACCGTGTGTCTGCGCAGGTGCGCCGAGACGAACCCCACGCGGATGCGATCCTCAGGTGGCGGGAGAGCGGTGACCACGGGCTGCAGCGGGGCGGCGATGCGGCACGCCAGCGCCCCGTACACCGCCTGGAGCGGCCGCATGTCTCCGCCCTGGTAGTGGATGGCGAAGGGCGTGTGCAGCGCGTCGAGCCAGGCCGTGTGGTCGCTGCTGCGGGCGTGGACCTCCCCCAGCGCGCGGACCGCGGCCAGCCAGCGCGCCCGCTCGGGGGCCCGCTCGTTGGGGGTGCGGTACAGGATGGGGGCGGCGAGGGCAGCGACCAGGCCGATGCGGGGGTGATCGGGGTGCCGCTCGGTGAGGCCCACGAGCTGCGCGCGGGCCGCCGCGACGTGTCCGGCCTTGAGGCGACAGCAGGCCTGATTGAACGCCACGATGTCGTTGCCGGGCTGCAGCGCGGTGGCGCGGGCGAACAGCGGGAGCGCCTCGTCGGGCTTCTGGCGGTAGGTCAGCAGGTTGCCCAGGTTGTTCAGATCGGGGATCGAGTCGGGCTCGATCTCCAGCGCGCGTCGGTGGCAGCGCTCCGCCTCCAGGGGCTGGCCCCTTCGCTGGTACAGCGCGCCCAGCGCGGTGTGCGCCGGCCGGTTTCTCGGGGAGAGGGCGATCAGACGCTGCAGCGCCATCCCCGCCTCCTCGTACATCCTCAGCTGGCTCGCCAGCTTCGCGAGCTGGTTCCAGGCGACGGTGTCGCGGGGGGTGATGGAGACGACCTTCATCCAGCTCCGGAAGGCCGCGGTGTTCTGGCCGGACTCCTGGAGCGCGCGGGCCCGCGAGCGGTGGTAGGCGGCGTTGGACGGCGACAGCCGAACGGCCTCCGCGAAGTCCAGCGCGGCCAGCGCGGGCTCTCCCCGCAGCGCGCGCGCTACCCCCTTCCCGAAGTGCACCTCGGCCAGATCGGGAAGGAGCGACGCGAGGTGCTGGAAGACCTCCAGCGCTCGGGTATCTCCGGCCTCCAGCAGCGCGAATCCCTGGCGAAGCCGCTCACGCATTCAGGGCGCCTGGACTTTCACCTTGGAGCGTTTGCCTCGCCCGGCGAGGTTCTTCGCTCGGTTGGAGGAGCCGGGGAGGCCGGCCTTGGCGCGGGCCCCCTTGAAGCCGCCGGTGCCGCTGCTGCTGCCCTCTGAGGACCGCGCTGGGGGGGAGGTCGATGGGATCTCGGCCTGCTCCGGAGGATCGTAGTGGATCTGGTCGATCACGCGATGCCCCCGCGTGACCACCCAGGTGCCGCGCCGCTGGCCGGACGTGAAGACGCCGCTCAGCTCGTCGTCGCCCCAGGTGTGGCTGTACGCGCCGTGGAGCTTGCCGTCGCGGTAGTTGGCGGTGATCTGCTCGTCCTCGGCGAACCACAGCCACGTGCCCACGGGGGCGTCGGCTTCGTAGTTCCCCGCGATGACCACGTCGAGCATGCAGCCGGGATCGCAGTACCAGGTCCACGGGCCGCTGCGCAGCCCGCTCTGGTAGGCCCCCTCGAACCAGCGGTGGCGGGGGTCGGTGCCCTCTGTCTGGTCGAGCCAGCCCCGCCAGCTGCCGGTGCGGCTGTCGGCGTCGAAGCCACCCTCCACCACGCGGGTGAAGGCGTTCTCGTCCTGGATGCGCTGGTAGGACCCGGTGCGGTCTCCCGCCTCGTCTTCGCACCACCAGTGCGCGTCTCCCTCGTCCATGACGGGGGTGGAGAGATCGATGCCCTCGTCGATCTCCTTCCAGCGTCCGGTCTCGCTGTCGGTGAGGGGCAGCGGCGCGGGCATGCGCACCCACTTCTCGGAGCCCTTCGGCCACTCACCGCCGGTCAGGTCGGTGTCATCGAGACAGGTGAACCCCTCGGGAGCCCCCTTCAGTCTCGCGAGGACGCCGTCGATGACGCCACATCCGAGGAGAGGGACGGCGAGAGAGAGCGCGACGATGAGCCGGGCGTACGGTTGCATGTGCCTTCCGGGGGGCGGGTGGTGCTTCTGGAGCGCCGCGCTAAGCTCGGCTCTCCCCGCTGGAGCGAAGATGGATATCCTTCTCACCCTCGTCTACTACCCATTCATCGAACCTGGCAAGACGATCGCGTTCGCGTTCGTGATGGTCTTCGCCGGGATGGCGGTCCGCGACTTCCTCCAGACCGACAACGCCATCAAGCGTAATTTCCCCCTGATGGCGCTGGGTCGGTACTTCATCTCTTCTCTGGGCCCCCCGCTGCGGCAGTACCTGTTCGCAAACGACCGCGAGGAGCGCCCCGTCCCCCGGTACATCCGAAAGTGGATCGAGGCCTCGGCCAACAACGATCTGGCGACCGTTCCGTTCGGCACCCAGCTCGACATCCACACCCCCGGCACCGTGCTCATGGCGCACAGCTCCTTCCCCAAGAAGGCGCCCAAGGAGCCCAGTCGCGTGCTGTGCGGCCCCACCCGTAAGCACCCCTACGAGGTCGCGCGCTTCAACATCTCCGCCATGAGCTTCGGCTCGCTCGGGCAGAACGCCATCTTGTCGATGTCGAAGGGCGCTGCGGCGGGCGGCTTCTACCACAACAGCGGCGAGGGGGGCGTCTCGCCGTACCACCTCGAGGGCGGCGCGGACCTCGTCTGGCAGCTCGGCACCGCCAAGTTCGGCGCGCGCACGCAGGACGGGGAGTTCGACATGGAGATGTTCAAGGAGAAGGCTGCACATCCCAACATCCGTATGATCGAGATCAAGCTGTCCCAGGGGGCGAAGCCGGGCAAGGGTGGCATCCTCCCCAAGGACAAGAACACAGCTGAGATCGCCCGAATCCGCATCGTCACGCCGGGCACGGACGTCATCAGCCCGCCCCGCCACAAGGAGTGGGACGACGCCGACGGCATGTGTGCGTTCATCGATCGCATCCAGCAGCTCTCGGGCAAGCCGGTGGGCATCAAGTTCTGCCTGGGGCAGCGCGGGTTCCTCGATGACATCTGCCAGGCCTTCATCCGCAACGGCATCCACCCCGACTACATCGCGGTGGACGGCGCCGAAGGGGGCACGGGCGCGGCGCCGCTGGCGCACACCAACCTGCTGGGCATGCCCATGTTGGATGCGCTGATGGAGACGGACAACAAGCTCCGAGAGTACGGACTGCGCGAGAAGATACGCATCTGCGCGTCGGGTCGGATCTGGACCGGCGGAGACCTCGCGGTGGCGCTCGCTGCGGGCGCTGACTGGGCGGCCAGCGCGCGCGGGTTCATGCTCTCGGTGGGTTGCATCCAGGCGCTGCATTGCAACACGAATTTCTGCCCGTCGGGGGTCGCGACGCACAACCGATGGCTCCAGCGCGGGCTGGTGCCGCGGGTCAACGGGCCACGGGTCGCGCACTTCCAGAAGGCCGTCGTCCACGAGCTGATGTCGGTGCTGGGGTCGTGCGGGTACACCGATCCCTCCCAGCTCTCGCGCGCCGACATCCTCAAGGTCGTGGACTGGCACGACATCCGCCCGCTCGACGAGCTGATCCCCTACCCGGACGCGGACTCCGTGCGGCCCCCCGCTTGATCTCCGTGCTTTGATCGCCGCGCTGCTGATCGCCTGCCGGCTGGACGCTCCCCCGGTCGTCGTGATCGGCGGCGGCCCCGCGGGGCTGGCGGCGGCCCTGGAGGCGAGCGCGGGCGCCGAGGTGGTGCTCTACGAGGGCTCCGACCGGCTGGGTGGCAGCGCGCTGTATGGGCAGGCGATCACCGCCGCGCCAGCGGGCAGCGCGCTCCACACCGAGGGCGTCGAGTGGCTGTCTGGGTTGGGCGTTCGCTGGGACCCCGCGCGGGACCCCTCGGGCGCAGGCGAGGAGCTGCTGCGGCCGAGGGGCGGGGGGCCCGCGGCGATCGCGCCGCTGGCGGAGCGTGTGCAGACCGTCGCGGCGATTCACCTAGGCGAGCGGGTGGTCGGCCTGCGCAGAGACGGCGGCGCGTGGGTGGTGGAGCTTGCCGGCGGGACCAGCCGACGCGCCGCCGCGGTCATCCTCGCCACGGGCGGGTTCATGGGAGCTCCCCGGGCGGCGCGGGCGCGGATGGCGCTCCCGGAGGAGGGGCTGCTCCGCGGCGCTCCCGCCTTCGCCGACGGCGGCGGGCTGGAGCTGGCGGCCTCGGTAGGAGGGAGCGTTCCGTTCCCCGCGGACGGACTGCTGTATGCGCACGGCACGCCCGCGCCAGACGATCCAGAGCGCGCGTTGATGATCGTCGAGTCGGAGCGGGGGTGGGTGCTGGACACGTCGGGCGTGGCCCGCCCCGGGCTGGCGTCCGTCCGCGGCGCGGCTGGAATGGCGCTGCAGGCGCTGCCGGGGGCGACGGCGTGGTTCGTGGCCGCCGGACCCCGCGCCCGCCGGACCCCGCTGTACGACTGGGAGGCGCAGCGGATGGTGCCGGGCGGCGCGGTCATGCAGAGACAGGGGCTGTGGGCCGATGATGCGGCCACGCTGGCTGCGAAGCTGTCCGTTCCTGTCGAAGCGCTGGCCGATCTGCCGAGGCCGATGGGGGCGCTGCCGCTGCTGCGCACCACCGCCAAGGCGCTGTCGGGGCTGCGCACAGACGCGGACGGGAGGGTGCTGGATGAGACCGGGGCGCCGATCGAGGGGCTGCTCGCGGCGGGGGAGGTGGCCGGGTTCGGGCGGGCGCGGGGTCCGGCGAGTGCTGACAGCACGATGGTGATCGGGGCGGTGGTGAGCGGGCGGCGGGCTGGGCGGGCCGCGGTCTCTCGGTGACGCGGGTCATGGATCGCTGTCTCGTGGATCGTGGTTCGAGGTCACATGGATCGCGGTCTCGTGGTTCGAGGTCACGTGGTCCGAGGTCTCGTGGAGTCGCGGTCTCGTGGAGTCGCGGTCTCGCGGGTCCGTGGGTCCGCGCTTCCGTGGTTCGCGGCAACGCGGTCACGCGGTCACGCGGTCACACGGTTGAACGGCAGCGCGGCTTCACGGTCGCGCGGAGCCACGGTTTCGCGGTCTCGCGGGTCGCTTCGCTCACGACTCCACGGCTCCACGAACCGCGGGCCACGACTGCTCCACAGCGGGAACATCTCTCCACTGTTCACTCTTCACATCCACGCGCACTCGCACCCCCACCAGTCACTTCCACCCGCGCCTGCAGAATCGGATACGCTCCATGATACCTCGACGTGAACAGAGACGAACCAAATCAAACAGAGGACCATCAGCCCCCATGACCGTCCCCCTGACAATCCTCCGGGTGCGTCCTCGAAAAGGGGGCACCCGCGCTCTCGCGGAAAACTGCCTTACCAA
>CAYXGP010000148.1:0-21697 GCA_964464515.1 uncultured Enterobacterales bacterium
AGACAGGGTTCGAGAGCGTCGCACGCCGGGGGGTCCGGGGCCTCGCAGGCAAGGGGATCCGCGTGGGACCGCCCTCAGGGGGGGACATTGCTTTTCTTGGAGTGGCCTTGGGCTGTCGACTACCCTTCAGCGGTCTCCTTGCTGGCAAGGGGCGGAGTCCCCACGCCGTGCCGCGCCATCAGGTCCATCCGGAGCGACTCGAAGATGTCCGCGTTGTCGATGAGGTGCGTGATGGCCGAGTCGCGTCCCTGACCGATCCGGTTGTCACCCAGGGAGTACCAGGACCCCGACCGCCGCATCAGCCCGGCGTCGAGCGCCATGTCGACCAGCTCGCCCTGCCGTGAGACGCCCTTGCCGTAGATGATGTCGAACTCGGCCTTGCGGAACGGCGGCGCCAGCTTGTTCTTGACGACCTTGACCCGCGTGCGGTTGCCGATGACATCGGTGCCCTTCTTGAGCGCGCCGATACGCCGGATGTCGAGCCGGATGGAGGCGTAGAATTTGAGGGCGTTGCCGCCGCTGGTGGTCTCAGGGCTGCCGAACATCACGCCGATCTTGTGCCGGAGCTGGTTGATGAACAGCATCGTGCCGTTGGAGCGATGGATGGCCGAGGTGAGCTTGCGCATGGCCTGGCTCATCAGGCGAGCCTGGGCACCAGGGGCGCGATCACCCATGTCACCCTCCAGCTCGGCGCGAGGCACCAGGGCCGCCACCGAGTCGATCACCACCAGCTTGATGGCGTTCGAGCGGATGAGCATCTCGGCGATCTCCAGCGCCTGTTCGCCGTTGTCGGGCTGTGAGATGAGCAGGTCCTCGATGTTGATGCCCAGCGCCCGCGCATAGGTGACATCCAGCGCGTGCTCGGCGTCGATGAAGGCGGCGACGTGGCCAGCCTTCTGGCACTCCGCGATGGCATGCAGCGCGATGGTGGTCTTGCCTGAGGACTCCGGGCCGTAGATCTCGACGATGCGGCCGGCTGGCAGACCGCCGATGCCCAGCGCGATGTCGAGGGTGATGCTGCCGGTAGAGAACGTCTCGATGTCGTTGTGGTCGTTGGCACCGAGGCGCATGATGGCGCCCTTGCCGAACTGACGCTCGATGGTGGCGATGGCTGCGGCGATGGCCTTCGTGCGCTTGGCTTCGGTGTTGGAGTCTTTCTTGCTCATGGTGATGCTCGCGGTAGCTTTGGGACGGGAGGGGCGTTGAACATTTATACAGCAATCAGGTTTTTGTGACCACCGACCATTTGTGAAGGCGACCACATCGCTGCTGACGGGTTCATCTTATCCACTACCCGGGAAAAGTCCGGTCAGAAACAGTCCGGATCAACCATTTTGGAACCGCGCCTCGAGCTGCTCCAGCAGCCGGCCGTGCAGCCCACCGAAGCCGCCGTTCGACAAGATCGCGATGACGTCGTCTGGCATGGCGTTCGCGGTGAGTCCGTCGGCGATGACCTCCGCGCAACGCGCCGGCGGCAGCGCGCCGTCCTCCCCGCCGCCCCAGATGAACGCCTCCAGCCCGCGCCCCCTCAAGTCGGCCACGAGCCGAGCGCTGTCGAACCGCTCCGACTCCGGGATCCGCGCGACGTTCTGCGGGGGTGCCAGCACCACCACGTCGGCGTCGTCAAAGGCCTCGGCGTACTCCTTCTGGAAGACGTTGCGGCGGCTCGTGTTGCTCCGCGGCTCGAACACCGTCCACAGGCGCCGTCCGGCGAAGCGCTGGCGCAGCGCCTGGGTGGTCATGCGCACCGCCGTGGGGTGGTGCGCGAAGTCGTCGATCACCGTGATGCCCCCGGGCTCGCCGATGATCTCCTGGCGCCGCTTGACCCCACGGTAGGTCTCGAAGCCGGCGGTCAGCTCTTCAGGGGTTAGCCCCTCCCGCTCCAGGGCCGCCACGCACGCCACCTGGTTGTAGAGGTTGTGCTCGCCGACCATGATTGAGCGGAACGTGCCAAACGCACGACCCCGCCGGAGCACGGTGAACCGCATCGTGCCGGACTCGGGATCGATCTCCTCGACGCGACCGTCCCACTCCTGACCCGCTCCATAGGCGCGCACTTCGCAGCCGGCGGCCTGCGCCACCTCCGCGACGGTGTCGTGGTCCATGCGCGCCACCAGACAGCCGTCCTGCGGGAGGATCTCCACCAGGCGCGCGAACGACTCCTGGATGTGCGCGACGTCGCGGTAGATGTCGGCGTGATCGAACTCGATCGACGTGATCACGGCGGTGGTGGGCCGGTAGTGGACGAACTTGGGCCCCTTGTCGAAGAAGGCGGTGTCGTACTCGTCGCCCTCGATCACGAATTGCTCGCCCGTCCCTGCGCGCGCGGTGCGATCGAAGTTGGCGGGCACGCCGCCGACGAGGAAGCCCGGCTCGCGGCCCGCCGACTGCAGGAGCCACGACGCGATGGTGGTGCTCGTCGTCTTTCCGTGGGTTCCGGAGATGACGATGTTGCGCTTGCCGGCCAGGAACCGCGCGCCGAGCAGCGACGGGAAGCTGGTGTAGGGAATGTCGGAGCCGACCAGCCGCTGCGCCTCGTCGTAGCTCGCCCGCACCACGTTGCCGACGACGACGAGGTCGGGTTTGTGGTCGAGGTTGCCGGCGTTGAATCCCTCCATCGGGGTGATGCCCAGCCGCGCGAGCACGTCACTCATCGGGGGGTACACCTTGCCGCCATCGGAGCCGGTGACGGTGTAGCCCGCGTCAACCAGCATGCCGGCCAGCGCCGCCATGGCGGTTCCGCCGATGCCCATGATGTGGATGTTCTGGAGGGGGAAGGGGAGCTCGGTGACGAGGGGCATGGCAGCTCTCGGGAGGAGTCGGGAGGATCAGGGGAGGGGAAGCGCGGCCAGAAGAGGCCAGAGGGATGGCGGGCAGAGGGGATCGGCCCGGAGGCGAGCGAGGGAGGCAGGCTCATCGATGTCGTAGCAGCGTGGCAGCAGCGAGACGGCCAGCCCGGCCGCTCGCGCCCGATCCAACGATACCGACAGCACGCGCTCGGTGGACCAGGGGATGTCCTCGAACATCACGGGAAGCGGCGCGTCCACGGCCACCGCCCAGTAGCCGCCGTCGTCCGCGGGGCCGAGCTGCACCGGAGCGGGGTGGCGCGCGGCCTGCTGGAGCCACTCCGGCTGCAGCAGCGGACAGTCGGTGCCCAGGGCGATGCGGCGGCCGGGTCCTCGGAGCGCGTGTCGCAGGCGCGCGCCCAGATCGCCGCTGGTCTGGGGCTCCACCAGCCAACCGTCCGCACGGAGCCGCGCAGCGAACGGGTGATCGGGGGGACCAGCGAGAGAGATCGTCGCCGGTAGATCGGCTTGTCGGACCACCCGCAGCGTCTCGACCACCATCGCGGCGTGAAGGTGACAGGCCCGCTCCGCGCCCAGCGCCGGGATCAGCCGCGTCTTCACCGTCCCGGGGACGGGGACCTTGGTGAGGATCACGACGCGCGCCGGGGCCGACGGGGTCACGCGGAGTACCGCCAGACCGCCCACAGGATCTTCGCGCCAGCGCGCGCCACCCCCCGCGCAGTGCCGCTGATCTTCGACTGGCCGATCCTCTGACGGTAGCGCACCGGAACCTCGCGGACCCGCAGACCTGCGGCCACCGCCTTCATCTGCATCTCCACGTTCCAGCCCCAGGTGCGGTCGACCATGCCCAGCCCCTCAAGCGCCGTCATGGAGATGGCACGAAACGGCCCCATGTCGGCGTACCGGTGGCCGGTCTGCCGCGCGATGAGGCGCACCGTCAGCGCGTTTCCGAAGCGCTGCTGGAAGGGCATGGCGCCGCGCTCGGCGGTGCGGCTGCGATCGCCCAGCACCAGATCGGCCTCGCCAGCGATGATCGGACCGGTGAGCAGGGGCAGCTCCTCGGGATGATCGGAGTGATCGGCGTCCAGGATCACCAGGATGTCGGCGCTCAGCTCCCGAGCGCGAGCGATCCCGGTGAGGCACGCCTGGCCGTACCCGCGACGCGGCTCATGGGCGACCTCCGCCCCCCCTGCGCGGGCCACCTCGGCGGTGCGATCGGTGCTGCCGTTGTCGACCACGATCACCGCGTCCACGGGCGGCAGCTCCGCCAGGACCAGCGGCAGGCTCTGCTCTTCGTTGAGGGCCGGGATGACGACGACGACGCGCGGGGAGGGTGACATCGGCGGGGGGTTAACCGTCCTTCGTCGGGCTCGAAACACGGGCTCGAGCGGAGGAGACTCATGCCCTGGATCACCCTGCCCGACGACGAAGCGACCCCCCAGCTGGCGCGGCTCACCCGCGTCTACCGCCAGGAAGGCCGCGAGACCCCGGCCGTCATCGGCGTCATGAAGCCCAACCCGCGCGCGCTCCGCGCAGTCTTGCAGATGAACAGCGCGGTGACCTTCGGCGGCTCGACGCTCGGCAGGAGACGTGAGGAGCTGATCAGCACGGCCGTGAGCGCCATAAACGACTGCTTCTACTGAGTGGTCTCCCACGCGGCGGCGCTGCGTGAACACTGGGAAGGCACCCCCGACGACTGGCGAGCGCTGGTGCGCCAACTCCACGAGGCCGGAGTGGAGGCCGGGGAGCTCCCGCTGCGCACCGGCGCCGCGCACCTGATCCTGGAGGTCGATCGGCTCCCGGGGCTGGATGACGTCGACCGCGCGCTCCTGCGGTACGCGCTCCGCCTGGCGTGGGCGCCCGGGTCGGTGAGCGCGGCGGACCTGGCGGGGCCGCGTGAGGCCGGGCTCAACGATCGCGCCCTGCTGGACATCGCTCAGATCGTGGCGTGCTTCAGCTACATGAACCGCCTCGCCGATGGCATGGGTGTTGGTCTGGATCCGCGCAGTCACGGCGTCGCGCGCGATCTGTTCGGCGCGCAGGCCCTGGCCGACCATATGGCGTGGGCCGCGGGGAGATCACCGAGCGACGCTCCTGATCAGGGAGGGGGCGACGGGATGTGACAGGCGACGACCCGGGTCGGTTACGAACCCCCCGGTGCGTCGTCTTGTGACGCCTCTCCTGCGGAGCCTCGCGATGCCCCTCCTCCGACTTGTCGTGTTTGCCCTGATGTTGCTGGGGCCCCTCCTCGGGCTGCCCGCGCAGGCCCAGACCGCCAACCCGTTTCGGGTGGAGGCCGTCGGCCTCGAGGTCGCGGCGGGGGCCGAGGCCACCCTGGATGTCATGGTGGTGGTGCCGAAGGGCTACCACGTGTACCGCGACATGATGGCGGTGACCGTCACCGACGCCGGCGGCCTGACGTTCAAGGACGCGGTGTTCCCGCTAGGGGAATTCACCGACGACCCGGCCAACCCCGGCACGACCCGCGAGCAGTTCAAGGAGAGCGTGCGGGTCCAGCTCCCGGTCACCGCGACCGCAGCAGGCACCCACCTGGTGACCGTCGAGGTGCGGTACCAGGGCTGCAAGCAGGGCCTGTGCTACATGCCGGCCGCAGAGTCGCACACGGTGGAGATCGACGTCCGCGGGGACGCGAAGGGCGCGCTCACCCCGAGCTCAATCACACCAGGCTCACTCACGCCGAGCTGGGACGACGCGACGGCCTGGGTGTCTTCGGCCGGCGGCGGCAACGACGCCGTGCGGCGCTACCACCCGCCGGCGGCCCCGGCCGTGGATCTCTCGGACACCCCCGAGACGGCGTCGGTGCAGAAGCTGGACCCGAAGGGCAAGAAGCACCCGGTGCATGCTCGCCTGCTGGTCGATCGCGACACGGTGAAGCCCGGAGAGCCGTTTCGGCTAGGCGTGCACCTGCAGCAGGCGGAGGGCTGGCACACCTACTGGAAGTCCCCCGGCGACATCGGGCTGCCCACGCAGATCGAATGGTCGCTACCAGAGGGCGCCACCCACACGGACTTCGAGTTCCCCACGCCGATACGCTTCGAGGACAAGGGGATCGTGTCGTTCGGCTACGACGACCAGGTGCTGTTCTTCACGGAGGTGACGCTTCCCGAGGGCGCCTCGGGACCGATCGCCGTCGGCGCGGAGGCGAGCTGGCTGGTCTGCGAGATCTCCTGCATCCCCGGTGCCGCCTCGCTCAGTCGCGAGATCGGGGTGGGGGACGGAGCG
The DNA here is from genome assembly GCA_964464515.1 of uncultured Enterobacterales bacterium. GTDB lineage: Bacteria > Myxococcota_A > UBA796 > UBA796 > UBA2385 > CAYXGP01. The sequence continues at coordinate 6,051 of CAYXGP010000148.1, forward strand.
GCCAGCGCAGCCGCACCCCTTTTCGACCACTTCGCCGCGCAGCACCCGATCGACTCGATGACGATCACCGGGTTCGGGGTCGAGCGCGCCCTGTCGGCGTCGGCGGTGCGCCCGGAGGAGGCGTTCAAGGCGGCGCTCCGCGTGGTCCCGACCGGCGCGGAGATCGGCCTGCTCACGGCGCAGAAGGGCTACCCCGCGTTCACGCCCATCGTCGGTGAGAATTGGTACCTCGTCAGCTCCAGCGTGGAGGCCACCGCGGACGGTGGCCTCTCGGTGATCCTGGAGGGCGAGACGTTTGCAGTCGACGCGCTGCCCGAATCGGACGCTGTCGGCGGGCTGCTCCAGGTGGACGTCGGCGGGAAGATCGTGCGCACCGAGATCACCCTGGACATGCCGTGGGCGGCCGCGGGCGCGGACGTCACGCCGTCCCCCTCTCCGCTGTTCACCGCAGCGACCCCTGGCGCTCCCCCGGGCGCTCCGCCTGACGCTCCCGCCCCGACCGACTCGCCGCCGACCGCGCCTGACGCGGAGGCTGGCTCCCCGGGCTTCCTGAGCATGCTCGGTCTGGCGTTCGCCGGCGGGATGCTCCTCAACATCATGCCCTGCGTACTGCCGGTGCTGACGCTCAAGCTGTACAGCCTCGTGGAGCAGGTGGACATCTCCACGCGCGAGCGCCAGCTCGCGGGGATCGCCTACACCGCGGGCATCGTCGCGTCGTTCCTGGTGCTCGCGGGGGCGGTGCTCGCCCTCAAGGCGTCCTTCGGCGCGCAGGTCGGCTGGGGGTTCCAGTTCCAGTACCCCGCCTACGTGGCGGTGCTGGCCGGCGTGGTGTTCCTGTTCGGGCTCTCTCTGTTGGGGGTCTTCGAGATCCCCGCGCTGGGTGCCAACCAGGCGGCGGACGCCGCTGGCCGCGAGGGGCTGGTCGGCTACTTCCTCACCGGCGTCTTCGCGACGCTCCTGGCGACGCCTTGCAGCGCGCCGTTCCTCGGGACGGGCATGGGCTTCGCGTTCTCCCTGCCGGGTTGGGGGATCCTGTTGTTCTTCGGGGTGGCGGGGCTAGGTCTCGCGGCGCCGTTCCTGGTGATCGCGTTCGTGCCCGCGCTGGTGCGCCTGCTGCCGCGACCGGGCGCGTGGATGGAGACCTTCAAGCAGCTCCTGGGCTTCACCCTCATCGCCACGACGGTGTGGCTGGTGGACGTGCTGGGAGCGCAGATCGGGCGGGATCGCCTCACCGGATTCCTGGCGTTCCTGCTCGTGCTGTCCGTGTCTTCCTGGATCTTCGGAAAGTACGGCTCGGTGATCGCCAGCCGGAAGCAGCAGGCCATCGCGCTGCTGTCGGCCGCGGCGCTATCGGCGGCCGGTGGGTTCTTCTTCCTCGATCTGGAGTTCTCCGACGAGCCGACGGCGGCCGCCGCGACAGACGGCGAGATGGACTTCACCGAGGCCATCCCCTGGCAGCCCTTCTCCGAGAAGGCAGTCGCGGATCTGTCGGGAAAGCCGGTCTTCATCGACTTCACGGCGGACTGGTGCCTGACCTGCAAGGCCAACGAGAAGACGATCCTGGAGACCGAGACCGTCCGCGGCGCCATGGCGCGCCTGGGCATCATCCCGCTGAAGGCCGACTGGACGCGTCGCGACGAGACGATCACCGCGTGGCTGCAGCGCTACGGGCGCGCGGGGGTGCCGTTCTACCTGGTCATTCCCGCGGATCCGAGCGACAAGCCCATCCCGCTGCCCGAGGTCATCACCCCCGGGCTCGTGCTGGACGCCCTCGAGAAGGCCGCAGGCTGATGATGCCCAGAGGCCGCGGAGCCGTCTTGCGGAGCCGACCTGCCATGGAATAGGGGTTCGGGACGGGAGGCTGTGATGTCTGGGAAGAAGAAAGGCTTCGATCCGCTCTCCAGTCTGTTCCGACTACCGGAGCCGGGAAGCGGCGCGCCGCTGACTCCGCTGGACGCAGACGATCTCCTGGACGCGCCCAGCCCGCGCCACGTCCAGCCCTCCGATCCGGGATTCCAGGCTCCCCTGGACATGGACCCGTCACTGGCGGCGCCCAGCCCGCCGGTCCTCGCCCCCCCCGCGACCCCACAGCCCCAGGCTCGGCCAGCCCCGCAGGCCTCCCCCGCCGCGGCGGAGAGCCCAGCGGCGCAGGATGACGTGCCCACGTTCGCCACGCCCGCGATGCCGCGGGGCTCCGGCACGTTCCTGGGCGCGATGGCTCCAGCGGGTGCCCGCTCCCGCGCTCCCACGCCTCCAGGTGTGGTGGCGAGCGTCGATCTGTCCTCCCCCGCCGCTTCGCCGATCGACATCGAAGACGAGGAGGATCCGCCCTCCGATGAGTCCGCGCTCCAGATAGCCCGCGACACGCCCCCGCCGCTGCCCGACGGGCCGAAGGCAGTGCCGAGCCCAGAGCAGAAGGCCGCGATCGCGCGGGCGGTCGCGCGCGCGGCGGTGGACGCTGCGGAGGGCCGCCCCGAAGCGACCGATCGTCCCGCGCCGCGCAAGAAGACCTCCCGCCTCGCGTCACTGGCCGAGCGCGCCGTCCGCCCCCGCTCAGCGCTGGAGGCTGCGCGCGCGGCCGCCGCCGCGGAGGCACAGAATCGCGAGGTCGAAGCCGCCAACGCCGCGGTGTCGCTGGTGCAGCGCGTCCGCACCATGATCCCCGAGTGCCTCCCCGACGTCGGACAGTTCGACGTCAAGGCCGCCATCGACGCCGGCGATCGCGACGTCTTCGGCGCGGTGTGGCGCTCTCACCGAGCCAAGTTCCTGCGCGACGGAGAGCTGGAGCGGGCGGTCGGCGCGGCCGCGGTGCTCCACGCGCTGGAGACACGACGCGACCGGCAGCTCGTCGCGGCCCACGTGGTGACCAACGCAAGCGACTACCTGCTGTGGCTCGACATGCGCGAGGCGAGCTGCCTGGCGGCGTTCTCTGACGCACAGTCGTACTTCGCCGGGTAGCGACTCAGCCCCACGGACCGGCGCGCCACCGCGCCAACACGATGGCGCTCCACAGTCTGCGCCGGTGATCCCGAACGCCGCGGAGATGCTCGTCGATGCATCGACGAATCAGATCACCGGGGATCAGATCATCGAGCTGGCTCTCCAACCCAACGAGGAGATGGCGACACGGGCCGCGCAGCCACGGACCGACGGGAGAACCGAAGCCCTTCTTGGGGCGACGCAGCACCTCTCCCGGCAGCTCCCCGGCCATGGCGTCGCGCAGCACAGCCTTTCCGGTGCGGCCCCGGAGCTTGATCGCCCGCGGCATGGAGGCTGCCAATTCCACCACGCGGTGATCCATGAAGGGGCTGCGGACCTCGATGCCCATCGCCATACTCGCGCGATCGACCTTGGCGAGCACACCGTCGGCCAGATACCGCCGCTGATCGAGCACCATCGCGCGAGACACAGAGTCTGCGCCCTCCAGCTCCGCGGCGATGGGATCCACGCAGGCCCAGACGTCCTCACCCGCGCCGATCTCCTGGGGCAGCCACGCGCCCATCCACACCTGATGCCGCCGGGCCCACGAGGGCTCCGCGAGCCCCAGGGCGAACCGCCGCGCCATATAATCCCTGGTGACCCCTCCGTGCGTCGTGGGGAGCCTCCCGGACACAGAACCCAACACACCCCGGAACGGCCTCGCCAGCGGCGCGAGCCGGTGGGCCACGTAGGTGGGGTACCCAGCCAGCGTCTCATCGGCGCCGTCTCCAGACAACACGCAGCGGACGCCAGCCTCGGTGACCAGCTCCATGAGTCTCCAGGTGGCGATGAGCGAGCTGTCGGCGAGCGGGGTGTCCATGTGCGCGGAGATCTCGTCGAGCAGCCTGGGGAGATCGTCCGAGACGAGCCGCGCTTCGCGATGTGCGGTCCCCAGCGCAGCGGCGACGCGACGCGCCTGGGTGCTCTCATCGAACCCGGGGGCGTCGACAGCGACAGAGAAGGTCTGCAGCGGTCCCCCAGAAGAGAAACCGCTCTCAGCGCTCGCGAGCGCGGCGACGGTGGAAGAGTCGATGCCGCCGCTCAGCAGCGCTCCCACCTCCACGTCCGCGGCGAGTCGCTGCCGCGTAGCCACCTGGAGGGCGGCATGCAGAGAGCTGGCCCAGCGCGCCCGGTCCCCGCCGCGACCAGGGCGGGGCAGGGGAGGGGACCACCAGCGCTCGCCGCGCACGCCGCCTTCGTCGATCTCCAGGAGCGCGCCCGGATCGAGCTGCGAGATGTCCCGCCAGGGGGTCCACGGGGAGGGGATGTACTCCAGCAGCAGGTACGCCTGGAGGGCGCGCCGATCGGGCCGGCGCTGGATCGCCGGGTGCGCCAGCAGCGCGCGCAGCTCGGAGCCCCACGCCACCGCGCCGTCCGGCAGGCGGGTCCACACCAGGGGCTTCACGCCCATCCGATCGCGGACCAACCAGAGCCGACGCGCCGCTGAGTCGACGACCGCCAGAGCGAACATACCGACCATCTGTCTCAGCGCCGGTCGCAGGCCGACGCGGGCGATGAGGTTGGCCGCCACCTCGGCATCTCCGCGTGTCCGAAACGGCACCCTCCGGGCCTGCAGCTCTCGACGGAGGCGATCGTGGTTGTAGATCTCTCCGTTGAGACAGACGGTGATCCGCCCGTCCGCGCTTGTCACCGGCTGGTGCCCCGCGGCGGGATCCACGATCGCCAGGCGCCGCACGCCCAGCCCTGCCCGCGGCGACGCCTCCGGGATCACGCAGATCGACTCTCGATCCGGGCCGCGATGCGCGAGGGTGCGCACCATCGCCCCCAGCGGACCGCTGTCTACTCCAGACGGATGAAACACGCCGGTGATCCCGCACACGCGGCTCAGTCCAGGTTGCGGGTGTGTCGAATGCGGTACGGAGCCTTGTGTTGCAGCTCGTAGTGCATGCGAATCAGCACCTCTGCGATGATGCCAAGCGTGATCTCCACCACCCCGAAGCTGGCGAGCAGGGGGCTGACGACCGTGAGGCAGGTTGCGAGCAGCGGTCGGTACACCACCGTCCAGAACATGATCGCGGTGACGCCCGCAGCCCCCCCTGCGAACACCAGCAGGAACCCGAACCAACCGAAAAAATAAATCGGCGTGACGTAGAAGTCCCGAAGGAATTTGACCGTCGTGAGATCGAGCAGCACCTTGGGGATACGCGACAGACCGTACTTGCTGACACCGCGACGCCGCGGGTGATGCCGCACCGGCACCTCCACGATTCGCGCGCCGGCCCACGTCACGTAGATGGGGATGAACCGATGCATCTCGCCGTACAGTGGGATGTCCGCGATGAACTCGCGCTTGTAGGCCCGCAGGGTGCAGCCGTAGTCGTGCAGCGGCACCTTGGACAGTCGACTGATCAGCGCGTTCGCGGCACGACTCGGCAGCGTGCGCGACAGCAGGGGGTCCTGCCGATCGCGGCGCCAACCGCAGACGACGTCGTACTCGGCGAGGTACTCCAGCATCCCCGGGATGTCGGATGGGTCGTTCTGGAGGTCCGCGTCCATGGTGACGAGCACAGGCGCGACCGCGTGCCGTATCCCCGCAGTGAGCGCAGCCGTCTGTCCGTAGTTGCGCACGAAGGTGATGACCCGGGCGCGGGGATCTGCGTCGGAGATCTCCTTGAGGACGCGCCCGGAGCCGTCGAGGCTGCCGTCATCTACGTAGAGCACCTCGAAGGCCAGCGACTCCATCGCGGCGATGATCGCGGCGTGCAGATCGCGGAGATTCTCGGCCTCGTCGTAGACGGGCACCACGATGCTGACATCGATCTGCGCGCCGGCTTCGCGACCGATGCTCACTCCCCTCCGTCGGCCGGCGGAGCGCCCTCCGGCGACGAGCCCTGCGGGGGCTGCCCATCGGGAGGGGGACCATCAGGCGGCGGACCATCTCCGGGCTGACCACCCGGCGAGCCGTCGGGCTGCGGGCCGGCGCCCTCCTTGGGCGGCCCCCCGTGTCCCGACACCGCCCCCGGCGTGAGCGGCCCGAGATCCGGCTCGTCGGACAGCGCGATCGTCACACCCTCCAGATCGGTCTCCACGATCTCGACGGGGGTGGGGGTCATGCCGGCGGGATCGTCGGCGCTGGGCCCATCGCCGCTCTGGTCGATGAAGCCGACGATGTAGATCTGGCCAGTGTTCTTCGGCGCGGTGACGCTCCACTCGCCCAGGCCCTTCAGCTCGACGGTGTGGATGAGCCGCGGGGGGCTGTCGCCGTCCAGCTGCAGGAAGTCCAGGCGATGCCGACCGGTCTTCGTGCCTTCGTAGACGAGGGTGCCGTTGAGCGCCACCCCCTCGCCAGCGGCCACCTTGAACCTGGCGTCGTTGGGGACGGTGGCGCCCTGCGCCATGCGCCCCGCGTCGGGCCCTTTCTTGTCCGACGCGCCGTCGGTCGGAACAGCGCCGGTGGGGTTGGGATCAGGACATCCCAGGGTGAGGAGCGCCAGGAGCGCAGCGCTTCGTGTCGATCGTAGGAGCATGGGTTCTCCGCCGGGTCCTTGAGACAGCGAGGATTGGAGGATGGCGCGGCTCTAACGAGATCACGGCGGACTGGCCGGGCTCCTGCTTCCGCTACCCCCGGCTTGACCCGCGGAGGCGGGCGCGGTACCAGTGGCTCCCGAAGCGATGAGGTGCCCGTTGTCCGTCACCCTGCGTGGGTATGTCTTCCTCGACAGCCTCCAACCGCAGCTCGCCGCGTTCACCGGCACCACCTGCCGCGGATTCCTGCCCCTCGCCGGGCAGGCTTCGCTGTGGGTAGAGACGGCTCCCGGGATGATCATCAACCACGTCACGGACGTCGCGCTCAAGGCCACGTCCGTCGCGCCGGCGGTGCAGGTGGTCGAGCGCGCGTTCGGTCTGCTCGAGGTGCACCATGACGACAAGGGCGAGGTGCTCTCCGCGGGAGACGCGATCCTGGCCGACCTCGGCCTGAGCCCCGACGCCCGCAAGCGCCCACGGGTGGTGTCCAACCAGATCATCCGCAGCGTCGAGTCGTACCAGGCGCAGATCATCAACCGCAACCGCCGCGGCATGATGCTGATCCCCGGCCAGAGCCTCTTCATCCTGGAGACGGAGCCCGCCGCGTGGGTGGTCGCCGCGGCGAACGAGGCCGAGAAGAGCGCCGACGTCAACCTGGTCAACCTGCGCCCGTTCGGCGCGTTCGGGCGCCTCTGGATGGCCGGCAGCGAGAGCGAGATCGACAGCGCCCGCGAGGCGGCGATCGCCGCGATCGAGGCCCTCGCCACGCAGTGATCCGAGCAAACCCGGCGTTTCGCTGTTTTTCCTGATTTCACTGATTCCCTGATACCGCTTTTTTTTTTGAAACGAGCGCCACCCCTTGAGGAATGGAGTTCCAGATGGCTGATGCTCTGGGCATGATCGAGACCCGGGGATTCGTCTCCATGGTCGAAGCGGCCGACGCGATGGTGAAGGCCGCGCGCGTCGAGCTGGTCGGTTTTGAGAAGATCGGCGGCGGCTATGTCACCGCCGTCGTGCGCGGCGATGTCGCCGCGGTGAAGGCCGCCACCGAGGCCGGCGCGCGTCAGGCCCAGAAGGTCGGCGAGCTGGTCAGCGTGCACATCATCCCGCGTCCGCACGTCAACATCGACGAGGTGTTGCCGCTGGGGCGGGCGCCGGCCTCCAATTAACGGGCGGGCGGTATGAAGCTCGGTCGCATCGTCGGCACGGTCGTCTCGACCCGAAAGGACGAGAAGATCGAGGCCCTCAAGCTGTACGTCGTGCGCGATCTGAGCATCGCGTTGGAGGGGCGCGCCAGCTTCGTCATCGCCGCCGACACCGTCGGCGCGGGCGTCGGAGAGGTCGTCCTCTACGCGTCGGGCTCATCGGCTCGGCAGACCCGCGAGACCGATAAGCGCCCCATCGACGCGGCGGTCATGGCGATCGTCGACACCATCGACGTGGACGGCGCAGTGGTCTACGACAAGGCTCGGGAGGGCTGATGCCGGCCGGCCTGAATCCAGGAGATCTCAACATCACCGAGATCGTCGAGCGGGTGCTCGCCCGCGTGCAGTCGGGAGCCCCGCCGGCGGGCGGTGAGCTCTGCGCGAATCCCCGCGGGGTCTTTCGCACGGTCGATGAGGCGGTCGCCGCCGCCACCACGGCCCAGCACACGCTGATCGCGGTGCCCCTCGAGAAGCGCCGCGAGATCATCGCCAACATCCGGCGACGCGCGGCGGAAGACGTGCACACCCTGGCGCGGATGGCCTACGAGGAGACCGGCCTGGGTCGCATGCAGCACAAGGTGGGCAAGAACCTCCTCGTCATCCACCGCACGCCGGGCCCGGAGATCCTCGAGCCCATCGCATACACCGGCGACGACGGCCTCACGCTGATCGAGCGCGCGCCGTTCGGGGTCATCGGGGCCATCACGCCGTCCACCAACCCCACCGAGACCATCATCAACAACGGCATCGGGATGGTCTCCGGCGGCAACACGGTGGTGTTCAACGTGCACCCCGGCGCGAAGGACTGCTCGGCCTACACGGTCGATCTGATCAACCGCGCCAGCATGGAGGTCGGCGGTCCCGAGAACATCATGACCTGCGTGGGCTCTCCCACCATCGCCACGGCGAACGAGGTCATGAAGCACCGCGGCACCCGCCTCATCGTCGTCACCGGCGGCGGGGGTGTGGTGAAGGCCGCGATGAACAGCGGCAAGAAGTGCGTAGCGGCCGGTCCGGGCAACCCGCCGGTGGTGGTCGACGAGACGGCCGACCTCGACAACGCAGCGCGCGCGATCACCCTCGGCGCGTCGATGGACAACAACATCATATGCGTCGATGAGAAGGAGGTCTTCGCGGTCGAGGCCGTCTTCAACGACCTGCTGGGGCGCATGGAGGCGCTGGGCTCGGTGCGCCTGCGCAACCACCAGATCACCCGCCTTGAGCGCCTCATCCTCGCGCCGGACAGAGCCCACGTCAACCGTGACTGGATCGGCAAGGACGCCAGCGCGATGCTCCGCGAGATCGACGTTCCGTTCCGCGGCGATCCCCCGCTGATCGTCTGCGAGGTGCCGTCCGATCATCCCTTCGTGCAGGTGGAGCTGCTGATGCCGGTGCTTCCGTTCGTGCGCGTGAGAGACGTCCACGAGGGCATCGATCTCGCGATCCAGGCGGAGCATGGCTACGGGCACTCGGCGTCGATGCACTCGCGCAACCTGGACGCGCTGCATCGCATGGCGAAGGTGATCAACTGCTCGATCTTCGTCAAGAACGGTCCCCACGTCGCGGGGCTCGGCCTGGGCGGCGAGGGCTACACCAGCTTCACGATCGCCTCACCGACGGGCGACGGGCTCACCACCGCGCGGACCTTCACCCGCGAGCGCCGCTGCACGCTGGCGGGCTACTTCCGCATCGTCTGATTGAGTCCCGCTGAAGTGACCGGACACGACGCCCTCGCCCTCGTCGAGCTGGACTCGATCGCGAGGGGCTACAGGGCGCTGGACGCGCTCGTGAAGCGCTCGCCGGTGAAGGTGCTCGAGGCGAATCTCATCGAGCCTGGGCGCTACCTGATCCTGTTCACAGGCGGGGTCGCGGAGGTCGACGAGGGCTACGCCGCCTGCCTGGAGACCGGCTGCACGGCGGTGACCGACCGCATGATGCTGCCGATGGCGCACACCGCGCTGCTCACGGGCCTGTCCGGGGGCATCACGGCTCCGCAGGCCCCCGACACCCTGGGCATCGTGGAGGGGCTGCGTGTGCCCACCACCCTGCGGGCGTGCGATCGCAGCCTCAAGGACGCCTGGGTAGAGCTGGCGGGGATCCGCGTGGCGGGGGGCCTCGGCGGAAAGGCCTACTATGTGGTTCACGGCGTCCAGCATGACGTCGAGGCGGCCCTGGACGCTGCGCGAGAGATCCTCGGTGACCACGCCCACCGCCTCGAGATGGTGCCGCGTCCCCATCCCGAGATGGTGACGTGGCTGCTGCGGCCGGCGCCGTTCCGAGTGGGATCCCTGTAGGGCCCCGGGCAGGGCGAGGCCGGGATAGTGGCAGCGAGGAGGCACGCATGGAGCTGGCGCGCGTGATCGGTCGGGTGGTGGCAACCATCAAGCATGAGTCCCTCACGGGGGTTCGGCTGCTGGTGATCCACCCCGAGACGTCTGCGGGGGAGCTCGTCGGCGAGCCGATGATCGCCGCCGACGCCCTGCAGGCCGGGCCAGGCGATCTCATCTCGTGGGTCACCGGCCGCGAGGCGGCGCTGGCGCTGCCCGACACCTTCTCGCCGGTGGACTGCGCGGTCGTGACGATCGTGGACCACGCGTGGTCAGACCGGAGCTTGCTGTGATCCTGGCCCGCGTGATCGGCAACGCCGTCTCCACCGTGAAGCACCCCTGCTACGAGGGCACCTCCGTGATGGTGGTGGTCCCCGTGCAGACCGACGGACACACCCCCAACGGCCGCGAGTTCCTGGCGGTCGACGCCGTGCAGGCGGGTCCCGGCGACCTCGTGCTGGCCTCCCGCGAGGGCAACACCGCCCGGCAGCTCCTCGGCACCAGCAGCGATCCCTTCCACGCGGTCATCCTCGGCATCGTCGACGAGGTGACCGACACCGGCCCGGCGGGGGCATCTTGAGCGCCCCCTGCGAGGAGCGCCTGCGACGTGAGATCGTCGCGACGGCGCGCCGCGTCTGGGAGGCAGGCTGGGTTGCCAATCACGACGGCAACCTCTCCGCGCGCCTGGGCGACGGCCGCATCCTCGCCACTCCCACGGCGGTCAGCAAGGGCGACGTGGCGCTCGAGGCGCTCATCGTCGTGGACATGGACGGCAAGAAGCTCGCGGGCACCCGCCGGCCATTCTCCGAGCTGGCGCTGCACCTGGCCGCCTACCGGGCGCGTCCCGACATCGGCGTGGTCATCCACGCCCACCCGCCCACCATCACCGGGTTCTCCGTGGCGGGTGTGGAGATCGGGCACCCGTTCATGGCTGAGCCGGTGGTGACGCTGGGGCCCACCCTGCCGGTGCTGCCCTATCGCCGGCCGAAGTCCCCTGACTGGGTCGCCGGCATGGACCGCGCGCTCACCTCCGCAGATGCGGTGGTGCTGGAGCGGCACGGCCTGCTGACCGTGGGCGGCGGCTTCGAGCAGGCGCTGCTGCGGATGGAGCTGGTGGAGCACCTGGCGAAGATCGCGCTGGTGGCCAGCCAGCTCGGCGGGGTCCGGCCGCTGCCGGCCGAGGACGTCGCGGCGCTCTCCGCGAAGGGGCGCCCGAAGTCCGATCCGTCATTCGGGGCCGCTCCCGCGGTGTCACCCCAGCCGGCTGGTTCCCCCGCGTCAGGGCAATCGATCCAACCAAACGCGGCCCGCCCCGACCTCCAGCGCGTGATCGGAGACGCCCTGCGTCGCTACAGGTAGGCGGTGATCAGGCGCAGCCCGCAGTCGAACGCGGGGAGCATGCGCAGGGCGCCGTAGTGCGCGTCCCAGGCCCCGCTCTTCAGATCTCGCCCCACCGCGGCGACGACCCGCTCCACGACCTCCGGGGTCTGCCGAGCGAAGCCTGACGTGGCGTCTCGCGCGCCCTTGTCCAGCACCCGCTCGGGGTTCGCCCAGAACGACATCAGGGTGTGATCGGGGGTCCTCGCTGGCACAGGGACCGTGGTGATCCGGGCCCGGCGATCCAGCCAATCCACGATCTGCTGCGGTGGAGGAAAGATCACGTCGTCCAGCTCCTGCACCTCGGGCAGGTAGTCAGCCATCAACCACATGCGGCCGGAGACCACCGGATCGATCGTGACGATGACCACCCGATCGCGCGCGACCCGGCACATCTCCCGCACCCCTGCCTCCTGGTCGGGGTGCCAGTGGTGCAGCGACAACACGGTCATCGCGGCGTCCACCGAGGCGTCGTGCAGCGGCAGCGCTGTCGCGACGCCCCGCACGGCGGGTCGTCGCGAGGGGCGCTGGGCGACCATCACCGCGCTGGGCTCCACCGCAATGACAGCGCGATCCAGCGGCTCGTAGGAGCCCACACCGGCGCCCACGTTGACCACCGTGCGTGCGCCACCCAGCGCGTCCTGAATCAGCGCCATCAGCTCGGGATCTTCTGCCCGGTGCGATGCGTAATCGGCGCCGATTCGATCGTAGCGGATCATGGAGCGATCACTGCGCAGCCTGCGCCCATGTTCGCAACCGTCGCGGAGCCGATCCCCTTGACCCGCGCGAGGTCATCGCACGAAGCGAAGGGCCCGTTGGCCTCGCGATCGGCGACGATGGCTCCGGCCTTGGAGGGTCCGATGCCCGGCAGCGCCTCCAGCTCACTGGCACTCGCGGTGTTGATGTCGATGGCGCTGGCGGAGGGCGCGGCGTCTTCACCCGGCTCACCCCCGCCGGAGGCAGGGGCCGGCGCGGCGACCTCACCGCCCAGCTCCACATGCGGCCGCAGGTTCTCGACCGTCGCGGGTCCGATCCCCGGCACGTCGTCGAGCTGCTCCACCGAAGCGAACGCGCCGTGCTCGTCACGGTACGCGACGATGGCGGCGGCCTTGGACGCGCCGATGCCGGGCAGCGCCTCCAGCTCAGTGGCGCTGGCGGCGTTCACGTCTACACCGGCCTGCGCGACACCCAGCCACGCAGCGGCCAGAAACAGGAGAATCGATCGCATGGTGCCCCCTACAGGTCGATCACGTCGGCGATGGTGTCGCGTGACTTCAAACGCTCCAGTCGCGCTTGCGCTTCGCGGAGCCGCGTGGCGTCAGCGTCTATCTCCAGACGCAGCACCGAGCCCTCGCTGGCGCCCGCCGGGAGCAGCCGCGCCGGGATGGAGATCACCGCCCCGTCAATCTCGATGACGGCGCGTTCACCTTCCACACGATCGACGATCAACATGCTCTCTCCCATGTATTTCAGGGAGCACCAGTAACTCAGGGAGCGACCGCGCACTTGTCTCGCAGGCCGGCGACGGTGGCTGGACCGATGCCCCGAACGCGGTCCAGCTCTTCACAGGTGGCGAAGGGCCCGTTGGCCTCGCGGTCGGCGACGATGGCTCCGGCCTTGGAGGGTCCGATGCCCGGCAGCGCCTCCAGAGCAGACGCGCCCGCGGTGTTGATGTCGATCTTCCCACCTCCGGACGCCGACGTGCCAGCGCTCGAGTGGCCAGTGCCTGAGGAGCCAGCGTTCGAAGGAGCGGTCGTCGCAGATGCGGCGACGGCACCCCCGACGGTGGCCTGCGTTCGCAGCCGCTCAACGGTGGATGGCCCGATGCCCGAGACCGCCTCAAGCTGATCGACCGAGGCAAACGCGCCGTGCTGATCACGGTACGCGACGATGGCGGCGGCCTTGGACGCGCCGATGCCGGGGAGGTTCTCGAGCTCGCCTGCGCTGGCGGCGTTGATGTCGACGGTGGGACCCGCGGGGGCGGCAGCGCGGGCCTGCCCAGCCTGCACCGTCAGCTTCTTGCCGTCCGAGAACACCGTCACCGAGCCGTGCTTGTCTGTCCGGTAGACCTGCGCGCCGGCGCGCTCGAGGCGACCAAGCGTCTCGCGGGAGGGGTGCCCGTAGGGGTTGCCTTCGCCCAGCGAGATCAGGGCGATCTCCGGCGCCACCGCGCGCAGCCATGCGTCGGTCGTGGAGTGCGACGAGCCGTGGTGAGCCACCTTCAGCACCTCGCAGGGCTCCATGCCCTGCCGCAGCAGCCACCGCTCAGTGGGCTCCTCGGCGTCACCGGTGAACAGGAAGCAATTCTCGCCGTGGGTCACCCGCGCGACCACCGAGTTGCTGTTGAGGTCTGAGCGGGTGTCCTTGAGGGGAATCTTGGGCGGCCCCAGCAGCGCGATCTCGATGCCGTCATCCAGACGAAACAGCTGCCCGGCGCCCCCGGTCTTGTAGGCGACGCCGTGGGACTCCACACGCTCCATGACCATCGCATAGGTGCGCGTGGTGTGCGGCAACCCCTGATCGACGTAGAGCTTGATGGGAACGCCGTCGAGCACCTCGTCCATGCCGCCGATGTGGTCGGAGTGGGCGTGGGTGGCGATCACCAGATCGAGAGACTTCACCCCGCGATCCCGCAGCATCGGCACGACGTCGTACTTTCCGTCTCCGGCGTCGATGAGGATGGTCTTGCCGGCCGGCGTGCGCAGCAGGAAGGCGTCGCCCTGACCGATATCGAGCATATCGACGCGCAGCGTACCCGCGTTGGCGGGGCCGCCGATCAGCAGCGAGAGCAGGATCGTTTGCACAGCGGGGGCCCGCTCAGTCGAGGGTCGAGAACCAGAGGGTCTTCTGTGTGTAGTCGTAGCAGGCGGCCCAGGTGTCCGCGCCAGAGGTGGCGACCTCGTTGTGGAAGCCCAGCGCGCCGTCTTCCGCGACGACATCGACCTGCCAGGTGCCCGCGCGCACGGCGCGCTTCATGTCGTTGTCGCGGCCGTCGTAGTACAGCACCGCCGGATCGCCATCTGCCAGGTACAGCGCGCTGTCCGCGCCGACCAGATCGCCCTCATCGACCGTCTCGACCGTCCAGCTCCCCGGCGAACCCCAGGCGTACTTGAGGTGCTGGTTGCCGACGTCGTGGTAGGCCACATGCAGCGTGGAGCCGTCGATCAGCACGTCCGGCCACTGACCGACGTCGCCCTCGGTGTCGATGGTGTCGAGCGTGTAGTTGTCGGCCGTGCCCCAGGCCATCTTCAGATCGCCCGCGGCCGCGTCGTAGTAGGCGATGTACTCGACGCCGCTGGCGATGCGCAGGCGGGGGAACAGCCCGGTGTCTGCCGCGGCCTCCTCGGCGCCGGTGTCTCCCGCCGCGGCCTCGCCCTCATCGACGACCACCGCCGAGAACATCCCGGTGGATGCGCTGTAGCGGGCTACGCGCAGCTCGCCCTCGCCCTTGTCGTAGTGCACGACGACCGGGCTACCGGTGTCGTCGAGGGCCAGCGAAGCGAAGTAGCCGGCGTCGGGCGTCATACCACCGCCTCCATCGGCCGTGTTGGTGGTCCAGGCGCCACTCGCCGCACGCGTCGCGTAGCGGAGGTTGGCGTTGCCCGAGTCGCGGTAGGCGATCCAGACCGTGCCGTCTCCGGCGATGGCCATCGACGCATAGGTGCCGCGATCGCCGGTGTCGAGGCCGTCCTCGTTGGCGTAGCCGTCGACCTCCTCGTGGACCCAGGTCACCGAACCGTCGGCCCCCACGGTGCCCACCGCGTAGCCCAGCGCCGTCTTCGTCTTGTCGTAGTAGGCCACGGCCGGCTCGCCGTCAGGCGTCACCGCCATGCTCAGCCAGCTGCCCCAGTCGTGATCGAGGGGGGCCGGCGGAGACGTAGTAGACGTCGTGCCCAGGGTGGTCGCCAGACCGCTGTCTCCCAGCGGGGACCGGGCGACGATGTTGTTCTCGCTGGCGCAGCCGTTGCAGGCCTCGAGTCCCACCGCGAGGCCCACGAGGACGAGTGGTCCGGTGGCTCGGGATGACATGATGGTCGGCATGGGCGATCTCCTCGGCCGGGACCGAAGATCCCGTTAACGTCCGCCGCGCTGGATGGCGATTCTCGGTCGGCCGCGCGGAGTATACCGGGGTCGGAAGGCGCTTGCCGATGGGGGGGCGCGGTCATAAGACGGGACAGTCGATCATCGGCCCTCGTAGCTCAGTTGGATAGAGCAGCTGATTCCTAATCAGCAGGTCACAGGTTCGAGTCCTGTCGAGGGCGCCAGTTTCAAA
>CAYXGP010000149.1:0-21628 GCA_964464515.1 uncultured Enterobacterales bacterium
GGCCCGCTTTCGCGGGCACTATTGGCACTCAACTGAACCCCTTCGGGACTTCCGCCGAGCACCAGTGGTGGACACGTCGCGAGAACCGAGGCGCTTGGAGTAGATGATGCCGAGAGTACCGCGCCCGGTCGCCGTCGGGGCGCGGCGGCTGCTTGGACGTCCGCCGCGGCCGGCGCCCGGGGAGCACGCCGTACGCCACGCGTTCACGGTGGACGTCGAGGACTGGTACCAGGGCCTGGAGAGCGACCCGGCCGACTGGAAGGGCCGCGAGCGGCGCCTGAACATCGGACTGGACACGCTGCTGCAGGCGCTCTCCGACCGGGGGGTCCGCGGCACGTTCTTCGTGCTGGGCGTCGTCGCGGAGGAGCACCCCGGACTGGTCCGCAAGGTGGCCGAAGCCGGGCACGAGATCGGCTCCCACGGCTACGATCACACCAAGCTGTACGAGATGGATGCCGAGCGATTCCGCGCCGACGAGGAGCGCACCCGCGACCTGCTCCAGGAGCTCTCCGGAGCGCCAGTCATCGCCTTCCGCGCGCCGTTCTTTTCGATCACGCGGCGCTCGCTCTGGGCCCTCGAGGTGCTCGCGGAGCTCGGATACAGGATCGACACGTCGATCACGCCGGTGGAGACCTGGCGTTACGGCATCGCCGGCGCACCGGAGCGGCCCTACCGCTTCCAGGACTTCGACCTGATCGAGATCCCGCCGTCGTCGATGCGCGTTCTGGGCAAACCGCTGGGGCTCGGGGGAGCCTACTTTCGCATCTTTCCGTACCGCCTCACGACCCGCCGCGCGCTCGATCAGGCGCACCGCGAGGGCAACGCAGCGGTCTTCTATGTCCATCCGTGGGAGTATGACCCTGATCACCCCCGCATCTCGTTCGAGTGGAAGGCGCGGCTGACCCATTACGCGCGCCTCGGTAGGACCATGTCGTTGACGCATAGACTGCTCTCCGAACACTCGTTCGGCCCGCTCGGCGAGCTCGTGGAGAGCCTCTGTGAACCCCTGCCCACCGTCGCGGTCGCGCAGCTCGCCCGGGGGAACGTGCGTTGAAGCCACGCGTGCTCCACACGATGACCTGGCTGGCGCCGGGCGGTGGGGTTGATCGGAACGTCTTCCTGAGCATCTCGTCAATGCGCGATCGCTACGACTTCGATCTGGCGGTCGGCCGGGAGATCCACCGCAATGACTTCGAGGAACTCGACGGCGTCCGGGTGCTGGTCTGTCCGCACATGGTTCGGAAGATCGATCCCGCGCGGGACGCGCTGGCCCTGGCGTGGCTGGCTCGCCTGATCCGCCGCGAGAGATACGACATCATCCACACGCACGAAGCCAAGGCCAGCCTCCTCACCCGCCTGGCGGGTCGTGCCGCGCGCCACAAGCGCATTCTGTATGGCCTCCACGGCGTCACGTTCAACGACCCGATGAGTCCGCGCAAGCGGCGCGTGTTGCAGGCGGTCGAGCGCTGGACGGTGCATGCGGCGGATCGCATCGTCTCGGTGAGCGAAGACGCCATCGCCGAGTATCACCGCGCCGACATCGCGCGGGACATCCCCAGCAACGTGGTCTACAGCGGCATCGACATCGAGCGTTTCCAGCGCCGGGTCGCGCCCGGGGACGTGCAGGCGGTCCGCGCGCAGCTCGGGCTGCCACCCGACGCCACGGTGCTGGTGAACGTCGGACGCCTCTCGTTCGCAAAGGCGCAGCGCTACACCATCGAGGCCTTCGCGCTGTTGGACGATCCGGGTGACTCGCTGCGGCTCGTGCTGGTGGGAGAGGGCGCTGAGCGTGCGGCGTGTGTCGCCCTGGCCGAGCGGCTCGGAGTGGGGCACAAGGTCTGCTTCGCCGGCTTCCGCGACGACGTTCCTGCCGTGCTCGCGGCATGCGACGTGCATGTCATCACGTCGCTGAGGGAGGGCCTGCCGCGGGTCGCGGTGGAGGCTGCCCTGGTCGGGATCCCGACCGTTGGATTCGCCGTGGAGGGGCTCGCGGAGATCATCCAGGATGGCGTCTCCGGACGGATCGTTCCCAGCGGGGATGTCGCGGCCCTCGCCGAGGCGCTGACCGAGGCTCTGGCGGACCCTGAGCGGCGCATCGAGATGGGGCGGCGCGCGCGAGCGTGGGCGACACCCCGTTGGGATCACCGGGTTATGGCCTCGGCCTTGGATCGAATCTACCAGGAGATGCTCAGGTGAACGAAAGCACCGCTCGGGTGGGGCGATTCTTCGATGGGTATGCCAGCGCGTTCGACTCGATCTACGACGAGGACCGCCGGGGACCCTTCGACCGGGTCATCGATTCACTGTTTCGACAGGTCATGGTTCGCCGTCACGAGGAGACGCTGCGGCGCAGCGCCAGCCCCGACATCCGGACCGTGCTGGACGTCGGGTGCGGATCCGGCCGCTACGCCATCGCGTTCCTGGAGCAGGGAAAGGAGGTCGTCGGGGTCGATCTGGCACCTCAGATGCTCCGCCTGGCCCGCGCCGCCGCCGAGCAGCAGGCCAACCCGAGCTGGCAGTTCCTGGAGTGTGACTTCCTGACCCGGGACTTCGACCGCACCTTCGATGCGGCGTGCATGATGGGGTACTTCGACTACATCGAGCACCCCGCCGATCACCTCGCCCGCCTCAAGGAGCTGGTCACGCACGAGTTCTACGCCAGCTTCCCGGTGGACGGTGGTCTGTTGGCCAGGCAACGCAAGCTCCGCTACCGTCTTCGGGGATGTCCGCTCTGGTTGTATCGGCACGATGACGTGCGAGGTCTTCTACGCAGCGTGGGGCTGCTCGACGTCACCGAATTCATCGATCTCGGTCGCGATCTGTATGTCTGTGTGCGCACGCGCGACCTCTGATTTTCGAAGTCGCTGATTTGGGAGGCCGCTGAATGGGGGAGGGAGCTGACTCGGCATGAACCACAGCGTCAGAACAATGCGCGCTCCACCACCAGCTTGTCATCGGGGTTGAGCAGCACGTCGGGTTCGCGGCCCTCGGTGATCCGCCGGACATCCAGGAGCAGGTTGTCGCCGTTTGCCCGTATGAGGCGAACGCGACGCAAGCGCGCGACGTTGGTCGTGCCCCCGGCCTCGCCGAGCGCAGCGGTGACCGTGAGATCGGGTCGGTACGAGACCATCCCGCTCTGGATGACCTCCCCCAGCACCGTCACGAACCGTCCGCTCTTGAGGATGACCATATCTCCGCCATGGATGGGCACGCTCAACGTCGAGAGGTCCAGGAGCGAGTACTCCTCGAACTCTCCGCCCCGACGCTGCACGTTCACTGCGATCACGTTTCCTGCAGTCGGACCGCCAGCGAGAGTCACCACCCGCGACACCGTGCTCGGCCCCTCGATGACATAGATGCCCGGGCTGGACACCTCGCCGGTCACCTCCACTTGAAGGCTGCCGTGTGTGATGATGCGAACCCCGACCTCCGGGTGGAGGAAGTAGTCCGGCTCGAGCGCGCCGGTGATGGCGTCCGCCAGCGCGGTGGTGGTCAGCCCGCAGACCTTCACCTGGAAGAAGGTAAGGTCGATCTCGCACGCCTCACCGATGGTGTAGTTCCCCGTGAGGGTCTTGTCCTGGTAGATGTGGACGTGAATCTCATCCCCTGGACCCAGCCGATAGGCGGCCTGGGCTGTCGGTCCCCCCGAGGCCAGCAGGAGCGCGGCTGCGATGGTCCGCAGCCTGAGCCTGCCGGATCGCCGGACGCCCCGTCGACGTGGGGGCACGCGAGGTCCCGACCGGGAGGACAGAAGACGCACTTGATTACCTCCAGACCTCTCGCTCGTCCCGGTCGCTGGGGAGAGCGGCCGCCTCTTCGCGCAAGCGCCGCTCGAGCCCCAGAATCATACCAATCCAGACCTGGGCCTGCGTGTCCATCATGTACTCACCCAGGAGCCCCGCCATGAGCCACGCGGCGACACCGCCGGCGAGCCCCCAGAGGAGGGGCTCCAGACGCGCGCCGATGCCGTAGATCAACATGTTCCGGATGGAGTAGGCGAGCACGCCGAAGAAGACGAGGTGGCTGGCGATGCCCGGAATGCCCTGCTCGGTCGCCAGCCGCAGGTACATATTGTGGGGCGCCAGCAGCTCTCCCGTGCCCGTCTCAGACGCGAAGTAGAACTTGAACTGATCTACGCCGATCCCCCACACGCCGTGATCGCGGATGATCGCGACGCCGGTCCAGAAGGCCTCCTCCCGGTGATTGGAGCTGGCATCGACGTCCATCGCGAGGGTGGTGAACCGCTCGATGAGCATGCTGTAGTCGGTCAAGCTGAGACCGAGGATCCCGAAGCCCACGACGCCGGCCAGGACCAGGCGCCGCTTGCGGAGCATCAGGACGATGAAGACTCCCGCCACAGCCAGCGTCGCCAGGGCCCCACGGGACGCGCTTCCCAGCACATTGATCATCAGCAGGCTGGCGAGTGTCAGCTGCAGGACAGTGAAGAGCGCCCCTCGGTGAATCGTCAGCGCGCCGAACAGCGGCGTGCAGAGTATGACGACTCCGTTGGCCCATACGTTTGCATTTGCTGACAAGCCCTCCAGGCGATCGTAGCGGATACCACCGAGCAGCCAGCCGTACAGCAGCCCCATGCTGGTCAGCACCGCCAGTCCGGTCATGGGCCGCGCCAGATCGTGACGGTACGAGATGGTGTAGGCCAGGTGCGAGAGCACGCCGAGCAGCAGCCAGGACTGGATGCCGATGATCGAGAGCTTCGGCACGATGGCCTGCGACATGGGCATGATCATCGTCAACAGGATCAGGATGTAGGGCAGCGTCAGGCGGTTGGTCTCGAGGATCGGAGCGCGGGCGGCCAGGGCGCGGAGCGTCCACAGGCTGATGGCCACGAGCGCCGACAGCTTGCCCATCGTGACCGGGGCTCCAGCCAGCGAGAAGCCGGTGAGACCGGTGTGGGAGAGCGCCGTCGCTCCGCTGATCGCCACCAGCCCCATCACCGGGTATCGGTAGATCGCGTAGATCCCGATGAGGCCGGCTGGCGCCGCCACGACCAGCAGCGCGTTGGAGCCCAGCAATGAGACGATGAGGAGCGCGCCGATGGCGGCACAGATCAGCGCGCTCGGGAGGGCGCGTCGGTCGAGCCTCACGCCGAGCCGATGACCCTGAGGGGGGCGTCGTCGTCCGGGGGGGGATCGGCGTAGTAGTAGTTCGGGCTCGCGTAGTATCGGTAGTGCGAGTAGGACGAGCGGGGATCCACCGCGTTCAGCACGATGCCGAAGATCCGCGCGTCCAGGCTCTTGAGCCGATCGATGCTCAGCCGGGTCAGAGCGCGGGTGTGTGTGTGCGCTCGGACGACGACGATGACCCCATCGACGACGCGGGAGAGCACCAGCGCGTCCGACACCATCAGCGTCGGCGGGGTGTCCAGGAGCACGACGTCGAAGTCTTCGCGCACGCGATCGATGACCTCTCGGACCTGCGCCGACGCCAGGAGCTCATTGGGTCGATCCGTGCGGGCGCCCGACGTGAGCACACACAGGTCCGGAACGCTGGTGGAGCGGACCAGCTTCAGGGGGTCCATCCCCTCGTGAAGCGCTTCGGTCAGACCGGCGTCGTTTTCGATGCCGAAGATGCGGTGTAGCCGGGGTCTCCGGAGATCAGCGTCGATCAGGACCACGCGGCGTCCCAGCTTGGCGTAGGCGACGCCCAGGCGCGTGACGGTGCTGCTCTTGCCTTCGGAGACCGCCGCGCTGGTCACCAACATGACGTTGGCCATCGGGTAGGTGCCCTGCAGCACGGTGCGGATGCCGCGGACGGCCTCGGCGGGGGTGGACTTCGGGTTCTCGAAGGTGAACAACGTGCCGTCGTGATCTTTGGACACCTCCGGGACATGCCCGAGGTAGGGCACGCCGAGTACGCGCTCGACCTCCGCGCCGTTGTGGAAGGTGTCGTCGAGCAGCTCCCGTCCCACGCCGAGCGCGAACCCGCCGACCAGCCCGACCGCGACGGAGACCGCGATGTTCAGGATGGGCCGGGGCCGGATGGGGGCCGCCGCCGGGCGGGCGTCGTCGATGATCGTGGCGTTGTTGATCTGGGTCTGTGCGGTGAGATCGAGCTCGTCCTGGCGCTGCTTGAGCTTGGAGTAGAAGCTGCGACTGTGCTCCAGTCGGCTGGCCTTGGCGTCGTACTGGATGACGAGGGCCTGCTTCTCCAGCAGCAACCGCTTGGTCCGCTCGAGCTCGTTTCTCAGGCGCTTCTCCTTCGACGTCAGCACGCCCAGCCTGACCCTCTCGGCGGACAGGTCGTTCTCGACCTGTGTCCGGAGCTCTTCTTCGAGGCGCAGCAGGTGGGTCAGGGACGTGCGATGCGTCGGGTGTCGTTCGCCGAAGCGAGCCCCCTGAGCGGTGTGCGCCGCGCGGGCCTGCGCATACTCATCGACGAGCTTGATCACCACCCTGCTGTCGGTCAGCTTGGCCATCTCCTGGTACTTGCCGGACTCGAACAGGGACGAGTAGTCCCGCACCTCGGTCTCGAGGAGCAGTCGTTCCGTGTTCAGGGTGGCGAAGGCGGCGTTGAGGTTCTGGATGGTGGCGCTCAGGGTGGACATGCTGGCTTCGATGTCCGTCAGGCCGCTCTCAGACTGGAACGCCAGCAGATCCTGCGACATCCCCTCTATCTCCGAGTTGTAGCTGCCGATCTGGTCTTCCAGCCAGATCTCGGCGCGCGACGCGGCGTCCTGTCGTTTGTGGATGTTGCTCTCGAGGTAGACGTAGGCCACGGTGTTTGCAAGAATCGCTGCGCGCTGGGGATCGCTGTGTGTGATGGTGATCTTGACGAGGCGGCTGTTTGGTAGCGACGCGACCGACAGCATGTTCTGGAGCTTGTTTGCGCCGTCCGAGCCTTCCTGCAGATCGTCAAACCCCTGCGCGGCGTACCGGGTGATCACCTCTTCTCGCGAGGTCAGGCTCGTGATCTTCTGGATCTGGGTGCGGTAGAACTGCTGGTTCATGTACATGTTGTGGGTGGGCTGCTCGTAGACCAGCTTCTTGACCTCCAGCTCCTGTCCCGCATCCGGCGCTACCTCCAGCAGTGCGCTGGACTCGTACAGCTCCGGCGTCAGCAGCGTGACGATGACGCCGATGACCACGCAGATCACCGTGACCATGAGGACCAGCCAGCGCTGCATCCAGGCGATGGTCAGCAGCGTCGAGATGGGTATCGGGGCTTCTTCTTGGGTCAAATCACCTTCTCTGGTAGGGTGCGGCCTCAGTCCAGGCATGTCCAATACCGTTTACCAGAGTGGGCTCCCTTTCAGAAGCCCTTTCAATCGTGGCGATCCTGACTTGGCGTCCTTTCTCCTACCCGGCTTGATCTGCCTCGTGGTGGCCGGCATCAGCACCTGGATCGTCATCCGGGCAGCGCACCGTTTCAACCTGATCAACGCACCCGAGGCGGATCGCTGGAGCGAGGTGCCGACGCCGCACTGGGGAGGGGCAGCGATCTTCGCCGCGTTCGCTGTCGGGATCGGGCTGTTCGGCGAGGAGGTTCTCGCACACGATCAGCTCGCCGCGATCCTGGCGGGCGGCGCGCTGATGTTCCTCATGGGTCTCATCGACGACATCGTGCAGATGCGCGCCTCGGTGAAGCTCGTGGGCCAGATCATGGTGGCGCTGGTCACCGTCGGGCTCGGGGTCCGCTTCACCCTGATCGAGCCGGCGCTGGGGATCCCCATCTCCATCCTCTGGATCGTGGGCATCACCAACGCGATCAATCTGCTCGACAACATGGACGGGCTCGCAGGGAGCGTCTCGGCCATCGCCTGCCTCCACATCGCGCTGTTCGCGGTGCTGAGCGGGTCGGGCCTGCTGGCGCTCCCGGCCACGCTGCTGCTGATGTCCATCCTGGGCTTCCTGGTGTTCAACATCGCGCCCGCCCGGATCTTCATGGGCGACAGCGGTGCGCTCTTCATCGGCTTCATGCTGTCCACGATGACCATCCAGGGGGTGGCCAACGACGTCGGGAACCTGCTGGCCACCGTGATGCTGCCCGTGATGGTGATGGCGGTCCCGATCTTCGACACCACGCTCGTGACCTTCTCCCGGAACCTCGCCGGTCGCAGCGCCTTCCAGGGCGGGCGCGATCACACCTCCCACCGTCTCATCAACCTGGGGTTCTCCGAGCGCAAGGTGGTGGCCCTCCTGTCGGGCGTCGCGCTCCTCTCCGGCAGCCTGAGCCTGTCGTGGGGGCTCATCAACCCCCTGGTGGTGGGCGTGCTTGGCTCCCTGCTGATGGCCGTGCTCGTTTACTTCGGCATCTTCCTGGGGCAGCAGCACGTCTATCCCAGCATCAACCTGAGCCACGTCGGCCGGCGCCTGCTCATGGCCACGCTCGCGAAGCGGGCTGCGACCACCCAGATCCTGCTCGATCTCCTGTTCGTGGGGGTCGCGCTGACCTGCGGCTACCTCCTGCGCTTCGAGGGGGTCATCCCCGACGAAGAGATCCCCCTGATGCTGGAGGCGGTGCCGGTGCTGGTGGTCGTCAAGATCACCGCGCTGCTCATGTTCGGTATCTATGGCCAGATTCCCCACTTCTACGACCTGCGAGATCAGCTCTCGGCGATCAAGGCCTCGGCGTTCGGGTCGCTGATCGCGCTGGCCCTGCTGCTCTTCACCCACCGATTCGTCGGGTTCTCGCGAGCGGTCTTCATCATCGACTGGCTCGTCTTCACGCTGCTCCTCATCGGCTCGCGCTGGGTCCTCAGGCTCCTCCGGGACGAGCTCCTCCCACCCACCGGCACGCCGATCGTCGTCTTCGGAGCCGGTGTCACCGGGAGCGCGCTGCTCGATGTGCTGCGGCTGCAAGAGTCGCTCTACAACCCCGTGGCGTTCTTCGACGACGACCCGAAGAAGCACGTCCGGACCGTGCGCGGCATCCCGGTGGTGGGTGGGCGCGAAGACCTGGCGGTCTATGCGGAGAAGAAGGGAATCGGCACCGTGATCATCGCGTTCGACGGCCCCGAGGTCGCGGACGTCGAGAAGCAGTTCATCAGCGAGGGGTTACAGGTTCATCACTTTGTTCCAGCACAGTTGTTTCAGGTGGGTGTACATATGAAGAGCGCGGCGAGGCAGGAGTCAGGAACATGAAGGTATTGATCACCGGCGGGGCGGGGTTCATCGGGAGCCACCTCGCTGTGCGCCTGATCGCGCGGGGAGACGAGATCGAAATTCTCGATGATCTTTCGACCGGTGACATCCGGAACCTTGGGCCGATCCTGTCCCACGAACGTTGCAACGTCACCGTTGACACTGTCTGCAACCGCTCGCTGACCGAGGAGCGGGTTCGCTGGGCCGACCAGGTCTACCATCTCGCGGCGCCGGTCGGCGTGAAGTACATCATGGAGCACCCGGTCCGCACCATCCTCGATAACCTCCGTGCGGTCGATGTTCTGTTCGAGATGACCAATCGGTTCCGCACCAAGGTGCTGTTGACCTCCACATCGGAGGTCTACGGAAAGAACCTGGATTACCTCGGGGCCGACGCCCTCGGCGAGGAGGACTACCAGATCCAGGGATCGACCAGGAACCACCGCTGGGCCTATGCGGCCACCAAGAGCGTCGATGAATTCCTCGGCTTCGCCTACAGCAGGGAATTCGGGATGCCAGTGGTCATCGTGCGCCTGTTCAACACCGTCGGACCGGGTCAGTCCGGGCGGTACGGAATGGTGGTCCCCACGTTTGTTCGTCAGGCCCTCGACGGCGGACCGATCACCATCTACGGCAGCGGGGAGCAGACCCGTAGCTTTCTGCACGTATTCGACGCCATCGACGCGATGGTCGATCTGATGGACTCCCCGGAGGCCGTCGGCGACGTGTTCAACATCGGGCACGGCCAGCCCACCACGATTCGGCAGCTCGCCGAGGCTGTCCAGGAGCGAACGGGAAGTCGCGTGGAGCTCCAGTTCATCGACTACGAGACCGCCTACGGTTCGGGATTTGAGGACATGCAGCGGCGTATCCCCGACATCAGCAAGATCAACCGCACGATTGGTTGGAGCCCGAAGCGCAACCTTCAGGACATTCTGGATGATGTGATCGCCGCCACCAGGGGTGACAGCGGTGAGCGTCCAGGTTGACAACCCCTCGCTTGCCCGGACGTTCCGGCTCCGGTGACGTGCGCGTATGGTCCGCCCGTGGGGCTCCACCCGCCGCTGGTGCCATCAGAGCGCGTTTCCCGAACGACACCATCTGGTTATGTCGCTGGCCGTGGTCTTCCCTGCAGATAGCACCCTACGAACCGTCGGAATCACCCTGTGATCCGGAGATCTGTGGTCCGGAGGCCCACCAATCGACGCCCCGTGAAACCGCGTCCCCTGGTCCGGCGAGTCCGGCAGGGTAATTGGCTCATTCCGCTCGCTCCCCTCCCCGCGCTGCTGGGGCTCGGCGGGGCGCATCCGGTGGGCATGGCCATCACGCATCTGCTGCTGGCGGCCGCCACCATCCGCCTGTCCTTCCTGTTCCAGCAAGGACTGACTCCGCACGTCTGGAGGCTGGTCGCCGCCGCCGCGCTCCCTGCCCTTGTCATGTGTCTGCAACTTGTCCCGCTCCCGCCGGGCCTGTTGGGTTGGATATCGCCCGGACTCGTGCTGGCACGCGAACCGTCTGGATGGATTCCAGCGAGTCTCGTCCCTGCGGAGACGTTGGAGGCGCTCCTTGTCTGGTGCGCCGCTGCGACCTACGCCGTCCTGGTCGCGGTCTGGTGGTCTGTCGAGGAGTCCCGCGACACTCGGCGCGCCCTGGTCCGGGCCGCGCTCGGAGCCGCTCTGTTCTCGGGCGCCCACGCGGCCCTGGATGCTGATGCTGTCCTGGGGTTCATCACGCCCCGGAACGACCCGCCGACATTCTTCGCCCCGTTCGTCAACCCCAACCACGCGGCCTCACTGCTGCTGCTGCTGCTCCCGCTCACGGTCGGGGCGGTGTTCGATAGCCGGCGTCGACCTGCCGCAGTGGTCGTCGCGCTGACGACCGTCGCGTTCTTCCTCTGGGTGGGCTCGACCGGGGCGACCATGGCGGCGCTGACCGTCGCGGTGGTTGCCTTCCTCTGGCACCGGGGGACCGTCGGTCGCGTCGTCGGTGGCGCGACGTTCGCGCTGGCGACTTCTGTGGCGTTCGCGTGGCTCTACACCACCGATCTGCGGTGGCGGATGACCAGCTTCGAGGTGCGACTGCAGATCTGGCTCGATCTGGTCTCGGTGATTCGACATCATCCCATCACGGGCGTCGGCGTGGGGGCCTTCCAGCAGGCCTACCCGGCGTACTCAACCCTGGTCGGGCTGAGCGCCGCGCACGCCCACAGCGAGCCCCTTCAGTGGCTCGCGGAGGCCGGCATGCTTGGGGTGATCGCCGGCGTGTCGGCGGGAGCGCTGCTGTTTGGGGCCATCCGCGACGCGCGGGGGCGGCTGGGGCGCCGTCTCTCGCTCGGCCTGCTCGGCCTGGCGCTGCACTCCCTGGTCGAGTTTCCCTTCCGAATGGCCGCCATCAGCCTCATCGTCGCGGGGATGCTCGGGATGCTGAGCAGCTACCAGCGTGGTCCGGCGATCGCGGCAGGACCTGCAGTACGGCTCGCTCAAGGCCTCGCTGCGGTACAGATTCTGGCGGTATTCTGGGCACTGCACGGGATCGGGTTCAACGCGCTCATCACCGAAAGTCCCTCCCGCGAGACTGCGGAGGCCACGCTCCGCATGGCGCCGTGGCGCTTCGAGCCGCTGGTCATCTCGGCGGAGCAGTCTGGCGACGCCGGGCGGATGGGCGAGCTGGCCCGCCAGCTGCGCGTCGAACATGCGCACGACGCCCGGGCATTGCGGAGCGCCGGGCTGATGCTGGCGCGGATCGGCGAATCAGAGGACGCCCTCGAAGCGCTCGGTCGAGCCGCCGAGCGACATCCGTCCGACTTCCCCAACTGGGCTGTGTACAGTCGCGTGGCGGAGGCAAGCGGCGACCCTGAGCTCGCGCTCCACGCCTGGGAGCGGGCGGTCATTCACTGGTCGCGCCGATACGACGATCCGTGGCCGAGGGCCTTCACGCTCTCCGACAGCGCGCTGTCTTGGCTCGAGGTTGCCGAGCAGGCTGCGCCGAATGCGGGCGTCGCGCTGGGGCACCACCTGCTCGGCATCGACCGGTCAGACGTGGCCGTGCTGGCGTTCGAGCACGCGCTTCGGCGCCTTCCGCCGGGGCAGCGCCATGTGCCCGCCTATGGCGCCGCGCTGGTCGCCATCGGGGATTTCACGGAGGGCGAGGCGTATCTCGAGGGCCTGATCGCGCGGCACCCGCAGAGCGCCGCGGCGCACCGCGCGCTCGCGCGGGTGTTGGAGAAGCGGAACGCCCGGGGCGACGCGCGGAATCAGTGGCTCAACGCCGCGCGGATCAGCGGGCAGCCGCACGACTATGTTCGAGCGGTTCGGGTGGAGGGGGCCCGCGTGGGTCCGCAGGAGGCCATCACCCTGGGCCGGAGCCTGCCGCAGACGCCCGAGCTCGACCTCGAGCTGGCCCGGATGTTGAGGGCCACGGACGACCTGGAGGGGTGCCGCATCCGACTCCGTTCTCGCGGGCTGTTGGATGAGCCGATGCGGGAGCGGGCGCAGGCGCTCTGGAATCGGTGTCAGCCAGACGAGTCGGACGAGCAGATCTCCCCGCGATGATACAGATGCTCCGGAGGAGCGATGACCGAACCGCTCGAACAAGTAGTCGCCAGCGTCGCCGAGGACCCGAGACGCTGGTTGGTGACCGGGGGCGCGGGCTTTATCGGCTCGCATCTCGTCGAGCAGCTGCTCCGACTCGGTCAGAAGGTCGTGGTGCTCGACGATTTCTCCACTGGGCATCGGGCGAATCTGGCTGCTGTCCGTCGCGCTGTCGGAGGCTGTGCCGAGGGGCTCACGGTCATCGCGGGGGACATCCGAGACCCGGAGGTCTGCGCCGCGGCGATGGCGGGAGCCCAGATCGTTCTGCATCAGGCCGCCCTCGGCTCGGTGCCGCGCTCCATCGCCGATCCACGCGCCACCCACCAGGTGAACGTCGACGGGTTCGTGAACATCCTCCTCGCGGCCCGGGACGCCGACTGTGAGGCGTTGGTGTACGCCTCCTCATCCAGCGTCTACGGCGGCCAGGCGCCGCCGCCCGCGCGCGAGGACGCGCCGCTCGCACCCCTCTCTCCCTATGCGTCCAGCAAGTGCGCCGGAGAAGTGATCGCGCACGGCTATGCGGCGGCGTTTGACCTCAAGTTGGTGGGGCTGCGTTACTTCAATGTGTTTGGCCCCCGTCAGGATCCCGCGGGCCCCTACGCGGCGGTGATCCCCCGGTGGCTCAAGGCGTTGGTGCGCGGCGAGTCGCCGACGATCTTCGGGGATGGGGAGACCTCCCGGGACTTCTGCCCGGTCCCGAATGTGGTTCAGGCCAACCTCCTCGCTGCCTTCGCTCCGCCTGATGCCAGCGGGAAGGTGTACAACGTGGCGCTGGGGGGGCGCACGACGCTCTTTCAGCTGTTCGAGCAGCTCCGCGACGCTGTGGGGCGCGGCGAGATCCGCCCCATCTTCGAGGACTTCAGACCCGGAGATGTTCGGCACAGTCAAGCTGATCTGACCGCGTCGCGTCGCGATCTCGGCTACGAGCCAGAGGTCGATCTGATGACGGGTCTGCAGCAGACGGTCGCCGGGTTTGTCGATGCGCGCTGAGAGGGCCGACGCCCGTCGCCGGTGTTACACGCCGCCATGCGCGTTGCCTTCTGGAGCATCTGGGCGATTCCGCTCTTCGACGCCGCCGACTCTGCCACGGTGGGAGGCGCGGAGGTGCAGGTCTTCCTGCTATCGACCGGGTTGGCAGCCCTCGGCGTGGAGACCCACGTGGTCACCCGCTCCCGCACACGCGAGCGAGTCTTCACCCACCAGGGAGTCGTCGTTCACGCCGTGCAGATGCCTGGGCGGGGGCCGGCTGCGCGAGCTCGGTTTGGTCGGCGCCTGCTCTCGACGCTCCAGCGAATCGGCGCAGACATCAATATCCAACGCAGCGCCGGATACGAGACCTGGATGGTCGCGTGGGCATCTCGTCGAAACGGGCAGCGGTTCGCTTTTTTGTCGGCCAACAGCATCGACGTCGCGGGGCAGGTCGTCGGACGCTCGATGCTGCAGGAATTCCTCTACCGACGGGGAGCGCGGAGTGCCGACCTCCTCGTGGTCCAGAACGAGGAGCAGCAGCGGGGTTTTCGGAGTCACTGGGGCCTCGACGGCGAGGTCCTGCCGAGTGCGTGCCTGCCGCCGCAGTCGGGCGTCGCCCCGCAGCAGCGAGATGGAACGGTGCTGTGGATGGCACGCTGCGCGAGCTACAAGAACCCCGATAAGGCCATCGCGTTGGCCCGGCGCTGCCCGGAGATCCGATTCGTCATGGTCATGCCCCGGGGCGTCGACAGCGGATATGACGCGCAGATTCGGGCCGAAGCAAACGCGACACCGAACATCGAGCTCCACGAGGGGGTTCCGCTTCGCCAGACCACCGCTTTCTTTCAGCGAGCGAGCGTTCACATCAACACTGCGGAATTTGAGGGGTTTCCCAACACATTCATGCAAGCCGGGGCCGCGGGCGTTCCCATCGTCTCGCTCAACGTCGATCCGTCGGGCGTGCTCGCTGCGGAGGGGATGGGGATCTGCGCCGGCGGCGACCTGGGGCGCATGGCCGGCGAGCTTCAGGGGCTGGTGGCGGAGGACGGGCGGCGTTCGGAGATGGGGGAGCGCGCGCGGGCGTATGTGGCGCGAAACCACGGCCGCGATCAGGTCGTCGCCCGCTTCAAGACCATGCTGGAGCGCGCGATTGACTCGCCCGCGAATTGACGCGACTCCGTACGTGGAGCCGAGGGGTTGGTGGCCGACGCTGTGGAGCCACGAACCATGAAGCCCCGAATCCGCGTGTGTCTCGTCATCGGCCTCTATCCCCCGGACTTCACCGGTTGGGGGATCCAGATCGAGCTGCTCCGGCCCCACCTCGCGCGCGTGGGGGTGGACGTGGAGGTGGTCACCCGGCGCCCGCTGGCCGACGTCTCCCGCGAGTGGCGGGACGCCGGGCCGGTCCACCGGCTGCTTCCCTCCGATCATCGCCACGGACTGCGCACGCCGTTCGCGGCCAGGGCGTTGCATCGGCACGTCCGCGACGGCGGCTACGACATTTTTCACAACACAATGAAGGGTTGGGAGCTTCACCTCTCCCTCCCCGGGATCGCCCGGCTCGGGTTGCCCGTCGTGCATGAGATGGTGCTGTATGGCTCGGACGACCCGGTCTCCAACGGCCGAGAGCGTCTGGGTGGGCTCAAGCTGGCTGGGCTCCGTCGCTCTGTGGACGCCTGGGTAGGCATCGCAGAGGTCTTTCGAGCGTCGATGGCGCGGGCGGGAGTCTCCCCTTTTCGCTTCCATTGCATCTACCCCGGCGTCGACATCACCACGTATCGACCGCCCGGTCCCGAGCGCCGCGCCGCGCTGCGCAGCGAGCTCGGGATCCCCCCGGACGCCTTCGTGGTCCTCTCCGTGGGGAGCGTGATTCCCCGTAAGGGGTTCGACCGTCTGCTGGAGGCCTGGGCGATCATGGGGCCTCGGCGGGGCCACGATCTGCTGCTGATCGTCGGTCCCAGCAGTCCCGAGGAGGGGCTGCGCGAGGACGCCACCGAGCACGCCGCCGCCCTCCGAGCCCGGGCGGAGGCGCCGGACCTCGCCGGCACGGTGCGTCTGGAGGGCCGCTCAGACACCGTGCAGGACTACATGGCCGCCGCGGACGTCTTCGCGCTCCTGTCGCGACGAGAGGGCTTCGGGATCGTCATCGCAGAGGCCATGGCCAGCGGACTGCCCGTGGTTGTCTCGCCGCTCGATGGAATCGCCGCCGAGATCATCGACGTCGGAGAGACCGGCTACATCGTGCCCCCGCCGCCGGACGAGGCGGGCCTGCGCCTGCGCGCGCTCCGGGAGTCGCAGAGTCTGCGCGCCGGAATGGGGCGCCGCGGTCGGGCGGTGGCGGTGGAGCGCTTCTCCATGGCGCGGCGCGCAGAGCGGCTACGCGCGCTCTATCTGTCGCTATTGGGACGCCGGCCGCGCGGAGGCGACGGTGTCAGCCCCCACACCGCCCCGTGACAACCTCGTCGCGTTGGCGGCGATGCGGGTCTCGCTCGGGGTCAGCGCGTTCGTCATCCAGGTCTTCGTCGCCCGCTACCTGGGCCGCGAGGGCTACGGCGCGATGTCGTTCCTCGTGGGCGTGACGGCGCTCTGCGCGGCCGTTTTCCACATGGGGTCGAGCGTGCTGATCGCTCGGGAGATCTCGCGCGCCCCCGACGCGGTCCGGTCGTGGCTGGCGCGCGGCCTGGTGACCACCCTGGCGCTCTCCGTGCTCGGCACGGGCTGCGTCACGCTCTACGTCGCCCTGATGGATGGCCAGCCCACGATGATCGTGGCGGGGTTCCTGGCCGCCTGCGCCTACGCGCTGACGTCGCTGGGGACGGTCTGCCAGGCCGCGTTCCAGGGACTTCGTCGCATGCGCGCGCCGGTCGTCGGCAGCGTCGCCGGACGCACCGTCGTGGTTGTGGCGACCGTGGCGCTGCTGTCGTGGGGCTGGGGCGTCACGGGAGTGTTCAGCGCGCAGATCCTGGGCGCTGTAGTGGCCCTGTTCATCTGGC
Source organism: uncultured Enterobacterales bacterium (assembly GCA_964464515.1). Lineage (GTDB taxonomy): Bacteria > Myxococcota_A > UBA796 > UBA796 > UBA2385 > CAYXGP01. Next base: position 16,654 of record CAYXGP010000149.1, read on the forward strand.
TGCGCGTCTTCCAGCGTGAGATCGGACGCCCGGAGTGGGCCGTGACGCTCTCCGACGTGCGGGAGCTGCTGCTGTCGTCGCGGGTCTTCGCGGCCGGACTCGTGTTCGGCTCCATCTACATGAGCTCGGACCTCCTCATCGTGAAGGAACTCCACGGCGACAGCGAGGTGGGCGTGTACCGAGCCGGTGCGGCCGTCGTCCTCGAGCTCATGCAGCTCGGCTCGATGCTGATGATGGGTCTGTACCCGGTGCTGTCGAGGCTGCGGGACCAGCCGGAGCGCGTCCGGGACGAGCTCGCGTTCGCCTTCCGGGTTCTTCTTGTGGTCGGCGCGCCGACCGCGGTGGGCGGCCTGCTCGTCGCCGAGCCCCTGATGCTGTTCATCTTGGGGGAGGAATACCGACTGTCGGTGACCCCGTTCATGGTGATGCTCCTCGTGTTGCCGACCGGCTTCATCAAGAACGCTCTCGGGACCGCCCTCACAGCATGCGATCGGCACCCGGAGCGTATGCGCGGGACCGCGTACGCGGCGGTCCTGAACGTGGGCGCGAACCTCGCGTTCGTACCGGCGTATGGCGCGGTCGGCGCAGCGGCGACGACCCTGATGACCGAGGTGCTGCTGGCGGTCTATCTGGGACGGAAGCTGCGCGATCATGAAGTGGGGAGGTCCCTGCTCCGCGCCGGGGGACCGGTGCTGTTGCCCCTTGCATGCATGATCCCGGTCGTGGCGTGGGCGTCCGCCGTGCACATCATCGTGCGGGTGGGGCTGGGGGTGCTGGTGTACGGCGCCGTAGGGGTCGCGACCGGCGCGATGAGTCGGTCGGATCTGCAGCGGCTCCGCAGCATCTGACTCAGCGTGTGGCTTCGTACGCGGAGAGGTATCCGTGCCGGGCGAGGCCGGCGCGCATCAGCGGTCAGCGCGCTGACCGCGTCGGCTGTGAATCGCTCCAGGGGCCCCGGGCCCGTCAGGCGCCGAAGATGGGGGTAGGCCCGGTTCGGATGGACCGCGTGTCCAGACAGACCCGGTCTGGAGGGACCGGGTCGCTGCCGGACAGGGTCGCGGCCGGACAGGGGGGTCCGTACAGACCGTGGAGAATCTACGTCCCGACAAGAGAATCGGGGCCCTCCAGAAAGGGCGCGCAGGTCATCGATCCGGCCTCCGGCCGGTACGGTGACCGGAGCCGCTCCAGGTGCTTCGGGTTCATGTCCCGGTACTCGGCGAAGCGCTCTGGCGGCAGCTCGCGGGACCCGCGCATGGTCGCGTCGATGATCGCCTGCCACTGCATGGCGGCGAGTGCCCGAGGCGCGTTGTCATGACGGGCCCAGGTCTCCGTACAGTCGCGCAAAGAGCGCGTGCGCGTCGGGGGAAGCGCGCGTCATACTGCGACCACCACGCCAGACCAGGGTGGCGGGCGAGGGCCTCGTACACGATGGTCGTCCCGCTCCGGGGGACCCCGATGATGAAGACGGGCCGGTCGATCACTTCAGGTATCCGAGGGCTCGCAGCTGGTCGCTGACCTCGGATGGCAGCGAGTCGATGTCGATGGGCTCCTGGTCGGCCTGACGCATGGCGCCCACCAAAGTGTCGAAACGGTGCCGGTATCGTCGGGCCCTCTCCGGCTGGTCACCGACCCGGTCGTGATGCTCGTGGGGATCGGCGACTCGATCGTAGAGCTCCTCGTCCCCGGAGGCGTTCACGATCAGCTTCGTTCCGTCGGCCCAGAGGACCGCGCGCGCCCAACCCGCGTTGTCGTGATCCCATCCCTGGACGTAGACCCGGTCGTCCTCCGTGCCCGCGGTTCGGGAGCCCGGTCCCGAGAGATCGCGTCCGCTCAGCCCGTCGGGAGGGCGGGTCTCGGTGTAGGCGTAGAAGGTGGGCGCCACGTCGATGACGCTCACCAGTCCGTCCCGGTCGGACCCGCCCGCTTCGCCGGGCACGGAGACGACGAAGGGGACGTGGGAGACCGTGTTGTAGACGTGGCCGTGTCCGTAGTTTCCGGCCTTCTCGTATAGATTCTCGCCGTGGTCGGAGAGCAGGATCACGAGGGTATTCTCCAGCCACCCGTCGTTCATCAACGCGTCGAGGACCGGGGCGAGGTAGGTGTCCATCTGGGCCAGGGCGGCCAGATTGAGGGCGCGCACATGGTCCCGGACCGCCGGCATCTGTTGGTCCGAGAACTCACCCGCGTCGAACCGGTTGGAGACCTCGAAGCCGCCGATCCCCGCGTAGGGACCGCTCAAGAACCGCTCCGAGTCGGGGGCGATCCCGTTCGGTGTGTGCATCTCGATGTAGTGAAGGAACGCGAAGAATGGGCGTGAACGGTCTCGCGTCTCGAGCCACGCGCGCAGCAGACGCGAGTTCGGGTGACTTCGGCCAAAGACGAATTGCTCTGCGAAGCGCACATAGTACCCGGCCGTCGACACCGTCATGGCCAGGGGGAAGTTGAAGGTTCCGAGACTGCGGGCGATCCCGTGATTGACGTAGGTTTGAAACCCGGCCTCCAATCCGTATGGAGGACCGAGCCAGGCGTTGGACATGACCCCGAACGTCTCGTAGCCCTCCGCGGAGAGCCGCTCAGCCAGCAGCTCCAGGCTTGGATCGATCGCGCTGCCCACAGACGACGACTCGACGATCTGGTGGACCGCGCCGTGCTCTGGTGGATGGAGACCACTCAGCATTGAAGCGTGGGAGGCCAGAGAGTGGCTGTACGATGTGTGCGCGTCGCGGTAACGCCGACTGCCGTCCACGAAGCGGCGGAGCGTCGGGGAGGCATGCTCGTTCAGGTACTCCTCCCACACGTCCGCCCGCAACGAATCGATGGAGATCAGCAGAACATTGGGTCGCCCGGCCGCGGCCCCCGCTCCTCCTCCGCTGAAGGGCAACCCCAGGGAGACCAACCCGGTGCTGATCAACGCCGCCGCCCCGCCCACGATGGCGAATGCGTGCGATGCACGGACGACGGTCTCCACCGATTCAGACAAGATACGGGAGGCGAGCCAGACCGACGCCGCTCCGATCGCCAATGCGGCAACGAAGACGCCGAACGTGGTCCCGATTCCCGCGGTGGAGAAGACGGTGACGTCCCCCAGGAGGCGGGTGTGCGCCATGCGGAGCGCTACCAGGGTCACCGAGGTCAGGATGCCCGCGACGTGGATGGAAATCAGCGCGCGCAGATCCTGACGCTCGCCCCTCGTTCCACCTGGTAGCACGGACAGAACGCCCCAGAGGCCGAGTCCGACCAACGCGCAGACACTGGCCTGGAGGAGGCCGGCCGCGGCGAGGTAGCGGAGCCGCAGCCAGCCGTCAGCGAGCTCAGCCTGACCGAAGCACCCCGAGTCGACCAGTCCCGCCGCGAATCCCCACGTCGACGCGATCCCGATCGCGACGAGACAGCGTATTGGCCGCCCTCCGCTTCCCCGGCCGGGACCGGGTAGGTCCTTCTGGTGGTGGTCGGTCACCGGTCTCCGCGGCTGCGTTCATCTCCCCGCTGAGATCCACGGGCCGATCTCCCCATCTCCGGCGCGGAAGGTAACCGACAGGTTCGACGACCGCAGGGTGGCTGTACGCGGGGGCACCGGCCCCCCCTTCCTCGCCGACTCCTACGGCAGCAACCAGGTCTTCGGATGATGCCGGCGATGGTCGGTGCGATCTCGGACTTCCATCTGGAAGTGCGCGCACGTCTTGACGACGCCGGGCCCCAGCGAGAACGCAGGCCCAGATGGTAGCCCCCACCTGGGCACCTCCTGTCCCGGGTGGTGCTATCCCACCGGCCAGTACGAACGCAGCGAGGAGGGACCGCCGCCGCGCATGCTCGTCTTGCGGGGCGGCCTGGCGTCACCGAGGACCCGCGCGATCCGACGCGACTCCGCCACGATCGCGCCGGTCAGGCCACACTCTGCGATCACCACGACCCGCCCCGGAACGACGCAGACGCCGAACTGGATGGTGTCGCCGCTCGCGAGCACGCGGGTGTTCTGAGCCCGATCCCAGGCCGGATCGCAGAGCCGTCCGTCTCCGTCGAAGGTCGCGGTTGGCGTGGTGTTGCTGACGATCACAGCGCCCACCCGGCGCCAGGTGCTGGTGTGGGCGCCGATCAGGCGAGCGTACAGGCGCATCTCCTCCCCATCGGGGAGGGTGCGGAGGGTCTTGACATGATGCATCTCTCTCTCCAGACGCCGCGGGCCAGTCCGGGTCGGGTGGCCAATCCACCGCGATCAGCGGACAGAGGTCGCCCCGAGGCGTGCCGAAAGAGAGGAGGGGATGCTCAGTTGTTCATTGTGATCTCCGCGTCGGTGAAGGTGGACACGCGACGGCGGCGGTCAAGCACAGATTCCAACCACCTGGACCTGGCGTGTCCACCCGGTGCGCTACGGTGGGGGCGACTGGGCAGCGAGTGCGTCCTCGAAAAGGGGGCGCCCGCACTCTCGCGGAAAACCGCCTTACCAAGCACTCTATCAGTTAAATTGCTGATACCAATTCCATTTCGGCTGAGAGCCGTTGAGAGCTGCCGAGGCGTATCTTCCGGTAGATCTCGGGGGTTCTCCCGGCTCCTCGGCACGAGATTTCAGTGGGTTAGAGGTGTGCGCGCCGCTCAAAGTGCACCCTTTTCACCGACAGGCCCCGGAGCTGAAGACCATCGACGAGCGTGGAGACGGGACCATTGATCTGCGAGGGCAGGCTCACCCCTACGGACTCCGAATCCAGGCGGTGAAGCTCTTCTGCGGCGGGGCAGCGCACACCAAAGACCCCTTCCCGAGTCCGCACAGGCCGCCCAACCAAGCCGCAGTGTCAACCAATTCTTGCCTCGGTGACCGAGAAGTCTGACTCATGCTGAGCTAAGGCCGCTCCAAGAAAAGCAATGTCCCCCCCTGAGGGCGGTCCCACGCGGATGCCCTTGCCTGCGAGGCCCCGGACCCCCCGGCGTGCGACGCTCTCGAACCCTGTCTCTTGATTTGGGCCAGATACGACAGCGAGCC
>CAYXGP010000150.1:0-17767 GCA_964464515.1 uncultured Enterobacterales bacterium
CCGGCCGGTCCTGCGAGAGCTGAGGATGCGGGTCGGTGCCCTGAGCGATCTGGGTCTCGGTCACCTGCCGCTGGCCCGTCCGGCGCGCGCCCTGGCGTCCGGAGAGCTGCGGCGGCTGTGGCTCGCAGGCCGCACCGCAGCGGAGCTGACAGGCGTGCTGTATGTCGTCGATGAACCCGCCGCGGGACTCGCGGATCCGGGGCCGGTGGCGGCGCACCTGCGGGCGCTGGTGGCCGCCGGCAATGGGGTGCTCGTCGTCACCCACCGCCGCGAACTCATCTCCGCGGCAGAGCGGGTGATCGCCCTCGGTCCGGGACCCGGACACCGCGGCGGGCGGGTGCTCTATGCGGGGGCGCCCGAGGGGCTGGCTGACTCGGAGACCCCCACGGGGCGGTGGCTGTCGGGACTCGTGCAGGCGCCCGAGGCGCTGGAGGTCGCCCACGATCTGCCCGAGCTTCGGCTGACCGCCCCTGGTGCTACCGAGCTGAAGGCCCGCTACGGGGCGCTGACCGCGGTGACGGGACCGAGCGGCGCGGGCAAGAGCGCGCTGGTCATCGGGACCCTCACGCCCGCGGCGCTCCGGCGGCTGGGGCGGGCGTCAGAGGGCGCTCCCCACGCGCAGCTCGACGGCCCGTTGGAGCGGGTAGTGGCGCTGACCCGCTCGGCGGCGACGCGAACCCCGCGCTCATGCGTGGCGACGGCGCTCAAGATCTGGGCGCCGATCCGACGCCTGCTAGCCGCCACCCGCGAGGCCCGCATCCGCGGGGTCGGTCCGGAGTTCTTCAGCTTCAATCGCACCGGGGGGCGCTGCCCGGAGTGCGAGGGCAGCGGCGTGGAGCACCTCGATCTGGGCCCGCGGGAGCGCCTTACCCGGCCGTGCCCGAGCTGCGACGGCGAGCGCTTCGGCCCCGCCGCGCTGAGCATCCGCTACCGCGGGCTGAACGCGGCGGAGTTGCTGGGGCTGGAGGTGGAGATCGCCGCGGGACTGCTGGCGGCGCACCGGCGCGTCGGGGGTCCGCTGCGGGCGATGGTCGCGGTGGGGCTGGGGTACCTCCCGCTCGGGCAGCCCACCGCCTCACTCTCGGGAGGCGAGTCCCAGCGCCTGCGACTCGCAGGTGAGCTGGCACGGATCGAGGGGCGCACCCGCGCGACCCACACGCTGGTCTGCCTCGACGCACCCCTCGCCGGTCTGCATCGAGCCGACGCCGCGCGCATCGCCGGGGTGCTCCAGAGGCTCGCTCGGGCCGGCGCGGCGGTGGTCTGTGCCAGCGCCGATCCATGGATGGTCGCTGCCGCCTCGCACGTCGCGCGGCTGGGCGCGACTACCCGGGAGTAGCGTCCGCAGAGGGGGCGGCGTCGGCCGCCAGCGCGGCGTCGATCAGCTCCCTGAGCTCTCCCGATTCGTGCATCTGCGCGACGATGTCGCTGCCTCCTACGAACTCACCGCCGACGTAGACCTGCGGGATCGTGGGCCAGTCCGAGAAGCGCTTGACGCCCTCGCGTACGTCCGGGTCGGACAGCACGTCGAAGTGCGCGAAGCCGGTGCCCGTCAGGATGCCCGCGGCGCGCGCCGAGAACCCGCACATCGGCGAGGCCGGGGAGCCCTTCATGAACAGCACGATCGCGTTCTCTTTCACGTAGTCGGCCAGGAACTCCCCGACGGGGCGGTCGCCGCGGAGGCTCGTCGGGGCCGGCGGGGTGAAGGGCGCGGGTGGCCGGGGGGCGGCGGCCGCGGGCTGGGGTGGATCCCGGAACTTCGGCCCGGAGCCGACGATCGGGAGGCGTCGCTTGATTCGTTTGATGATGCCCATGGTTCCTCGCATTGGGGGCAGATGACACACCACTACCCTGATCCGGCACCAGCGAGAATCACTGGCCGCGAGACTGGGGGGGCGTCAGGGGATCAACGCGCCCAATTCGGCGTCTGCGGCGCGATGCCACGTCGACAGAGAGTGCGTCGTGGTGAGCCCCCGGGAGTCTCGGGCCAGCACCACCAACAGGTTCGCTCCCGGCCGCGCTGAAGGATCGATCGAGAACGGCAGCGCGGTGAGCCCCGGCTGTCCGCCGCGGAAGAAGATCTTGTCGTCGTCGTGGAAGATCATCACGTCGCGGATCTCCTCGTCGTCGGTGACCATCCCGCTGATCACGAGATCGGGCGCCGCCGACTCCAGATCGGGCGCGCGGGTGACGGAGATCTCGGGGGGGCGGCGCTCTGTGCCGTCGAGGGTCTGCCCCGGACACAGAGACAGCTCCTCCTCGAGCTGGAAGTAGTCGTAGAAGCCCCCGCGCTGCACACTGGCGTAGTCGAAGCGCCGGTTGTCGCCGACCTGCAGATCGATGCGCCAGCAGCGCTCGCCGTCCGGCAGATCTCGGAGCTCGAAGCCCACGCGGCCCGTGACGCTCTCGCCCGGCGCGAGCTCGCCGGTGCAGTCGTCCCCCTCGCAGTCAGGCGCCCCCAGCGCGAAGGCGCCGACCGCCAGATCGAGGGCGCGCTGGCTGCGGTTCTTGACGCGCACGAAGCCCTCGCCCGAAGGCCCCTCCCCCCGATTGGTTACCGTCACGGCCAGATCGACCCGCTCACCCAGATCGGGCTGCCCGTCGCCGTCCCCCTTGGTGGAGCCGGAGCCGTCGTCGATCAGCGCCACGGAGTACGAGAACTGCGGGAGCGCGCGCCCCTCGATGCGCAGGGAGAGCGACTCGCGGGTGAACGCCGCGCCCTGGGCGTCCCGCAGCTCGACGTCCACTGCGCTGAGCGCGTTGCCGAAGCCGTCTGCGAGGCGCACCTGCTGCGAGGCCGTCACCGTGGCGCCGGGCGCGACCGGGTCGAAGTAGAACTCGCGGTGATCGAGCCAGGGGTTCTCGCTGAAGGTCACGGCGGAGACCCGCGAGATCGGGTGATCGCCGGTGTTGGTCAGGCCGAGGGTGAGCGCGGTGGGCTCCCCCGCCACGAGGTTGCCCCCGCCGGGGAGCTCCAGCGCGAGCTTGAGAGCGGGTGGTGGAGGACTCTCGTCGTCCAGGGGATTCCAGTCGATGCCGATGCGGCCGAACGCCGTGGCGATGCGAGCCTCCTCGGCGTCGCTGCGGGCTTGCACGACGGCGGCGGCGGATCTGAGCATGCTGGCGCGGCGGTGCATGCCCCCGGCGGCGATCAGCACTTCGCGGGCGAAGTCGACCTCCCAGTCACGGCGGGGATCGCGGACCTTCTCGGCGTCGCGCAGGTAGCGCAGGTGGTAGATCGCCTCGTCGGTGCCCTGCTCGGCGTTCTGCAGGTGGCGCGCGAGATCCGCCTCGCGGTCGAGCCACTGCCGCCAGTACAGAGAGGCGCGGGGCTCGGTCTCGCCCTCGCTGGCGGGCTCGATGATGGCGGGCTCCAGCAGGATGTCGGGAGGGATCCCCACCGACTGGATGCTGTGATCGCCGGGGGTCAGGTACTTGGCGACGGTCAGCTTGAGCTTGCTCTCGTCGCGGTTGGTGAAGAGGTGCTGCACCGACCCCTTTCCGAAGCTGTGCTCGCCGATGATGATGGCGCGCTCCTGGTTGCGCAGCGCGCCGGCGACGATCTCGGAGGCCGACGCCGAAGAGCCGGTGAGGAGCACGGCGATGGGGTAGTCGTCCTCGGTGCCCAGCCCGCTGGCATGCTGCTCCTCGCGCCGCCCCGTGCCGCCCTCCACCGTCGAGACGATGATGCCGTCGTCGAGGAACTTGTTGGCGACCTCCACGGCCTGCGTGAGGTAGCCTCCGGGGTTGTCGCGCAGGTCGAGCACCAGCCCGCGCAGCGAGCCCCCCGCTTCGCGGTTGAGGCGCGTCAGGGAGGCGTCGAGCTGCTGCGACACCTTGGCGTTGAAGGTGCCCGCGCGGATGTAGCCGATGTCTCCCTCAAGCAGCGCGCTCTCCACCTCGTTGAGCGCGATGCGATCGCGGATGATCGTGAACGGGATGGGCTCGGAGGCATGCTTGCGGCGCACGAGGATGTTCACCGGGGTGCCGATCTCGCCGCGCAGCTTCCGCACGGCGTCGGAGAAGTCCATGTTGATGGTGGACTCGTCTTCGATGCGGACGATGTGATCATCGGCGCGCAGCCCCGCGCGTTCGGCGGGGGTGTCGTCCATCGGCGCCTTCACGATGAGCTTGCCGTCCTGCATGACGATCTCGATGCCCAGCCCGCCAAATTCGCCCTGGTTGTCGACGTCCATCTCGCGGGCGGCCTCGGGCGGAAGCAGCAGCGAGTGGGGGTCGAGCGTGGCGAGCGCGCCGTTGATCATCGCGTACTCGATGTACGGCAGCTCCACCTCGTCGGACAGGTGCGCCTGCAGCACCGTGGCGACCTGGCGGAGCTCGGCGCAGTAGGCCTCGTACCCGGTGATGGGCTGCACCAGCAGGGTGGTCGAGAACGGCCCTACCGAGACCTGCAGGCGACGACCATGGGGCTCGCGGGTGAACATCACCTCGTTGACCTCGCGCTCGGTGCGCCGGAGCGAGCCCGCGTACATCTCCTCCCAGTCCAGGCGATCACGGTTGACGTACTTCTGGCGCACGTGCAGAAGGCTCTTCTCGAGCAACGCGAGATCGGCCAGCTCGTAGCCGTGGCCGATGGTCAGCTCGCGCGCGACTCCTGACCAGGAGTGGGTGGCGGCCATCGCCGGGCCGCGACCCCCTGCGCCGCAACTCAGGACGTGGTAACTGAGGACTCCACCAGGAAGGGCGAGTCCCGAGAGCACCAGGGTCTTGATCAGACTGGACATCCGCCTCCTCATTCCTTCGAACCCCTCACCCGACAGCGTATCCGGCAGATCGCCAAGCTGACATCAACGTCGTTGAGATCAGCGTCGCAGAGATTCAGGGCCGCCGAAATCAGGGCCGCTCACCTCCGACCGGACACCGCGTGAAACCGCAGCCTTCCCGCGCTGCTCGATCACGCTGCTCAATCACGCTGGAATCCTCGCGCATCCACCGCTCCGCAGCCATCCACCGCTCCGCAGCCAATCTCTACGCAGCCAATCTCTCCCCTACCGCCGCGGCCGCTCCCCCCGGGCGTCGCGGGTCTTCCCGGAACCCGATGCCCTGGCTCATCGCGCCGTCGGACCCGTCCGCTCACCGCTCCGATCCCAGCTCTGATCTCCGCTCCGATCCCAGCCGCCCCCTCCTCCCCGTCCGCTCCTGGGGGTCGCGATGGCTCTGAAGATCACCTGCCCGCATTGCTCGACCGCCCATCGACTCGGCGAGCCCTACCCTGTCCCCGGGGTCGAGGTTCACTGCAACCAGTGCGGTCGCACCCTGTCGATCTCGTACCCCGAGGGCATGATCGAGCGCCTCCGCCGCAAGGGCGTGGCGTTCACGGAGCCCGAGACCGAGCCCCCGCCCGCCGAGCCGGTTCGACCCGTCGAGGTGGCTCCCCTGCCGCCCTCCGGCGGCCGCCGTGCGGCCCCACGCAAGATCTCCGACTTCGGTCAGCCGGTGCGCATCCAGTCCGACGGCAACCCCGACGGTGAGCCCACCGCGCGTGGACCGCGCCGCCCGCCCGAGGCCGCGCCGCGGCGGCCGCGGCGCAGGAAGCGCTCGCTGCTCAGCCGGCTCGTCCGCGGCACCGCATTCCTGATCGTGTTCGGGGCGTTCGCCAGCTTTACGCTCGTCGGCTGCGCGTTCTGGCACTACGGAAAGGATCTGCCGACCATCTCCAAGCTCGCCAGCTACACCCCCCCCACCGTCACCGTCGTCAACGACCAGAAGGGCCGACTGCTCGGAGAGATCTACGAGAAGCGCCGCTACGTGGTGCCGCTTGAGGAGATCCCCGACGTTGTCCAGAATGCCTTCATCGCCGCCGAGGACGCCAATTTCTGGACCCACGCGGGCATCGACTACGAGGGGATCCTCCGGGCGATCGGGCGCAACGTGGTCAAGGGCAAGAAGGCGCAGGGCGCCTCCACCATCACGATGCAGGTCACGCGGAACTTCCTGCTGACGTCTGAGAAGACCTACGCGCGCAAGATCAAGGAGGTCATCCTCGCGCGGCGTATCGAGCAGGCGTTCACCAAGGAGCACATCCTCCACCTGTACCTCAACCAGATCTACCTGGGCTCCGGAGCCTACGGGGTCGAGGCGGCGGCGCGCACCTACTACGGCAAGTCCATCCGCGACGTCACGCTCGCCGAGGCCGCGATCATCGCGGGTCTCCCGCAGCGGCCCAGCGACTACTCCCCGCATCGCCACTGGGATAAGGCCCGCGCTCGCCAGGGCTACGTGCTCGATCAGATGATGGCCAAGGGCTACATCGACGGCGAGCAGCACACCGCCGCGCGCGCCGAGCCGGTGGACATCGTCGAGCGCACCAACGAGTTCCTCAAGCAGGCGCCCTACTTCACCGAGCACGTGCGCCGCTATCTGGTCGAGACCTATGGCTTCGACAAGGTCTACAACGACGGCCTCATCGTCGACAGCACCTGCGATCTGGAGCTGCAGCGGGAGGCGCAGAAGGCGGTGGAGGGCAACGTCACCATCGCCGACAACCGCGTCGGCTGGCGCGGCACGGAGACCATCCTGGAGGGCGACGCCATCAAGGCGCAGCTCGACAAGCAGGAGACAGAGCTGCGCGACGCCGCCAGCAAGGGGTCGCTCACGGTCGCGGCGGTCGAAGACGGCGGCGGCTACGGTCCCGTGCCCGAGCGCTCTGTCCTGGGCGAGGGTGAGCGCTATGAGGCGGTAGTCCTGGAGACGGCGAAGAAGCACCTCGTGGTGGGCGTCGGGGCGCATCGCGCGCTCGTGCCGCTGTCGTGGACGAAGTGGGCCTACGAGCCCAACCCCAAGCGCTCGTGGAAGTACCGGGGCGTGAGCGATCTCAGCAAGGTCTTCACGAAGGGACAGGTGGTGCAGGTCACCATCGAGGCGCTGTCCAGCGAGGACGTCAAGAACCTCAAGGGCTACAAGGGCGCCGGCGACGGTCCGTTCGCGGCCGCGCGGCTGTACCAGTCGCCGGAGCTGGAGGGCGCGCTGTTCTCCTACCGGCTGTCCGACGGGGCGGTGCTATCCATGGTGGGCGGGGTGGACTTCGAGGAGTCGGAGTACAACCGCGCCACCCAGGCCCGCCGGCAGGTCGGCTCCACCTTCAAGCCCATCGTCTACGCGGCGGCCATCGCCACCGAGAAGTTCACGGTGGGCTCGATGGTGCAGGACGCCCCCACCGTGTTCCAGACCCTCGGCGACAAGCTGTGGAAGCCCGGAAACTACGGCGGCGAGTACCTCGGCAACATCTCGCTGCGGCGCGCGCTGCAGATGTCGCGCAACGTCTGCACGGTCAGGGTGCTGGACAAGATCGGTCTGGATCCGGTCTTCTCGCTGGCCGGTCCGGCGCTGCGGATCGGCTACTCCCAGCCCACATGCGAGCGTCGCCACATCTCCGAGGACGCAGAATGCGCCGGTGAGATGACGCCCTCCCCCGTGGCCGGGATGGCCTGGTGTGAGTGGTGCGTGCCGACGAGCTGCCCGAAGGTCAAGCCGGGTCAGCAGACGCTCCGCAAGGACGGCCACGATCTCGACATCGGCGAGGCGATGGCCTGTATCGACCCGGCCGAGTCCAGCGCCGAGTGGTGTCACTCCTGCGACGTCAACCTGCGCGTCTGTGACTGGCTGCCGGTCGAGCAGATCCCCAAGACCGATCCCTGCGTCGACGCCCGACTCGACAGCAACGGTCGGCAGATGTGTCGCTCGTGTGACCTGTCGATGGGGCTGGGCTCGTCGTCGCTGACCATGGTGGAGCTGGCGCGGGCCTACAGCGCCTTCGCCACCTACGGGAAGCTGGTCGAGCCGCACTACATCAACCGGGTGCTCGATCGCGACGGCACGGTCATCGAGGAGTGGAAGCCCCCCGAGGGCGGCTGGGAACAGGTCATGGACGCCTCCGTGGCCGGCATCGCCCACTGGCTGGTGCGCGAGGTCGCTGTGGGCGGCACGGGCGCGCGCTCCAACCGTCTCGGCATCACCGTCGCGGGCAAGACCGGCACCACGAACGACTTCTTCGACGCCTGGTTTGTCGGCTACAACACCGAGCTCATCACGGCGTCCTGGGTCGGCTTCGACAAGCCGCGCTCGATGGGCACGTCGTTCACCGGCGGGCAGACGGCCCTGCCCATCTGGATGGACTTCATGCGGGTGGCCGCGCCCAGAGACCAGGACAAGCGGTTCCCGCCGCTCCCCGGCGTCGAGTGGGTGCCCATCGACGAGAGCACGGGTCGAGTCGCCAACGGCGGTCGGGTGGTTCCGATGTTGCCGGGTACGGCGCCCACGAACGTGATCGGAAATCTGGGTGACTTCAGCCCCGAAGATCTGATGAATCAGGACTTCTGAGCCGACCAGACAGGGTCGCGGAGGACGTCGAACCCGGTCCGCGAGGGAGCCAACGTCACTCCGACATGTTCAGGTGCTCGGTAGCCGGGCGAAAGACAGCACGTCCGCTGAGGCTGGCGAAACGAAGCCGGGGGTCGTTCACGCGCCGGTTCGCCGCCCGAGCGCTCTGGGGTACGAAGCTCCAGGCGCCGCCGCGGACCATCACACGCGAAGGGACAGCCGCTCTCCCGGTCGTCTGTTCTTCCGTGGCCGCGGCCAGTTCGATCGGCGGCGGAGCGGAGACGACGCTCTTGTCGATACGTGGCCCGGTGAGAGCGTAGGGGTCGGCGCACCAGTCGCGCGTGTTCCCCCCCATGCCGCGAACGCCATAGACGCTGGTGTCGGTAGGGAAGCTATCGACCACCACAGGCATGGGGGGGCCGCTGTGGCTCTCACGGCAACATGCCCAGGACGGATCGACGTCGTCGCCCCACGGAAAGAAGCGCCCGTCCACCCCGCGCGCCGCCTTCTCCCACTCCAACTCGCCAGCGAGACGCCAGGGTCTCCCGGCCTTCTCCGCCAGCCAGCGGCACCATGCAGAGACGCCCCACCAGTCCACCATGAGGACCGGCCAGTGAGGCGACCAGACGTCACCGTCTGCGTCCGGACGGAGCTCGAACCGGCCCTCCTCACCGAGGTCTGCGAGACCCGGTCCGGAGGGGCCCCGGCCGTAGATCATCTGGCCCTGCTCAGCGGCGGTGCCGCCTCTCTCCCTCGGCACGTGCCGCAGGGCCTCCGCCTCTCTCCCCTGGGCGACGAGGTCATCGAGGAAGGAGATGTACTCGGTGTTGGTGATGGGGAAACGTCGCATCACCAGCGCGTCCAGCCAGAGACGTCGATGCGGAAGGCCATCCATGACAGCGTCGTCTCCGCCAGACCAGAACCAACCCGGTGGGATGTAGATGTCGTCAGCCCCCAGCGCGCCGACCCGAGGCAGGAGGACGGGATGTGGCGAGCGCTCTCCTGGCTTGACGCCGTCCTGGTGCTCCATCCGCCCGATGCAGACAGGGTAGCGTGTCTCCGCGCGATCAGGGTGCCGCAGCAGACACAGGTAGCTGCCCATCGGCAGGGAGGCTCTTCGCAGCGGGGTTCGCCCCAGGCTGCGCTCAAAGCGGGGAACCAGCCGCCGGTTGTGAAGTTCGTACCGATGAAGAAGAACCTCCGCGCCCGGGGGATCTGTCACCAGACTCAGCGCGCCATCTCCCCTGAGGTACGCCGCACAACGCTGCCGAATCTCGTGAGCCTCCGGCAGCGCGCCCGCATGCTCACGCAGGCCGGCCTCGGCGCGGGCCATGGCCTCCCTGTCTCGTGCAGACTCGGCCTGCTCGTGCTCTCGATGAAGCCGCTCGGCCAGGGCCGCATGCGCCTCCGCAAGCCCCGGATCGACCCTGAGCGCGCCCTGTAGACCCTGCTCGAGCTTCAGCTCAGCGAGCGCTGCCTGTCGCTCCAGGTCGACAGCTTCGTCCTCCAGGGACCACCCGGGAGCCTTCCGTCCCTCGGGCTCCCACGGCTGCACATCCGCAAGCAGCGACGCCGCCTCCGCCCGCAACGCGGTGGCCCGCGTCCGTAGCGCCGCGGCCCCGGGTAGATGGGCCCGGGCGCTGTCCATCACGGTCAGCGCCTGCTCTCGACGCCGAGCACCATCCAGCCAGTCCCGAACCACCGCGGCGAGCTCGGCTGCGCTCTGGAAGCGGTCGCCCGGGTCCCGGGCCATCGCTGTGTTGCAGGCGGTCACCAACTCACCGGGCAGCGATGGCGTTGCTTCGGCTTCCTCTGATTCAACGCATCCAGGGACGTGGCCCTTTGAGGTGTCCGTTTGCCGGCCCACCGGCTGGGGTGGTCCCGTCCGCACCATCTGCAACACCTGCCTGACGCTCCCGCCGACGTAGGGCACCCTGCCGCTCAAGACCTCATACAGAATTGCGCCCAGCGCGTAGACGTCGCTGCGGGCGTCGATGCGATCGGTCCTTCCCATGGCCTGCTCGGGCGGCATATAGGCGGGGGTCCCCGTCACCGACCCCATTGCCGTAGCCTGTGCGCTGTCTTGTGAGCGGTCCGTCACGACAGGGTCGTGACTCTGTGGCGACCCACTCTGTGGCGACCCGATCTCCGGCAATAGAGCGCCCTGCTGGGCAGCCAGATCCGGCCGGCCGGTGACCTTGGCGATACCCCAGTCAAGGACGAACACCTCACCGTGCGCGCCGACCATGATGTTGTCTGGCTTGAGATCTCTGTGGACCACGCCGCGCTCGTGGGCGTAGGCGACAGCCTCGCAGACACGATGAAATGCATCCACCAGGCGTCGGAATGTCCAACCCGACTCCGCGACCTCCCAGCGGTCGCTGCTGCCCGCGTGGACCTCGGAGACCACCTCTTCCAGGGTGCGTCCGCGGACCTCCGCCATCGTGAAGAAGAACCGTCCATCTGCCAGCTTCCCCAGCTCATGGACGGGGATGATGCCCGGATGCTGGAGCTGGGCGCTGACCTGCGCCTCCTCGAAGAACCGCGCCAGCTGACCCGGGCTCGCCATCACACCAGGCGAGGCGATCTTCATGGCGAGCGTGCGGCCGAGATCGCGGTCTCGGACCCGGCGGACCTCGCCCATGCCGCCTCGACCGAGCAGACAGATGTCGTCGTAGCGTTCGCTCGGGTCGCCCGCGGCGTCGGGGGGCCGCTCTTCGGTGGAGAGGGCCTCGGGGGTGAGCGCGCGCAGAGCGGCGGGGTACGTGTCGTCTACCTCGGTTGAGGCCAACGTCACCGACGTCGGTGCCTCTGTGCAATCTGCGAGCACAGACCTCTGACGAGCCTTCGAGAGCATGCCGGTGAGCAGCTCCCGCATCTGGAGGAGCTGTTGGGGTGTTCCCCCCATCTCCTCGGCCAGGGCGAGGGCTTCTTCATGCGACACGACGCCTCCACGAGAGAGACGACGTCCTATCGCCCTCAGAAACGCTGCGGTGCGTACCGAAGCTGTGGACGCGGGGCTCCGAACTGCTCCGGGGAGGCTCGAGTCATCGACCGGCCCCAGTCAGATGCCGCCGCCGAGGAACAGATAGACCTCACCCACCCGCGACTTGTTGACGGTCGCACCCGCCGAGCCGACCAGGATGTCCTCCAGCCCATCTCCGTTGAAGTCCTCACCGGGGGCCGTCATGCCCGCCCAGCCCCACAGCGTGCCGACGAACCTGGCGTCGGCCGTCGCGGCCGACCGCGTCCCGGTGGTCAGCGGCCCATAGAACATGTAGGTCGCGCCCGCGTATTCGCCGCCCGCGTCGTTGTAGAACGAGCCGACCGAGAGCTCGGCGTTGCCATCGCCGTTCGTGTCGCCGACGATCGTGGTGGAGTAGCCGAAGTAGTCTCCGCTCGCCTCGGCCTCGATGAAGATGTCGTGGTCGGTGACCGCGAGCTCTCCGCTCGGTGGGCCGAAGTAGACGAAGGCCCCCCCGGAGCCGTCGCCCGGGTAGTAGTACGCCCCGACGACCAGATCGTCGTAGCCGTCGTTGTTCAGATCGCCGCCCGACGAGATGGCGTTGTAGCCGAAGCCCCACGATGAGTTGGTGCTCTTGACCACCATGTCGGCGTCGTCGATCGTCTGACCGTCCAGCAGCGGGCCCGACCAGACCACCGCCCAGCCGTCGCCGGCCCAGCCCGCGGTGGTCGAGAGATCCGCTACGCCGTCCCCGTTCAGATCGCCGCGGAGGTCGAGCCAGTCGCCGAAGACCTGGTCGCCGTCCTGACCGGCGATCACCGCCGTCGCGTCGGTCGGGCCGAGCGCGCCGGTGACCGTGCCGTCGTAGACGTAGAGCTCGGAGCTGCCGGACGCCGCGATCACCAGGTCGGCGATTCCGTCTGCGGTGACATCTCCGATCTCGCAATTCCGCCCGAAGTTGTCGCCGGAGTCACCGTCGATCAGCGCGTCGGCGTCTGCGAACAGGCCGTCCGCGGAGACGGGACCGAGCACCAGATACACCCGCCCGCCGTCGCCGTGGTTCCCCGAAGCCGCCGCCAGGTCCGCGTACCCATCGCCGTTGGCGTCGCCTGCGGCCGTCTTGCCGCGGGACCCGGTGAAGTCCCAGTAGTCCTCTCCCTCCCAGATGATGTCGGAGGACGAGGACTTCGACAGATCGTAGGTGCCTGAGAGCGGACCGAGCACCACATGCACCGCGCCGACATAGCCGTCGCCAGAGCTGACCGCGTCTGCGCCGACGGCCAGGTCGATGACGCCGTCGCCGTTGTAGTCGGCGGCCTCCATCCCGTAGCCCATGACGTCGTTCTCGTAGCGGCCCTGCACGCGCGCCCAGGCGGTGTCCACGTCGATCTCACCCTCGAGGGCGCAGCTCCCCGTGAGCCCGTCGCAGTCGTCATCGACGCCGTTGCCGCAGATCTCCTTCGCGTCGGGGTTCACCGCGGCGTCCGTGTCGTCGCAGTCGCCGTCGATGGCCGCCTCGCCCGTGGCCGCCGCGCAGGCGTCGCGGCCCGTGGAGCTGTCGCCGAAGCCGTCGGCGTAGGCGTAGGCGTACCAGATCGAGGCCGTGGCGAGATCGAGATCGGCGTCGTCGTCATCGACGTCTCCGTCGCAGTCGTCGTCTGCGCCGTTGCAGATCTCGGTCGCGCCAGGGTGGATCTCCGGATCGCCGTCGTCGCAGTCCTCGCCCTGGTCGAACCCGTCGCCGTCCGCGTCTACGGGCTGGCTGGTGGTGCCCGACGTGCCGCCGGTGGTTCCGGTGGTTCCGGTGGTTCCGGTGGTTCCGGTGGTGCCGGTGGTTCCGGTCGTCGAGGTGCCGCTGGTGCTCGAGACGGTTCCGGGGTCACCCGAGTCGTCTTTGTCGCCGCTGCAGGCCATCGAGAGAAGGAGGGGTAGGGTGGTTCGCCACATGGTCGTGCTCCGCGGGTGGCGGTGGCATCATCCGAACCCCGCCTCCGGGTCTATAGCCGTCCGACAGGCGTCCACGCGCTGCCAGCGCGGTCCACGCGGCGATCCCCACCACAGGTCACAGAGCAGTCCCCACCGCAGTCCCCACCGCGGGCCCCGAGACGATAGGTGTTGCGACCGCGATCCCACATCGAGAGAGAGATGCCGCTCGCGCTTCTTCTGCTGGGCTGCCTGACCGAAGGCACCACCTACTCCCCTCGCTGCGACGTCGCCTTGACGACCGTCGAGCCGGAGACCGTCTCAGTCGGCGAGCAGGTCACCCTGACCGGCACCCCGCTCACCACGGACTTCGACACCGCGGCCTACATCGACGGCGAGCGGGCGACCGTCGTCAGTCTGTCGCGAGAGGGCTGCGGGGACTGCGACACCTGTCGCGAAGAGGCCATCTGCAACGACTGTGAGGACTGCGACACCTGCGACGCGGCCTGCGCGAGGGAGTGCGTCGAGACCGTGGTCGTGGAGATCCCGGAGCTGAGCGACGGCCCGGCGTCGATTCGCATCTACAACAGCCACGGTGAGTCCAACGCGCTCTCGCTGACCGTCGAGAGCGGCGGCGGCACCGCGACCTCTTCCACCGGCGGTGCGACGGGGGGCACCACCGGTGGATCGACCACGACCGGAGGCAGCACCGGCACCACGGGCGACACCGGCGTCGCCTCCGACACCGGATCCGTGGCAAAGCCGCCCGCACCTCGCTAAGGTTGCAGCGCACTACCCCCAGAGGTCTCCATGCGCTGTGTCGTCCCTGTCCTGTCCGCTGCAACGTTCACCGCGACGTTCGCTGCGATGCTGGCGGCGCCTACCTCGGCGCTGGCCGGCGGCATCGGCCTGCTCGGCTCGGGCGGCATCCACCAGGCCACCGCCTACTACTACCAGAACGGCGATCCCGATCTACAGGGCAAGGACGTACAGATGCGCCCCAACGCGGGCTTCGGCGGTGAGCTGATCATCGGCGACCGCGACGATCGCGTGCTCGGCCTGATGCGCCTGTCCTTCAACGGCGACTGGCCGGTCAACGAGCCAGACACCTCTGCCGAGGATCAGTCCCACGAGTACATCTACCCGCCGGCCCACGAGCAGGGCGTCCGCCAGGTCGGTACGCTGCTGGTCGGCATCCAGTGGGGCCTGTGGGGCGATCCCACCGGGTTCCAGCTCACCGCGGTCACCCTGGCCGGCTCCGGCTTCGCGACGCTCGACAACACCGAGTACCTGATCATCGACCCCGGGCTCGGGTTCACCTACGGGTTCAACAAGGGCGTGCAGACCTTCGTGAACGTCACCGGCACCACCCGCTACCGGAAGTCCTGGGACTTCGGCGGCTCCGCGCACGCGGGCCTTCGTTACCTGTTCGATTGATGCCTGTTCGGTCGATGGCGCACCGGGGCCTGCTCCTGGCGGCGCTCTCGGGGGTCGGCTGCGCGCCGGCCCCTGCGGAATTGTGGGTGTTCGAGACGGGCGGCCCGTGCTGGTCTGTCGATCTGGGTGACGGCCTCGATGAGGAGAGCACCGACGAGCTGCAGTCGCTCTACGCCTGCCTGAACCGCACCGGCGACTTCGACGCGCTGGGCGAGCTGATGGCAGCCATGGAGGTGGCGGGGCGCACCGGGGTTCCGCACGGCCTGGAGCTGGCGGCGTCCGTCAACGACCTGCTGGCGCGGGGGCTCGATCCCTCCGCGGCTGTGGGAGCCCTGGCGGAGCTGCTGGAGCACCGCGACGATCTGCTCACGCCGCTGGTGGAGCTGGCGATCGAGCTGCTGTACGGGGTGCGCTACGAGACGGTGCATGCAGGGATCACCCTGGCCGATCCCGCGTCGCTTGAGGCCGGTCTGGTTGTGC
Source organism: uncultured Enterobacterales bacterium (assembly GCA_964464515.1). Classification (GTDB taxonomy): domain Bacteria; phylum Myxococcota_A; class UBA796; order UBA796; family UBA2385; genus CAYXGP01. The sequence continues at coordinate 15,143 of CAYXGP010000150.1, forward strand.
CAGCGCTGCCACTGGCGCGCGACGCCGCGACGATGCTGCTCGACGACGACGGACGGGCGCTGGTAGACGTCGCTGACGCGCTTGAGGGTGAGCTGCTGGGCGACGCCCTGTGCACGGCGCTGCGGATCGCCGAAGATCCAGCCGCGCCGTCTCTGCTCGCCGACGTACCCGCGGCCCTCGACGCGGTGATCAGCCCCGAGAACGATCGCTGGTCCGAAGCCTCGGGCGACTCCGTGCGCGATCTGGTGGAGATGCTCCTCCTGGGAGACGCACCGCTGCTCGACACGCTGGCGCCGCCGCTGGCGGAGATCATGGCCGACGTCACCCTCGGACAGCGCCTGGAGCCTGTGCTGTACGACGCGGCGGCTACCGGGGCCCTGGAGGGCGTGCCGGCGCAGCTCCGGCACCTGGTGACGGTGGACGTGAACGGGCGGCCCCTGGGCGCGGCCACGGAGGCCTCTGCCCTGCTCACGCTGCTGCGCCTGCACAGCGCCACGAACACCGAGCTGCAGTGCTCACTCGATCTCTGGGTGACCGATCTGGAGGTGGACCTGGGCAACCTGGGCGTCGAGCTGCTGCGGACCATCGCCCACATGGACCCCGACGACGTCAACACCGGCATCTCCATCCTGGGCACCATCCTGGGCTGGGATCTGTCACAGGCCACGCTGGAGGCCATCGCGGAGAGCGGCGTCTGCCCTTCGCTCACGCCGCAGGTCGTCGAAGACATGCAGGTGCTTGATCGATTGATCGACCCCGAGGTCGAAGATCTCACGGCGGTCGCCATCCCCTTCCTGGCGGCCTTCGATCAGGCGGGTACGTCGGCCGATCGCATCCCAGAGCTGGTGGATCTGCTGGCCCTCGCCTACGACACCGGGATCGCCCCTCCCCTCGAGGAGATCCTGCGCGACGTCGGCGACAGCGCGCTGGTGGACGACGCCATCGCGCTCGTGCCGTATCTCGTGGGGCTGCGACAGATGCCCCTGGCGACCTGCCCCACCGGCGCGGAGCCGCTGCTGTTCGAGGACGTGTGGGTCCTGGGGGGCGAGGCGCTGGGCGAGCCCGCCGGGGCGCTGCGGCCGGTGCTGCTGATGGCGCTGGAGAGCGACACAACGTGGGCGCTGCTTCCCACCGTTTCGGGTCTGCTCGCCGATCCTGACACGCGTCTGCGGCGGCTGGACGAGCTGGCGGCGGCCGCGCTGGAGATCGATCCCGACCTCGCCGCGCTGGACTCCGTCGCGGGCACCCTGCGCGACACCGAGGCCCTCGGGCCGGCGCTGCGGATGTTGGAGAGCGAGCCGCTGATCACCGCGATCGGCGCCACTGAGATCGACGCCGAGGGGCCGCTTCCGTGGCTGGTGCGCCTGGAGGGAGACGGCACCCTCGCGGCGTTGATGCGTTTCGTCGAGTTGGTTTTCAACGAGGTGGGCGCGCCGGAGAGCACCTCGGGTTAGACTCGGCGCCCTTTTTTGCACCCCGTTTGGAGCTGTGAGCCCCTTCGGGGCCATGGGAGCGCAGATGGGTTCGCTCGAGGTCATGATTTCGGAGGAGAGGCTCCGCGCACGCGTGCAGGAGATGGCGGAGCAGATCCGGGCCGACATCGGGGCGGCGCCGCTGACCTGCATCGGGGTCCTCAAGGGTTCGTTCGTCTTCATGGCGGACCTCGTGCGGGTCCTCGGCGGCGACATGCGCTGCGAGTTCCTGGGGGTCTCCAGCTACGGCGGCGGCACGCGATCGAGCGGCGAGGTGAAGATCACCCACGATCTCCGCCGATCCCTGGAGGGGCAGGACGTCCTGATCATCGAGGACATCGTGGACAGCGGGCGCACCCTGTCGTTCCTGCGACGGATGCTCGCCCTCCGCGAGCCCCGATCGCTGCGCTGCGTGAGCCTGCTGGACAAGCCCTCACGCCGAGAGGTGGAGGCCGTCGCCGAGTACGTGGGCTTCTCGATCCCCGATCGATTCGTCGTCGGCTACGGGCTCGACTTCGACGGGCGCTTCCGGAACCTCCCGCACATCGCGGTGTACGACCCCGAGGGCGAGCAGTGAGCGCAGAGCCCATCACGGCGGTCCGCAGCGACGCCGCGCCAGCGGCCATCGGTCCCTACGCTCAAGCGGTCGTCTGCGGCGACGTCATCTACACCTCGGGGCAGATCGCGCTGCGCCCCGGCGTCGACGGGCTGGTGGGCGCCACGGCCGCAGAGCAGGCCGCGGTGGTGCTGGAGAACCTCTCCGCGGTGCTGGCCGCCGCCGGCTCGGGCCTCTCGCGGGCGCTCAAGGTGACCGTCTACCTGATCGACCTGTCGGAGTTCGCCGAGGTGGGGGCCGTCTATGCAGCGGCCTTCGGCGAGCATCGCCCGGCCCGCTCTACCGTGCAGGTGGCTGCGCTTCCCCGCGGTGCGCGCATCGAGATCGACTGCATCGCGCAGCGTCAGGCCTGAGCGCCTACGTCGCTGGCGGTGCTCGGCGGAAGTCCCGATAGGGACTCCTGCGCGCTAGTAGTAGTGTCGGCTCATTGAGCCGGCTGGGGGGGGCCGTTCCGTAGGAGCGGCCTCGGGGGCAAAACCCCCAAAAAAAGGGGAAGAGGAACCCGAAGCTTGAAAACCCCAGTTCACACCCCACCCC
>CAYXGP010000150.1:17777-21571 GCA_964464515.1 uncultured Enterobacterales bacterium
GGGTGGTTTTTTTGGGGGGTTGGGGGGGGCGGGTGGTTTGGCGGGGGGGGGGGGGCGGAGCCCCCAGGGAAGGGGGAAGTGGACCGGGATGCTTGCATCCCGCTGTGCACAGCACAGCCGGGGGAAGGCTATCAAGACTTCCGCCGAGGGCCACTAGGGCCGCTCCAGAAAAACCCCTATCCACCCTCGACGCGGATGCGCGTCGCCCCTCGGCTCGCCACGCTCTGGAAGTATCCAGATACGACTGCGAGCGAGGCGAGCCAATGGGCTCGCGCCTCCACGCCGATCATTGGATATCTCTTTTCCTGGAGCGGCCTAGCCTGAGCGCTTACGTCGACTGCGGGCATGGCGGCTGGTTGCGACAGAGCCGACCAGGGACAGCAGCTCTTCTCCATACTCCTGGACCTGCCACCGGCGGATCCCCTCGACGGCCTGCAGCTCCTCCAGCGTGGTGGGCGCGGCGCGCGCGACCTCCTTGAGGAGGGTGTTGCTCATGACCACCACGGGGCTCAGCCTACGCGCCTGTACCACGTCGTTTCGCCACGCCTTGAGCACGCCCATGAGGCGCTCGACGCCCGGACCACCGGAGCGGGAGCTGTCGGAGCTTCGCTGGCGACGGGGGCGGGACGGCAGCGGAGTCTCATCGGCGAGCCCCGTCTCGATCGCCGCGAGCAGCGCGTTGCCGTGTCGGCGGACCATCGTGGAGCCGCGCCGCGTGACGCGGTGGAGCCCGTCCGTCGTGGAGGGCCGGTTGCGTGCCAGCGCCAGCAGCACCGGATCCGGGATGACCTTGAAGGCCGGTCGGTCGGACGCCCGGGCCTTGGTGTCGCGGTACCGCCACAGCGCGCGGAGCACCCGCAGGCCGGTCGGGTCCAGCGTCTTTGACTGCTTCACCCGCAGGAAGTCGGCGCTGTCGTCGTCGCCGCGGCCGCTCCAGCGGCGCTGCTCGAGGATGGTACACTCCTCGTTGAGGGCCTCGATCCGTCCGATGTGCCGGAGCCGGTGAAGGAGGATCTCGCGAAGCGCGGGGAGCCAGTGGGTGTCGCCGCGCGCGTACTCCAGATGCTCGGGCAGCAGCGGACGACTGGCCCAGTCGTGGCGCTGGTATTTCTTGTCGATCTGGTGACCGAAGTACCGATCGATCAGGTGCGCGAGTCCGATGTGGGGCATCCCCAGGAACTGCGCCGAGATCATCGTGTCGAACACGTTGCGGAAGGTGAAGTTGTAGTCGCGACCGAGACTGACGATGTCGTAGTCTCCGCCGTGGAGCACCTTCACGGTGTCGGGATCGGCCAGCAGCGGGCCGAGCGCGGAGAGATCTTCGATCCGGAGTGGATCGAGGATGAAATCGCGCGAGAGGTCGGAGACCTGGATCAGACAGACCTTCTCACGGTAGTGGTGGAACGAGTCCGCTTCGGTGTCGACGCCGATGACCGGCTGACCTCGAAGGCTCTCCACCACATCGGTGAGCGTCGCTGTGTCTTCGACTATGATCAGCGGGGTCTCGCCGAACATTCGGTGACCATCTCCTGCCGAGGTTCACATAGAGAGACCACTTTCCGCGTGCAACCATCCACGCGTCGGTGGAGACGAGACCCTCCCCATGTACACGCGAGCCGTAACCGAGCGCTGGCGGCCGGTCCACCGCGCGGCGGTCGCGGTCGGGCTGCTGGTGTCCGCGCTGGTGCTCCTCCGCAGCTCGCTGCGGATCGACGCCGTCCCTGGAGTCGGGCTCGGCGAGTCCTGGGGGCGCCTGTTCGTCACCGCGCAGGTGCAGCGCTGGATCTCCGGGGCCTCTCCCTTCGGCCACGCGGACCTGCTGGCGTGGCCTGGCGGGCAGCCGTTCTGGCCGGTGGACCCGGCCGTGCAGCTCATGGCGGTCCCGCTGTCTGTGCTGCTGGGACCGGCGGCGGGGCTCACGGTGGTGACCGTGGCGCTGGTCTGGCTGGCGGGGACGGGGCCGGCCTGGCTGTGTCGCCGGCTCGGCGCGACACCCCTCGGCGCGCTCGCCGGCGGTCTCCTCGTCCAGTGGCATCCGCTGATGCTACGCAACCTGCACGACCTCGTGCTGGAGGTGGCCGCTATCGGCGTCGCCGCCCTCGCCGTGGGTGCGATCCACGCTGCCCTGCATGATCGCCGGCGCCTCCTCGCGGTCGGTGCAGGCGTGCTCGCCGTGGCGGCCACCAGCCCCTACTTCGCGGTGTACCTCGCGCTGGGGTGCGCGATGGCGGCCCCGCTGACCCGGCGTCGGCGGGCCTGGGTCGGTATCGCCGCCGCGAGCGCCGTGGCGTGTGGGCTCGCGCTGGCCCCGCTGGCCGCCTTCGAAGGGGGCTCCGGTGGCCGGCTGGATCCCCAACGCGCCGGGGAGTACCGCCTCGCGCCGTCGCCGCTGCTGCGCGCGCCGCCGCCCCGGCCTCCCCCACCGCGGGCGCGATCGCCCCTGGACGTCGTGCGTCGCTTCCCGGGGGGCGTGACCGCTGGCGCCGCGACCCTGGCCGGACTGGCCCACCCGGTCGCCCGACCGTGGGCGGGGCTGGCCGCCGGGTTCTTCGTGGCGGGGCCCGGACTGACGCAGGCGCGGCGGCAGCTCACCGGGCCGGGCGGGCACTCCGGGGGGCTCATCGGCGCCGGGCTGTCGCGGCTGCCGCTGACGAAGCACCTGGGCAACCCCGGCCGCTCGATGGCCGCCTTTGTACTGCTCGCCGGGGTGGCCGGGGGCGTGGCGCTGCGCGGGCCGCTCGCGGTCGGCGCGCTGATTGCTGTCGCGCTCGAGGCGATGGTCTCGCTGCCGGGGCTGGAGCTGCCGGCCACGGACATCTCGATCGATCCCCAGATCGCCGCGGCGGTGGAGGGACCGCTGATCGTGTTTCCGTCCGGAGACCCCCCCGTGTGGCACCCCGGGGTCCGGCCCAAGGAGGCGCTCTACCTCGCGGGGCGGCTGGGGGCGCCGGTGGCCTACGACTACGGACGCGGAAACGTGCCGGCCGACGTCGGCGTGCAGGTGGCGCTGAGCCAGATCGCAGGGACGCCCATCGGCGAACGGGCGCCGGAGCTGGCCCCCGCTGCCGCAGACCCGTCCGACTGGGGGCCGTTCACCCATCTCCTGGTGCTCACCGATCGGCTGACCGAGGCGCAGCGCTCGCGCCTCGACGCTGCGCTGGAGGCCTCGGCGGTGGAGGTCGCTCGGGGGAATCGCATGACGGTCTGGCGCGCCCCTCAGGAGGTCGATCAAACGTCGCGGGGTGACTGAAGCGCTCCCGCAGTTCTCAGGAGCGCCGCATAGGCGTCGGGGTGGGTCCACACCCCCCGATGGCCCCCCGGCACCTGCCGAAAAGCCACGCCGGGCAGCAGGCGCCGGACGTCATCTCCGGTCCAGGGCGCCTCGCGATCGGCCGCTCCGCGCACCCACATCGCCGGCACGGGTGGTGGCGCCCGTAGGTGCCAGGTCCGGATGATGTCGAGACGCCGTCGCAAAACAGCAGGGGTCGGCAGCGCAGAGATCAGGCCGGCCTCCGGACCGACGCCCTCGGCTTCGAGCGCCCGCACGACCCGACGCCGGTACAGTCTTCGCGCCGCCCGATCGGGCAGCACCGCGAGCACCCGCCGACTCACCCGCACGCGGCGGGGCAGACGGCTTCGCCCGGGCAGGGTCCCGATCGCCACCAGCGCTGCCACGCGGTCCGGCACCAGCTCTGCCATCTTCCAGCCCACCAGCCCGCCGAAGCTCAGCCCACAGAGCAGCAGCCGTCCGTCCGGCAGGGTGCCCAGGAGCGCCTCGGCGACGCCGCGCAGCG
>CAYXGP010000151.1:0-21432 GCA_964464515.1 uncultured Enterobacterales bacterium
CCAGGGGCCGCGAGGGCAAGCGAGGGGTTGTCCACCTGAACGCTCACCGCTGTCAAACGGGGAGCCTATTTGTTCGCTGCGGCGGCGACCCGAACGCAGTTGTCGAACCCGCTCTGTAGCCCGGCCTTGAGCACCGGAGGCATCTCGGAGCCCAGCCGCGCCAGGGGCCCGCCCTGCGAGCCGAACCGGATCCGCACCAGGAACGAGACCCGGGACGTGTGCGTGGTGCCGGGCTCGATGATGAACGTCCCGTAGACCTCCTCGATCTCGACGACCCGGTTGAACACCCAACGCAGCGAGGCGTCCTTGATGGCCGCCTGCATTCGCGCCTGGTAGCGGCTCCAGGTCACCGGTTCGATGAACTCCGGTCGGACGATCTCGAAGAAGACGAACGTGCGATCACCCTGGTCGAGTCGGTACGAACGCTGGACGTAGATCCCATAGAACAGAGTGAAGTCGAGGAAGAACAGCGTGTCGACGTACGGCAGCCCGCTGCGCTCGTCGATCCCTTCTCCCAGGATCGCGATGTCCAGCGCGCCGTCCTCGATGGCCGGCAGGCGATCCTGGTACCGGAAGGTGGTGTTGACAACCACCTCGTGGGGATGGTCGGCGCGGCCCTCCCCGGTGATCATCGTGAAGTACCCGTCGTCCATCGGCCGCAGCCGGAGCTGATCGTAGCGCTCACCGGTGTAGGTCGACACGCTGGCGCTCGACCAGAACTCCGCCGAGCTGACCGCCTGGGATGTGATCGACTTCGCCCGGGCGTTGTGCATGGGTAGCATCACCGCGGGGGCGAGGGGCTGGCCCAGCGGGGGCGCTGCGATCGCGGGCGCGATGAGGAGAGAGAGGAGCGGGGCCAGTATCAGGGTGAGCACAGAGACGCCTATCGCGGTCAGCGCGGCCCGGCTCCGAGATCGCGCGCCCGAGCCCGGTTGGATCTGCGGACGGGCCGAGAGCGCGGGTACGCTGCGGACATGCCCTCGGTGGTTCGTTACGTCCTCCCCATCAGCGCGCTGACGGTCGCCTGTGCGCCGAGCCATCGCTTCGACATGCCGCTCTCGTTCGAGGCGGGCGCGAGCTGTGACGCCGAAGGGGCGATCATCGCCGGGCTGCGAGACGCCATGCTGGACTGGCTGCTCACCCAGGACTCAGGCGACGTCGTCGACACGACCACCGACCTGCTGGGCAAAGAGCTGGCTCTGAAGAACCAGGGCGAGATCGCCGACGCCACGCTGAACGTCTACGAGGGCGAGCTGTCGCGGGAGGGTCTGTACGAGGTCTACACCGCGATGAACGAGCTGGGCCAGGTGCGGGTCTCGTACTTCACGCGTGACGCAGACGGCACGGTCACGCCGCTCAACCTCGAGGCCAGCGGGGGCTACTCCTGCACCGACGGCACGTACGTCGTCGGCTACCAGGACGGGCTGGTGGACGTGCTCGGGATCGGCAGGGTCGCTCTCGATCTCGACGAGGCCGGCCGCGATCTGGCTGATCCGTGGACCGCCCGGCTCTATCGCGACTGCATCTACGACGGAGAGACCCAGCTGGACGACTACGGCAGTATCTGCACGGCGATCCTGGGGCTCTCGATGCAGGGGACCGCCATCGTCAACTACTGGGACGACGCGGGGTGAGCGCCCAGGACTGTTGACGACCGACGGCGGGCCTGCTGGTCAGTGGGTGACCAGAACCGGCAGCTTCGACAGGCGCACCACGCGCTCGGCGACCGAGCCCAGCAGCGCCCGGTTGAGTCCGGTCCGGCCGCGCGATCCCAGCACCACGAGATCGAATCGTCCCTCCTCGCTCTGCTCAAGGATGGTCTGCGCTGCTGCGATTCCGTCGCGCGCCCACAGCCCCCCCAGGCGGTCGTCGGGGATGAACCGCTGCGCCAGCGCCCGCAGACGCGCGCCGACCGCCTGCCGCCGGCTGGACTCCAGGGCCTCAAGGGCGGCGCCGTCGTAGGCGAAGTCCCGCATCTCGGCGAGCAGCGTGGGGTGGATGGGGCTGACGTGCAGGAGCGCGATGCGGGCGTCCATGGCGTCTGCCAGCGTCCCGGCCAGCTCCAGCGCGCGGGAGGAGCGCTCCGAGAAGTCCACCGGCACCAGGATGTCGTTGATGGCTTTGACCTCCGTCTGCCCGTGGGTGACCAGGACCGGCACCGGGCTGCGTCGCAGCACCCCGGCCGCCACCGAGCCCATCAGGACGTGGTCGAGCCCGGTCCGCCCGTGGGTGCCCATCACCACGAGGTCGTGTCCGCCGGCCTCGATCTGCGCCAGAATCTGCGCCGCGGGGCCGCCTTCGACCAGCAGCGTCTCGTCGACCTGGGGGGTGCGCAGCGACGCCAGGAGGTCCTCCTGTCGCTTTCGGATCTGCGCCTGTAGTTTGTCGTAGACCGGGATCAGGGCCGGAGGCATCTCGAAGTCGTCTGTGAGTCGGTGCTCGGAGGCGACGTGCAGCAGGGTGACCTGAGAGCCTGTCGCGCCGCGGACCAGCAGGGCCAGCTCCAGAGCGCGCTGGGAGGCGTCGGAGAAGTCCACCGGCACCAGGATTCGGTTGAACGCCATCGTTGGTCTCTCCAGTTTCGTGGGGGTGTCTCCCGGTGCTGTGTCGCAAGGAGCGTGCCGTTCTACGCGGGCGTGCGGGGGCGTCAAGCTGTGCGGGGTCGCACAGCCGGGTGTGCCGGATGGGGCATCTCTGTGACGCGGCTACCCCGGACCCCGCTGCTGACGCTTGCCGCGGCTTCGCCGCCCCTCCCCCTGGCACGGCAGCGCGCCGCCGCTCCCGGTCGCCTCTCGCACCCGCCACCAGCGCCCCTGCTCCGTGAGGTCTCCTGCTCTCTGAGCGGCCTGCACAAGGAACGACAGCCACTGATCGTCGGACTTGTTCACCCGCCGGATCCCCTTGACGTCCGAGGGCAGCGCGATCAGCACCCCCGCGGCGTCCAGCGCGGCCACCACGCTGTCTGCGCAGCGCATCGGGAACGCCCGGCAGCAGATCCCCGCGTCGAGCACCACATGCGGGTTGCCCGCGAGCGCCGCGGCGGCCACCAGGTGGCTCTGGCGATCGTCGCGGAGGCGCGGCACCGCGACCCCGCCTGGGTGGGCGTTCACGAGCTCCACCAGATCGACCCCGCCGTAGATCGTCAGATCGCGGTGGGGGATGTCGGTCATCCTGCGGTAGCGCCAGGCCCAGTTGGCCGGGGCCGCGGGCAAGCTCGGGAGGTCCGCGCCGGTGATCTCCGCGCGGCGCGTGCCCCAGGCGTTCGCGAACGCCAGGGTGTCGAGCAGCAGCAGCGCCGGCAGCGCGAGCGCAGGCAGCCACGCCAGTCGCCGGACCACCCGCGGGAGCGGCAGGCGCGTCAGCGCCCGCATGATCAAGCCCAGCCCGGTGCCCACGGTGATGATCACCCCGGCCGACGCGCTGACCTGGTACCGCGGCCGGGTGACCTCATCCAGCGCGTCGGCCGTGAGCAGCAGCAGCGCGACGGACGCCAGCGCCACCAGCAACCGCCGCCGGGGTCGCGGCCCGGGGATGAGCGCGAGCACCAGCGCGGCGGGCACGAGCTGCTCCAGCACCCCCTCCGCCATCGCCCGGTGGGGAAGCTCGGCGATGCGCATCCAGCCGTCCACCAGCGCGGCGGGCTCCAGGCTGGGTTGGAGGTCGGTGCGATGGATGCGCGCGGTGGCGAACCGTCGCCAGAACCACATCATGCCGCCCCACAGCGCCGGCGCAGACAGCAGGAAGACGCCGAGTCGGGCGCGCACCAGCAGCGGGGCCAGCGCCACCAGGCCGAGCACCGGCAGCGCCGACTCCTTGATCACCGCGGCGAACATCAGCAGCGCTGCGCCGCCCCAGGCGATGGGGACGCCGAGGGGGGCGGTCCGCGCGCCCGCCCACACCAGACCCAGCGCGAGCCACGACATCCCCAGGGCCAGCGGGTCCGGGCCGATGATCAAGGAGAGCAGCACGCCGATCGACCATGTGCCGGCCACCAGGCCGGTGCCCAGCGCCGCCCACCGGCCCGCCAGCGCCCACCCCGCGAGCATCGCGCCCAGGACCGCCGCCGTGCTCGCCGTGAGGGAGACGTTCAGCGCCGCTGCGGCGATGTCGCCGCCCAGGTAGGGGGCCAGCCGGCCGATCGCGAGCTGGGTCCACCCCTTGTGCAGCTCACCCGCAGCGGTCTGGGCGATGATCTGCGCGCTCGCCGGGCCGGGCAGATCCCGCAGGTCGAGGCCGGCGCGGATCCACAGGCGGAGGGCCAGCGCCAACCCCAGCGCCAGTCCGCACGCGGTCACGGGAGGGACGAACCAGCGCGCGAGATCTCGAACGCTCGGCATGTCGGGGCGCTTCACTGCGCTCTCCGTTGGATCACCCACTCCTCGTAGTCGCCGATGTGCGTGAACCCCAGGCGCGTGTAGCAGCGGATGGCCGCCTGATTGGTCGCCTCCACGTTGAGTCCGATCCAGCGGACCCGACTCTGCAGATGAACGCAGGCCGCCGCGGTCACCGCGCGACCCAGCCCGCGGCCCCGGTGTGCCGGATCGACGGCGATGTTCCCCAGCGCTGCCACGCCCTGCTGCTCCGAGAGCACATGCACCCCCGCCGCCGCGATGAGCTGTCTGCTCAGCGTGCTCTGTTCGATTCCAACATAGCTCCCGGTCTGGAGCATGCGGGGATCGAAGAAGTTCTCCGGGTAGACCCGCTCGTAGAACGCAGAGAGGCGCGCGGCGTCAGCGGGGCCGAGCCGAACGCTCGACCGAGCGGGAGCGCTGATCTGACTCTGCAGGGCCATCTTGCGATGGGTCCCGCGGGCCTCCAGCGTCCAATCCGGTCCATCGAACACATCGGAGAGCCCCGGGCCCAGGTGTGCGTAGAGACAGTGCGGGAGGACGGGCTGGAGATCGCTGAGCAGCCGCCGTGTCTGCGCGTGACCGGGCCGACTCAGCGCGAGCAGTGTGGGGAGCTCCCCGCCGGAGTAGACCAGCGCCAGCGTCTCCAGCCCGCCGGGTGCGTCGGGGTCGTCGAGACCGTACCAGGTGGTGTGCCCCCACAGGAGCGGGTCGAGATCCCCCAGCTCGTACAGATGCAGCCAGCGATCGGTGACCAGGAAGGCGGCGATCTCGTCCCGGTCGTGCAAGCAGCGCATCGGGAGCCTGTAACCCTCAGCTCTGTGACCGTCGGTGTCGCCCGCTCAGCGGGCCGACGCTCCGGGGAAATCTGCGGGGAGCTCCGCGGCCAGCTCTGAAGAGAGCTCCGCGGACAGCTCTGCGGACAGCGCTGCCGCGAGCGCCTCTCCCAGCGCGTCGATCACCTCGCTCCGGTGCCGATTGGGGACGAAGGGCTCCCAGTAGGTGACGAGATCGCGGCGCACCTCGAAGCCGAACACCTGGCGCGGGTACAGCGCGCTCCAGCGCGCGCCGGTGCTCACCGGGTGCAGGGTGTAGGCCCCGTTGCGCTCTACAGCGTATCCGAGCGCCTCCAGCCGAGCCGACACCCGATCGGCCAGCCCCTCCGGCGCCAGCTCCTCGCCCTCCGGCGTCTCGGTGATCAGGTCGATCTCCGCCCGCAGCGGGGCGGTCTCGATCACGCCTGGCTGGTAGACCCGCTCCAGGTTGTCGATGATCTCACGATCGACCCGCGCGATGGGCACGCTCCGGGGGGCGTAGGTGTGCGGGATCAGCGCTCTGCCGCCCGCGCCGCAGACCTCTGCGTAGGCCGCCGCCGCGATCGCCGTGTAGCGGGTGTGGAGCTCCGTGAGCAACGCGACGTCTTCGGGCGCGGTGATCCAGGGCTGCAGGCCAGGGGTCAGGTTGTCCTGCGATCGGTCGGCGTCGAGCACCCGGTTCACGTCGATGAAGGTGCGCGGGATGACGCAGCGGAGCGCCAGCACCGAGGCGTCCGGGACGCGCCGCGCGAACGCCTCGGCCGCCGCGCGTGCGATCGCCCATGCGCCCTCGTCGGTGTTCACATGAAAGAAGCGCTCCAGGTGGTCGGGGAGGGGGCTGCGGAGCCGAGTCGCCAGGGCGTCGTAGTGGGCCCGGGTGTCCGCGCCGTGGGGGGTCTCCACGAGCAGGCGGGTGGGGCCGTCGCCGAAGCGGTGGATCTCCGCCACGCCCTCGATGTTGGTGATCAATGTCCACCTCCCCGCCGTCGCAGCCACCACGCCGCTGACGCCCATAGCCCGAACCACAGCGCGACCCACGGCGCCGAGCCCAGGGCGATCTCCTGCCTGTCCTCGACCAACCGCTCGGCAGAGTCGTCGAGCAGCGGCGGGCTGAGGTCGCCTGCCGGTCGGTACTCGCCCCCGGCCCGCTCGGCCAGCCCCGCCAGGAACGCTGCGTCGGGTGTGATGTCGGCCAGCTCGGGGTCGCGCGTGTTCACCGCGAACACCGTCTCGCCGCGATCGGCAGGCCCCGCTCCGCTGCGGACCTCGACCCGGTGCGCGCCCTGCACCGTGGGGCGGATCTCGGCCCGCGCCTCCCCCGCGGCGTCGGTGACCAGCGTGAACGTCTCGACCGCGCCGTCCGGCCCGCGGATCGTCCCCTCGACGTGTGCGCCGGTGACCGGGCCGTAGCCGGCGTCGCGCACCGCCACCCCCAGCGTCACGGGATCGCCCAGCAGCACGTTCTCCCGCGACGGCGCGACCACCACCCGGCGGTCTTCGGGATCGGCCACCAGCCAGCGCAGCGCGTTCTTCCAGAACCGCAGGTACGCCTGATTGCCGCGACCCACCGCGGCCTCGGAGAACGACCAGCGCCACGAAGCGTCCACCGTGAGTGCCATCGTGCGCCCCCGCCCGATCTCCCGCACCGCCAGCACCGGCATGGCGGCGCCCTCTCTGGTCTTGAGCGTGGGGTGCGCCAGCAGCGTCGCCGAGCCTCGCGTGAGCCCACCCCTCAACTTGAGCCCGTCCAACATCGGCCGCGTGGACCACTACGCGGCGCCCCCCGGGATGGGGTGCGCGCCGCCCCCACGCGTATTGTGGCCCCCGCCCATCTGCGGCTGGGTGCCCCTGGCGGGGGCGCCGCGGGTGTGGGGGGGGGCGCCGCCGGCCGCGGTGAGCTCGGGGCGGAAGGCGGCGAAGTCGGTCTGCGTCGTGTGTATCCCCAGCTTCACCGGGAGCACCCCCGCGAGGCTCGTCACGTCATACTCGGCGATGTCGAACGAGCGGTCGCCGCCGATCATCACCAGCGCGCCGCCGTCGGTGACGAACGTGGCGAGGTTGTCGAGCAGCTCGTCGGCCCGATGACGGAAGTACGGCGCGTAGTCGAAGTTCTGGAGGATCACGAGATCGAAGTCGAGCAGATCCTCCTGGAACAGCCGCTCGTAGGGGAACTCGATCAGCGAGATCTCGTGGGAGCGCCACTCCACGTTGAAGTCGGCGTGGGTGCGCAGGATGAAGAACGAAACCAGATCGACGCTGGGATCTTCTTTGAGGAACAGCCGCAGGAACTTCTCGTCGTAGGAGGGGCTGCCGCAGACCTGCAGCACCCGCGTGCGATCGCGCACCACGCGGATCACCACCGGGAAGGTGTTGTTGCCGGGGACCGCGTCCTCGGGGGAGATGGGCACCGCGATCTCCCAGGCGAACCGCCCGACCTTGCGCGGCATCACGCTGAAGCGCACTGAGCCTCGACCGTCTTCGTCCAGCGTCACCTCCTGCGTCTTCACCTCCCGCCCCTCGCGGCTCAGCGTCACCGGGATGGTCTCCCCGGCGGGGCCCCGCACCTTCGCCTCCAGGTTGAAGGGCGAGCGGAGGAACGCGAACCCGCTGCTCACCACGTCTTCGATGCTCACGTCGTAGAGCGCGGACGCCTCGCCCACCTGGTAGAGCGTCAGCGGACCGGGCAGCTCCGGGAGCGCGCCGGCGTCGGTGCGCAGCGCGCCGCGGTCGATGCCGTCGGTGATCACGGCGACGCCCGCCAGTCGTTGCCCCAGCGTGCGATCGACCACGGCGTTGAGCGCCACGCCCAGGTCGGTCCCGCGCCCCGTCCAGCTCACGGGCGCGCCGGCCCGCAGCTCCTCGTCGAAGGTGAAGACCTCCACCTCGCCGCCGCCGCTCGTGATCGCGTCGAGGATCTCGGGCACCGCGTCAGCGCGGGGACGGCCATCCTCCAGCACCGCCAGGGAGGCGCTGCCGTCGACCAGCACCAGGAGGCGCCCCGGCTCGCGCCGCGTCGCCTCGGTGATCAGCGCGGGATCCGCCAGCGCCACCCCCAGCCCCAGCAGCGCAAGACCCCAGCAGATCATCTCGGCGAGCCGTCCGCGACCAGACCGCCGAACCGCCAGCACCGCCGCAGCCGCCAGCGCTACGCCGATCAGCGCGATCGCCCAGCGCGGCGTGAGCCACTGGAGGTCTCCCCAGTCCGGATCGGCGTCGCCGATGCCCAGGATCCAGCCGATCGCGGCGTTCACTCGATCCGCCCCTCTTCCATCAAGGCGCGTACGTGCGCCTGATCGTGCTTGTAGTTGGAGGTCAGGGCGTACATCACCAGGTTGATGCCCAGCTTCACCGCCTCGCGGCGCTGCCACTCGCCCCCGGGGACCACCGGCCAGCGATCGCGGCCGTCCGGCCGCCGCTCCAGCGCCCCCGACAGGTCGTTGGGACAGAAGATGAGGGGGGTGATCGGGCCCACGGTGATGCCCTCGACGGTCGGCGAGACCGCCACGCGTCCGACCGGACGGTCCAACAGAAAGAACGCCCGGTACAGCGAGTGGTCACCAGGCAGCGGCGCCAGGGGACGGGTGGGGAAGAGCCGCTGACACAGCCGCCGTACGCTCGCGGTCACGCTGCCCGACGGCTGCCCGCTGGCGTCGTCGATGACCAGGAAGCCCCCGTATGACAGGTACCGGACGAGCTGGCGGATCGCCGCCTCTCCCAGCGGCGCGAAGCCGTCTTCGACCACCAGCACGCTGAAGGGGTGGGCGAACAGCGCAGGGTCCTCCGGAGAGAGCACGATCGACTCCGGGTTCGCCTCGACGCTCGTGCTCTGGATGACCTCGTACAGCAGCCGCGACCACGCGCTCGGACGCGACAGCGTGCCGCTCGGCAGGGTGAGCTCGGCGATGTCGAGTTGGCTCGGGGGTCCCAGCGCGTGAGCGGGGAGCGCGAGCGTCGCGGCGCCGCCAGCGAGCAGCGCGCGTCGGGTCATCCAGGCGCGATCACGTCTCAAGGATCACCTCCGCCGGTAGCTGCTCTGCCAGCTCGTCGCGCCTCGCCAGGACGGTCGCCAGCAGCGCCTGGGCCAGCGCCGCCAGCAGCGCCGCCAGCAGCGCCCACGGCGCCAGCGTCAGCCGACGGGTGAAGCGAGCGGGATCGATCTCGGCCGCCACGCCGAGCAGCGAGGGTCCCGGGCGCACGTCAGATTCGGCGGGATCGGTGGTGACCGCCACCCGCGCCAGCGGCGGCGCGCCGGGGGTCTCCACCCGGTACTCTCCTGCGCGCTCAGGCTGGATCGTCAGGAGTCCGGATCGCACGAACGCCGGCACGGCGCCGTCGGGCCCCGTCACCGTCACCTCAGGCGTGGCGTCTGGGAGCTGGATGCGCGCTGCCTCCCAGGTGCGCAGCGTCAGCCGCTGCTCGCCGCCGCCCACCTCTGCGCCCAGGTAGCCCACCGTCCGCTGGACCCACGGCATGAAGCAGGCCTGGAGCGGGAAGTTGCCCCAGTCGATGTCCAGGGTGCTCGTGAGCAGCAGCACGCGTCCGCGGCCCACGTCGCGCTCGATCAGCAGGGGTAGGCCGCCGTCGAGGTGCATGAGGGTGCGAACCTGCGGGCCGTCCTCGTAGGGCTCGAGGGTGAACAGGCGTCCCCAGCGGATGTCGCCGAAGGACGCCCGGCCGCCGCGCCGGAAGGGCTGGAAGAACGACAGCGAGAGGTCGGGCAGGGCTGTGGCGCGGCCGTCTTCGCCCCGAGCCACCAGCGCGCGCGCCTTGCGCAGGGCTGCGGGGAGGAGCTGTGCCAGCGCGCTGTTGTACCGCTCAGGGGTGACGTTGTCGCCGAGGGAGACCACCAGCCCGCCCCCGCGCCGCACGAAGTCCACCAGGGGCGCTGCCAGGGGCGCGGGATCGGCGACGTTGGCGAGGAACACCACCCGGTGGATGTCCGGGTCCAGCTCGCCGACGCCGCTGGATGAGGTGACCACCGGCAGCACGCCGCCCTGTCCAGTCGCCCGCGCGCCCCACGGCGCCAGCGCGCGCTCCAGAAAGTACACCTCGCTTGCCACCGGGGTCGGCCCCGGATCGCCGTCCACCACCAGCACCTTGCTGGCGCCCACCCGCGGCAGGTGGAACGGCATCGTGTTGTCGGCGGTCAGCGCGGGATCGGTGATGCGCACGGTCCCGACGCCGCCCGCCGTCACCCGGGGCACCGTGACGAACGCCTCGGCCTCTTCGTCGCCCGCGACGGTGACGAAGGTGTTGATCGCGGTGCCGTCCGGCAGCTCCACGACCACGGGCACCTCGCGCTCGGGGCCGCCGAAGCTCGCCAGCTTCACCCGCACGGTGCCGCCCTCCAGGCCGTCGCCGTACTTCGCCGACGTCACCGCGACGTTCGCCACGCGCTCGGCACGCACCGCATGCGGCTGGAGCGTCACCCGCTGCTCGCCCAGCAGCGCCAGCTCGCTCCGCGCGCCCTCCACCGCGGAGGGACCCGCCTCGTCGATGAAGGCGGCGATCAGTCCCCCGCCGTCCAGCAGCCGGCGCGCCTCCCCCAGCGCCCCGGAGAGGTCGGTGCCGCCCTGCGTCTGCCGCACGCCCTTGATGAGCGACAGCACCTCGGAGCGATCGGTGGTGAGCCGCCCTGTGCCGCGACGCGCCTGGCCGCCAGCGGTGATGACCCCCATCCGAGTACCCTCGGGCAACCCCCGCACGAACCGCTGGGCCGACTCGCGGGCGAGCGCCAGCAGCGTGGGGCCGTCTGCTCCACCGACGCCGCCGTCCACCCGCAGGTCCATCGACAGGCTGTTGTCGATCAGGATCACCACCGCGCCAGGGGTCTGCGAGGTGTCCACGCCCGGCCAGCGCACCTCGGGCCGACCCACCGCGAGCACCGCCGCGAGCACCGCGAGGACCCGCAGGAGCAGCAGCAGGCGATCCCGGAGCCGCCGTCGGTGGCGTCGCCGGAGCAGCATGCGCCGCAGCAGGAGCATCGCGCCGTAGGGCTCCACGCGCTGGGGATGCCTGCGCGCCAGGTGGGCGAGGACGGGGCCCGCCGCGAGCGCCGCCAGGGCGAGCGCCGCCGGTGCGAGGAAACCCAGGGTCACTTCACATGCCCCGCAGGAGTTCGGCCAACGTCGCGGCCATCGGGCGATCGGTGGGCGTCAGCACGTGCCGCCCCCGCCACGCGCCCAGAGCCTCGCGGACCTCCACCAGGTAGTCTCGCACCACCTCCTCGAAGGCCTCGCGGGCGTCGAGCGGGTCGATCGCGACGGGCCGACCGATCTCGGGGGAGCGCAGCCGCAGGGCGTCGTCGTACTCCAGGCGCCACTCCGCGGGGTCGTGCAGGTGCAGCACCCGCAGATCTCCGCGGCGCGAGACCAGGGCGGAGAGCGCCGGGGCCCACTCCGCCGGCTCCTCCATCAGATCGCTCACGACCACCACCATCGCGCGGCGGGGGATGCGCTCCTCGAAGTCTGCCAGGGCGCTGAAGAGGTGAGCGCGGCCCGCGGGGCGGGTCTGCACCAGGGTCCCGTACAGGCGCGCGGCGTGTACCCCTCCCAGGCGCGGCGGAGCCCACCGGGTGGGGACCTCACGGCCGGCGATGATCCCCAACCCCACCGGCTCTCGCCGATGCACGAGCCAGTGGATGAGGGTGGCGGTGATCCCGACTGCGTAGGCCCACTTGCTGGCGGGGCCCCCGTCGATCCCTGCGACACCTCCTGCGGCGCCCGTGCCCATGTCCGCGCTGGCGTCCAGCAGGACGACCGTGGACAGCTCCTGCTCGGCGCGATGCCGGCGCACCACGAGCTGCTCGCTGCGCGCCAGCACCCGCCAGTCGAGGTGGCGCAGGGAGTCGCCGGGTGTGTACGGCTTCGTGTCGGAGAACTCCACCCCCGAGGCCACCATCACGCTGCGATGGCCTCCCAGGAGGAACCCCGCCACCGCCTCTCGGGCCACCAGCCGCAGGTGGTCGATGGCGGCGAGGGTCTGGGGATCCCAGGGCGGTTGTACGGGGGGAGGGGCCTGCACGGGGTCAGGATCGCCGCGGGACGGTCTCGACGACGTGCCGGACGATGTCGCTGCGGGTGACACCCTCGGCCTCGGCGCGGAACCCCAGCACCAGCCGGTGCGCCAGCACCGCCTCTGCGATCGCCCGGACGTCGTCGGGATCCGCCACCTCGTGCCCGCGCAGGGCGGCGCGGGTGCGGGCGCCGATGATCAGGTACTGGCTGGCGCGCGGTCCGGCGCCCCAGCGCAGGCTGCGGCGGATGAGGTCGCTGGAGTCCGGACCGGGGCGGGTCGCGCGGGCCAGCCGGACGGCGTAGCGGTGCAGCTCCGTAGAGCTCGGGAGGCGCCGCACGAGCCCCTGGAACGCCAGGAGCTCGGCGCGGGAGAGCACCGCCGCGGGGGGAGAGAGTCGTTCGCCGGTGGTGCGCTCGACGATCTCCTCTTCTTCGGCCTGCGACGGGTAGTCCACGTTCAGCGAGAACATGAAGCGGTCCAGCTCAGCCTCGGGCAGGGGGTAGGTGCCCTCCTGCTCGATCGGGTTCTGCGTGGCGAAGACCTGGAACGGCGCCTCCAGCGGCCAGGTGCGACCGCCCGCTGTCACCTCGCGCTCGGCCATCGCCTGCAGGAGCGCCGCCTGGGTCTTGGGCGGCGTGCGGTTGATCTCGTCGGCCAGCAGCATGTGGGTGAACACCGGTCCGCGAATGAAGCGGAAGACCCGCTCGCCGGTCTCGCGGTCGCGATCGAGAACCTCGGTGCCGATGATGTCGGCCGGCATGAGGTCGGGCGTGAATTGTACGCGGCCGAACCGCAGGCCGAGGGCGTGCGCGGTGGTGCTCACCAGGAGGGTCTTGGCGAGGCCGGGGACGCCCACCAGCAGGCAGTGACCGCCGGAGAAGAGCGCCGCGAGGAGCTGGTCGATGAGGTCGGTCTGGCCGACTATCCGGCTGCCGATGGCCTCCCGGAGTCGCGCGCTGGCCCCGCTGAGCCGATCGAACAGCTCGGCGTCTCCCAGCCCCTCTGTTCCCAGCCCCTCTGTTCCCAGCCCCTCTGTTCCCAGCCCCGCTGTCGTTTCCTCGGTGGGTGCTGCCATCGTCTCTCCTCGGTGGGCGCCCGCTTCGTCGGGCTTCGCCCCATATCACTCGCCCGGAGCGGTGCTCGTTACGCCGGCCGTGGCGACGATGCGCGCATAGCGCCCGTGGCGTTCGGCCGCTGCGGCGTCCCCGAGCGCGGCGTAGCCGGCCTGCAGCGCGCGCTGGACCTCGAGATCGTAGGGGTTGAGATCGTGCGCGGCCTTCCAGGCGGCCACGGCGTCCTGCGTGCGCCCGTCAGCGTCGTAGAGGCGACCCAGGGTGACCTGAAGCAGGGTGAACTCGGGGTAGAGATCAGCGCCGCGTTCGGCCAGCTTCAGGGCGGTGGAGGTGTCTTTGAGCGACTGGTGACAGTCCGCCTGCCGCGCGAGGAGCAGCGGAGAGGGTGGACCGTCCTGGGGCATGGCCTTGTCGTACTCCACCAGCGCGGCGCGATGGCGATCGGCGGCGCGCAGGAGATCGCCGAGGCGGGTGAACCGCGCCAGCTCGGGCTGCTCGGCCAGCAGGGGGTCCTCCGAGAACTCGTCGCCCTCGCCGTCGAGCACCACGGGCAGCGGGGACAGCGGCATGTCGTCGGGCTTCGGGGAGAACTGGGGGTCGGCAGCCAGCCACTCCAGCCACCCCCTCCGGAAGTCTGCGAAGTCGATGTGTCCAGCCTCTTCGGCGACCACCTGCTCCGGGGTCTCCTGCGCCTCGATGCGCTCGAGGAGCCGGGGGAGCACCTGCAGTCCGGCCTGCACGATCAGGTACTCGACCATCGTGGACACCTGCGCGAACGCCAGCGACGCCTCGTCGCCGCTGTCGAGGTAGGCCATCGAGCGCTGGAACTTGTGGAACGGCACGAACTCGCCGGTCTCCAGGGCGTGGGTGAGCAGCGAGCGGTGGTGGGCAGAGAGCTGGCGATCGTGGTCACCCCGCCACAGCCCCTCGAGGTGCTTCGCCAGTCCCTCCTGCAGCCACACCGGCGTGCGGTTGGCGGTGCGGTACGCCACCACGAGGTGGATGTACTCGTGGGCGATCGTGTCCTTCCAGGCGTACCCACGTGACAGCGCCCGCGGGCTGGTCAGCAGCAGGCGGGTCCACTTAGACAGCGCCACCACCCCGGTGGCGCGGCCGCCCTCGGGAGGCAGCCCCCGGGCGGGGGGGAAGCGGCCGGCGGTGGGGCAGATGTCGAGCACGATGTCGCCGGAGGGACCGCCGCCGAAGAGCTCGTCGAAGGCCCCGCGGGAGCGCTGCAGCGTGTCGATGGCCTCTTCGACGAGCACGCGGTCGATGCCGCCCTCCACCCGGATGCGCACGCCGTCGCCCCGCGCCTCCTCCATGCCGTCGGCGGCCTCGGCGGTCTTGCGGTACGGTGCCTTCTCCTGAGCCTCCACGTCGATCCCACGATCGACCAGTCGGGCGACGCCGTCCATCGCGTCGGCGTAGCGACCCTGGTGGAACGCCACCCACAGACCCACGCGGATCGCGGCGTCGCTCTCGGGCGAGGCCCGCTCGATGCGCGCGAGGGCCTCCTGCGCGCAGGCGATGTCGTAGTGGTTCAGGCAGCGATCGGCGTCCTCGGAGGCGCCAGCGCGCGCGGTCGGGCCGAGCAGCAGGGAGATCGCGAGCAGGGTGGCTTGCACGGGGGTGGCTCCGGTTCGCGCCTACTGGCGGATAAGCTCTTCGAAGTAGCGGTCCTTGAGCGCGCGGTATTCCTCGGGGACGCTCCCCTCTGCGCCCTGGAGCAGCGCGCGGTGGTAGTCCTCGTAGACGCGGAAGCTCTCCGGCGCGGGGAGCTCGATCTGCCGCCTCGACATGCGCCCCGTCTGCTCTTCCCCCGGCTCGTGGCCTCCCTCGCTTCCCTGGCCGCGCCGGCCGGACTGTCGCTCGGCGGCCCGCTGCATCTGCCGGTAGTCCTCCATCTGCTTCTGGAGGAGCTGGCGTGACTCGGCGACCTGGCGAGCGGCGTCGCGGCCGTAGCCCTCGCCGGAGAGGTCATCGCCGGCGTGGAGACGATCCCCGGCGCGCTCCATCGACTCGGTGGCGTCGCGCATCCTCGAGCTGGCGGAGCCGTCGGCGGTGGGCATGAGCCGCTCGATCTCCCGCATCTTGTCGCTGAGGGCGTCCGCCCGGTCGCGGAGCGTCTCCTGGCGCTCGGCGAGATCCTGAGCGGCCTGGGTCATCCGAGGATCCTGCGGGCGCTCGCCGGTGTCCATGGAGTCCAGGATCTCGCGGATCTCCTTGACCGCCCGGCTGCCGCGGCCTGCGGCGGCCTCCGACAGGACGAGCCCGTCGGGCACCGACTCACCCGCTGCGCGCGACCGCTTCCGCTCGCTGCCAAGCGCCAGCTCGGCGCTCTTGAACGCTCGCAGGGCAGGACTGGCGCGGTACAGCGCGGCCTCGACATCTCCCGCGCGGATGGCGTCGTGCAGGGCCTCGGACTCCTGCACGATCCGCTCCATCCGGCGGATGCTGTCCTGGCGCCACCCCCCGCCGTCGCCGGTGGCGTCGCGGGCGGCCTCGGCGCTCTCGCGGGCTTCGCGGGCCAGCTCCCGGAGGCGCTCCCACTGCGCGACGGCCTCGGCGATGTCGGAGCCCAGGCGCTCTCGGGCCTCCGCGAGGTCTTCGGTGAGCTGGCGCTGGTCTCTCTCCAGGGCCTCCGACTCCTGCAAGGAGGAGGCGTAGTCCTCGGCCATCTGATCTTCATTCTGCTGCTGCTGCGCGAGCTGGTCGTTCAGGCCCTCGGCCATCTGCGAGAGCTGCGCGGCGAGCTCGGCGATCAGCTCCTGGGCGCGCTCGATGTCGCCGGCTTCCAGCGCCCGCCGGATCTCCTCCACGATGTTCTGCGCCGCCTGCGTGCCGGTGTTCATGAACTCCTGGAGCTGACCCTCCGCGAGCTGCTTGGTGGCCTCCTGGAGCTGCGTGAGCATCCGCTGGAGTTGATCGAGCGAGGAGAGGAGCCGCTCGGCGGTGGGGTCCTCCAGCGCGGCCATGCGCTGCGCGGCGCGGGCGACCCGCTCGGTCATGTCACGCAGGTCGCCGAACGCGTTCTTTCGCAGCAGACCGTCGAGCACGATCACCCCGCGCTCCAGGGCGGCGATCGTCCCGGCGTGGAGCTCGGTGAACGTCGCGAGGTCGCCGCGGGTCACCCGGCGCTCCACGCCCGGGTCCCCCGTGGTGAGGGTGAACCGCAGCAGACGCGCGGTGCTCTCCAGCACGTCGTCCACCAGGGAGGCGTCGATCCCGCTGCCGACGGTGTCGCCCCACTGCTCCCGGTATACCTGATCGATAGGCTCGATCCGTGCCCGAGAGGTCTCCACCCAGCGCGACATCCCCGCCGCGCCGCGACCGGGCGGGATGGGGTCGAGCAGGAAGTCTGCGAGCGCCGGCAGCATGGCGTCGCGGAGGCGTCGGTGGTAGTCGACGAGGTTCTGGCCGTAGCCCTGGGCGCCCACGATCGTGAAGGTGACGTCGGCGGAGGCGCCGCGCTTGCCCTCTCCGGTGATGTCGTTGTCGAAGGCCACGACGCGGGCGGTGATCTCCTGACCCACCGTGAGGCCCAGCTCCCGCGGACGCTTGAGGATCTGTCCGTCGAGCGACCTGCGCGGCTCCAGGGGATCGCGGAGCACGATCTCTCGGGTGCCCCCCGGCGTGTCCAGCTCCAGGCGGACCAGCCGCACGCCGAAGTCATCGTTGACCGACCACTCGATGCCCAGGGGGGCGTCGATCGGCACCTCGGCGCGGGGGGTGGTGCGCAGGGCGACCACGGGGGGGGCGTCGGCGTCGGTGAGGATGGGGTACTCGGGGCTCAGCGCCAGGGTCTCGCCCTGAAGCAGCGCGAGCTGCCAGGTGCCAGCCTCGCCTACCGTGAGGGCTGTGGAGACGTCGCGGCCGAACAGGAGCCGCGCGCGCTGGGGCTCCAGCCCCGAGACCCGCAGCTCTGCGCTGTCGTGGACCTCACCCGTTCGCGCGGTGATCTCCACGCGGGTGCCGGGTGGGGCGTGGATGGTGCCGTCGGAGTTGGCGATCTCCACCGGCGCGAGCCCGGTGTACTCCGGGAAGACGTACCGGAGGACGATGTCACCGACGAGGGCAGGCGTGTCGGAGGTCAGGGTGGACGCGGCCGCAGGAGGCGCCGTCGGGGCGCGCCCGAGGATCAGGCTCAGCGCGTCGAGGGGGCCGCGTGGCGCGAGCAGGCTCACGATCAGCGCGAGCAGGATCGCGACCGCCGACGCTCCGCCAGGGCGGTGGAGCTGCCGGGTGGGGTGGACCGCCTCCGGGGGGAGCCGCGCCACGGCCTCGGCCGCGCGACCGGCCGCCCGCTCCAGCAGCGCCACCGATCCGCCCTGCGGCTGCTGGGCCCGATCGACCACGGTGATCAGGCGACTCCGCAGCTCGGGGAGCTGGGCCTCAACGACGCGGGCCTGCTCCAGCCGATCGCCCGCCGCCGGCCAGCGCGCGAGCAGGGGCCAGGCCGCCGCAGCCAGGCCGAGCACCGCGGCGAGTGGAGCCAGCCCCCAGCGCAGGAATTCAGGAGAGCCGCCCAGGGACAGGGCCGCCGTCAGCGCCACGGCGCCGATCGCGCCCGCCGCCGCGAGCTGAAGCGCGGCCCGGACGAGCAGCAGGGTCCGGTGCCGCGCGGCCAGACGGTCGAGGTACACGAGCAGGGTGGCCGCTGCTTCCGCCGTCTTCGCCATCGGCCTGCCCACCTGCCCGCGCGACCTACCGTCTTCGTCGCCGCCGGACCGGCCGACGTCACCCTTCAGAATTCACCTGACCAGACACGGATACCCCGGCCGGGGTTCCGTCACCACGACGCAATGCTCTTCAGCACCGGGCTCTTCAGGCTGGGCAGGGCTCTTCAGGCTGGGCAGGACTCTTCAGGCTGGGCGGGGCTGCGGTCGAGCGAGGGCTCGCCGACGTGAGTTGGTAGAACCCTGTCCCGGGGCAGCGGAGCGAGCGGGGCCAAGCCAGAGGCCGGGGACTACTCGCGCCGAGCCGGCTTCACCACCCGGAGTTGGAACTGAATCTCCTTGACCACGTTGGTCTGCCCGTCGATCAGACGCTTCAGGAAGGCGCCATCCAGCTTACCCTCCAGTCGTTGGGTCTCCCAGTAGGGGTCGAGCCCGAGCCGAACCCCCGAGATCACGAGATCGACGCCGAGCTGGAGCGCGAGCGGTGTGTTGGATAGTCCGTTCCGCTTCCAGGCGAGGTTCAGCGCCATGTCGAACAGCTCGAAGGTCTGCGGGAGGATGGCGCGGACGTGGGTGGGATCGGCGAGGAACTCGTCGTGTCGGGGGTGCGGGACCGTGATGTGGATGGCGCAGTCAGGGGCGCCGACCCGGTACAGCTCTCCGACGATAGCGAGGAACGACTCCGTGGTGGCGCCCAGGTGCTCCAGCACATGATGCAGCACGATATCGGTGACGGAGTCCGACGGGAACGGCCAGGGTGTCTGTTCCAGATCGACCACCTGGTCGGGCTCGCAGAGCGGCGAGCTGTCGACGTTGACGTAGCCGTCCAGGTGGCGGAATCCACAGCCGAGGTTCAGCTTCATCGGGGCTCCCTGATCGGGTAGAGAGGAGGCAAGGTGGATATCACATCGCTGTCTTCTTGACCTGCGGTGGCGCCTCGGAGCCCTCCATGTCTACCCGAACGCTGGCGGTCTTCGGAGACACACACGGCCACCTCCGGTTGATGCTGAAGCTGGCCAGTCTGTGGCAGCGTGAGCACGGTCTCCGCCTCGACGGTATCCTGCAGTGCGGCGACTTCGGCTTCTTCCCCGATCTGGGCCGCCTCGATCGCGCGACCGTCGCGCATGCTCGCCACAACCCCGAGGAGCTTGGCTTCTCGCGGTACTTCGCGCGCCCCGAGCCGCCGGAGCGGTGTCCGGTGGTCGAGCGGATCCTGCGCGGTCCGCCGGGCGACCTGCGCTCCCTCTCGGCTCCGATCGTCTGGACCCACGGCAACCACGAGGACTTCGACGCCCTGGCGGAGGCGACGGGCGGTCGGGAGCGCGCGGCAGTAGACGCCTACGGGGTGTTCGAGCACCTGGACAGCGGCGCGATCACGACGGTCGCCGACCTTCGCGTGGCGGCGGTCGGCGGCGCTCCCGAGCGGAACCCCGCGCGCGCGTCTCCGCCTCAGTTCGTCGATCCTGCGGCGTGCCGGGCGTTGGCTCGGAAGCGTTTCGACATCCTCATCACCCACGGCTCGATGAGCGGGCTCGGCGGCGAGAGCGACGACTGGGGATCGCGACGGCTGCGTCGACTGGTCGAGGCGGCGCAGCCACCGATTCACTTCTATGCCCACCATCGCGAGGCGTTCCCGATCACGAAGGTCGGCCGAACCCGAACGCTCTTTCTCGATGACGTGCAGTTTCGCAGGCAAGGGAGAGGGCGTGGTCCGGTCAACGACTGCTGCATGGGGATACTCAGCTGGGGGCGGGCGGGGCCGGCCTTCGATTGGGTCGAGCCATCCTGGAGTCGTCGCGTCACTCCGCACACCTGGCGCGAGCTCTGATTCGCTTGGCTGGCTGGCGAGCCGTCACGGGATCTGCGCCGAGCCTGAGGCTCCCCCCCGCGGCTCCTGGCCTGCGGTGTCACAGCAGCGTCGTGACACCAGATCCAATACAAGACAGGAGTACCCCGACGCATCGGTCACCACGCCGACGGGTGATAGCGTATACAGGCGCTCCATGCGCAGCGCGCGGTCCCGCACCCCGCGGCTGGACCAGCGCCAGTCCTGGACGTCGAGACACCACCGCAGGCAGCCGTCCGGACCGCGCAGAGACGCAGCCTCCTCGGGTTTGATCACGTTGAAGTGCGAGGCCAGTGGCGCGGCGGCCATCCGGGGATCTTCGCTCACCCAGCCGCACGCCTGGCCGCTCCGCTGCAGGGCCTGTGGGCGGGACAGTCGAGGGAGGGTGTCCCACGGGGGGGCTTCGAGAAGCTCCGTGAAGGCCGCCTCGCTTCCGTAGAATCGGCCGCGGGTGTCGCGCAGCCCGGCCAGACAGAGCAGGAGACCGGCGGCGGCCAGGCCGGCGGCCAGGCGGGTGCGGCGCGAGAGGGCGATCGTGCCCGCGCCGAGGGCCCAGGAAGCGGCGGGCAGCGCCCCCAGCGCATGCCGATCGCCGAAGTCGTTGAAGCTGGACAGCGCGAGGTGGTTCACCGCCACGGCGACGAGCCAGGCGGCGGTGACGAGCGGCCAGCGCGTCGCGGCGCAGATCGCGCCCAGGACGACCAGCGCAAGGCCGGCCGGCCCGTCCAGCGGCAGATACGGCGCCAGGAGGCCGACGTTGATCGAGAACGACAGCCCCCGCTCGCCGGCCCCGGGCACCTCGCCGGGCATGACCAGCGGCCACGCGGCGGCGCCGGCCAGCCCCAGGCAGATCAGCCCGACGGGGACCAGCCGCAGACGGTCACGGAGCGATCCGGGCGGCCAGACCGCTCCCAACAGAAGGAGCCCGGGGAGCAGCAAGCCGATCACGTCCATTCTTGCTGTGAACGCGAGGGCCCCGCTGGTGGCGGCCAGCGCTCCCAGCGCCAGGGGCGGTCGGCGGGCGGTGACCACCCGGGCCGTGGCCCACAGCGACAGGCAGCCCAGCGCGTGGGGGACGATGACGTTGTAGGCGCTGGTGCTCCAGGCGGCCTGGATGGGGTGCAGGGCGGCGAAGACCCCCGCGAGCAGGCCGGCGGCTGGGGTGGACAGTCGGCCGACCGTGCCGCCGACGAGCGCGGCGGCCGCGGCGCCGATGAGGGCGCTCAGGGCGATCGGCACGCGGGGGTCGTGGGGGAGCGCGCGGCCCAGTCCCCACCACAGCCACTGCATCGACGGGTAGAGCACGGTGCCGCCGCGGTTGGGCGCGCGGACCCCGCGGAACAGATCCCAGTACTCGGCCTCGTGGCCGTCGTAGATGTGACCGGTCCAGGCGGGGATCACCCACAGGCGAACCAGAAGGGCTGCGGCGAGCAGCGCCAACCAGGCCGGGCGGGGACGCTCGAGGTGGCGGCGGTAGAGCCACGCAGAGGAGAGGAGGCCGAGGAGGAGGACCGCGGAGGGCCAGGAGGTCTCGAGGGGGGTCCAGACCTTCATGGGGTTGGGGTCTCGGCTCTGGTCACGGCGCGATCCCCCCGATGGTGTAGAGTCGGGCGTCGCGCAACCCAGGCCTACCCGGCGGCGTCTCGAACCTCCAGG